>JAJEHK010000125.1 GCA_022823765.1 Alphaproteobacteria bacterium | reverse complement strand
CCGATCCACCCGATGGCGAGTAGATCAGCGTGTTGACGCCGATGACTTCGCCGTCGATGTTGAACAACGGTCCTCCCGAGTTGCCGCGGTTGATGGGCGCGTCCGTCTGCAGGAACTGATCATAGGGACCGGCGTTGATGTCCCGCTGGCGCGCCGAAATGACGCCCGCCGTCACGGAATTGCCGAAGCCGAAGGGGTTGCCGATGGCAAGTGCGACATCGCCGATGCGCACGACATCCGAATCGCCAAAGGCCACCGCCGGCAAGGCACCGTCCGCCTCGACCTTGAGCAGGGCGATATCGGTCTTGGTATCCGTCGCCGCCACCGTGGCCTCGTACTCGGTTCCGTCATCAAGGCGCACGAGGATCTTCGAGGCCTTGTCGATGACATGGGCGTTGGTGACGATGTCGCCGTCTTCGTGGATGATGAACCCGGATCCCAGGGCCCACGGCGCCGAGCGCGGCGCACTGTCCTCCCCGTCAGGATTCTGCCGGTCGAAGAACCGCTCGAAGAACTCCTCGAACGGTGTTCCCGAGTAGGGATTGGTCCCTGAACGGTTTCCGCCAGAGACTTCGGTTTCGGTGAAGATCGACACCACCGAGGGAAGCAGGCGCTCCGCCAGGTCGGCATGGCCTTCGCCGGTCCCGTGCGCATGACTCCCGCTGCCCGAGAACCCGGCCAGAAGAAAAGTCAGGACAAGAACAGGAAGAAAACCGGTCCGGTTCATCATCGTGTCACGACCCCTGTATCGACATGTCATTCAGCCACGCAGCAACCACACGGCTGCCACGGCGGCAAGGGCTACCAGCAGACCAACCGTTCGCACGGTGGACAGGGGCTGGGCCAGGACATGCACCATGGCTCTCTTCATGGCGCCCGGGAACAGTGCCCAGGCGATGCCTTCGAGAAACATGGCAATGGCAAGCGCCACAGCAAGATCTGTCATCGACGCCCGGTCAGGCGGCACTCCACCTCTATTCGGCGGATGTGTCAGAACGAGGGCTGGCCTGGAGGCCCTCGAAGCTCGTCAGGAAGCGCAGGAAGTCTCCGTCCGGCGACAGCACCAGCGTGGTATCCGTGGAATTGAGCGCCTCGCGATAGGCCTGCATGGTGCGATAGAAGGTGAAGAAGTCGACATCCCGGCCGAAGGCCTCGGCAAAGATGCGCACCACCTCTCCATCCCCCTCGCCACGCAGGATTTCGGAATCGCGCTTTGCTTCCGACAGCAACACGGTGCGGGTCCGGTCGGCCTCGGCGCGGATACGCAGTGACTGTTCCTCGCCCTCGGCGCGGATCTCGCTTGCCTCGCGCTCGCGTTCGGTCTGCATCCGCCGGTAGATGGCCTGGCTGTTCTCCTGGGGCAGGTCGGTGCGCTTGATGCGCACGTCCGTCACCGCGATGCCGTATTGCTCGGTCTCCCTGACCAGGGATTCCTGGATCGCGCTCATCAACGCCTCGCGCTCACCGGAAACGACATCGACCAGCGGCACGCGACCGATGTGCTGGCGCAGCGTGCCGGTCAGCGTTCTGAGCATGAATCCCTCGAAACGGTCGATGGTGATCGCCGAGTTCTTGAACTTCAGGGGGTCCGTGATGCGATAGAGCGCAAAGGCATCGACAACCAGGCGCTTCTGGTCCGACGCAGTGACCTGTTCAGGTTCTCCATCGACCTGGATGACGCGCTTCTCGTAGTAGATGACGTCCTGCCAGGGGAGCTTGAAATTGAGACCGGGATCGGTCACCACCCGCTTGGGGTCACCGAACTGGACAACGATCCCCTGCTCGTACTCGGCGACGGTGAAGACCGACATGGAACCCACCACCATAAGAGCGGCCAGGGCAATGACCGAGAGAATGATCTTGATGTTCACGGTTCAGCCCTCCTGGTCGCTGCTTCGCCGCAGCTGGTCGAGCGGCAGGTAGGGAACGACCCCCTGGCCGTCCGTGGCCCCGGTGTCGATGACAATCTTCTCCATGTCCCGCAGTACGGTTTCCATGGTCTCGAGGTAGATGCGACGCTCCGTCACATCCTCGGCCAGGACGTACTCGTTGTAGACTGACATGAACCGGGCGGCGTCACCCTCGGCCGTATTGATCACCTGTTCCTTGTAGGCTTCCGCCTCCTGGATCATGCGCTGCGCATCACCACGGGCGACCGGCACGATCTGGTTCTGGTAGGCCTGGGCCTCGTTGATCGAACGCTCCTGGTCCGCCCGGGCCGCCTGGACATCGCGGAAGGCGTCGATCACCGCCGCCGGCGGATCGACGCTCTGCAGCTCGACCTGGCGGATCTCGACCCCGGCTCCGTATTCATCGAGCATGGCCTGCATCAGTTCCAGGGTCTTCTGCTCGACCTCCGCCCTGCCTTCGGCAAGGGCCGTTGCCAGCGGGGTGCGACCGATGGCCTGACGCATGGCGCTCTCGGCCACGTTGCGTGTCGTTCCTTCCGGATCGGAGATGTTGAAGAGGAACTTTCCGGCGTCGTCGATCTTCCACTTCACGACGAACTTGACGTCGATGATGTTCTCGTCGCCGGTCAGCATCAGGCTCTGGTTGGGCGTGGTGCCGATGGTGAACTGCTGGATCTCCGTCACCGTCGGCGTGAAGACCTGTCCGACGGGCGCCGGCCAGTTGTAGTCCAGTCCCGGGGTGGTCGTGTTGACCCAGCGTCCAAAGACCACCTCGACACCCTGTTCATTGGTGTCGACCCGGTAGATCCCGCTTGCCAGCCACACGGCAACAAGCACGACAAGGATGATCAGGATTCCCCTGATTCCGCCGAAGCCGCCGGGCAGGAATCGCCGGCCCTTCTTCTGCATGTTGCGGACGAGTTCCTCGAATTCACGGCCGCCGCCGCCTGTGGGACGTCGTCCCCAGGGACCGCCGCCGGAACCGCCCCATCCACCTCCACCACCGTCATTCCAGGACATGGGTTCGCTGCCTTCCTGGCGGATCCTGGTGTGCCGGGTTCCGCACTTTATGGGTTGTTGCCAAGGGTTCCTGCGTTATATGTCACCTGCGTGTTGCCTGCAACGCGGGAAGGATGACGAGCGATGGCACGAGTCACGCAAGAGGCGGTAGAAGCGGCGCTGCGCGGAGTCGTCGATCCCGGAAGCGGCCGGCCGATCAGCGACGAGGGACTCGTCTCCAATCTCGTCGTCAGGGACGGCAACGTGGGTTTCGTCATGGAGGTGCCGGCCGACCGCGGCCACGCCTATGAGCCGGTGCGCAAGGCAGCCGAAGACGCCATTCGCGCCCTGCCCGGCGTGCTCTCGTCGAGCGTCGTGATGACCGCTCACCGCGATCAGGACGCCCCGGCGCAGCCCGCCGGAGGCATCGATGGCGTCAAGGCCATCGTGGCGGTGGCCAGCGGCAAGGGCGGCGTCGGCAAGTCGACCACGGCAGCCAACCTGGCACTCGCCCTGGCCGCCGCGGGACGCAGGGTGGTGTTCCTTGATGCGGACATCTACGGACCCTCGGCGCCGCGCCTCTTCGGACTGACGGGCAAGCCCGAGACCGACGGCACCCTGCTCTATCCGAAGCTGGCTCACGGCATCGCGACCATGTCGATCGGCCTGCTGATCGGAGAGGACCAGCCCATGGTCTGGCGCGGCCCGATGGTGCAGAGCGCCCTCGAACAGATGCTGCGCCAGGTGGCGTGGGGCGAGGCCGACATCATGATCGTCGATCTGCCGCCGGGGACCGGTGACATCCAGCTCTCGCTCACCCAGAGAACGCCGCTCGCCGGCGCCGTGATCGTTTCCACACCGCAGGATTTGTCGCTCATCGATGCCCGCAAGGGACTCAACATGTTCCGCAAGGTGGACGTTCCCATTCTCGGCATCGTCGAGAACATGAGCTACTTCGCCTGCCCGGCCTGCGGTCACCGTACCGAGGTCTTCGCCCATGGTGGCGCAAAACAGGAGGCCGCCAGGCTCGGAGTCCCCTTCCTGGGCGAAATTCCGCTCGACATCAGGATTCGCGAGACATCGGACAACGGTCTTCCCATCGTCGCGGCCGAGCCCGGGGGTCACCTTGCCAACGCCTACCAGGAGGTGGCCTCGGCGGTCCTCGAGAGCCTGCCGGGCGCCCGCCCTCAGGGGCCCCGCATCGTCATCGAGTAGGACTCGCCCTCAGGGACGGTCTTCCAGCACGGCCTGCAGTTCGTCCCACATCCGCCGCGACAGCCCGCTCGTTTCCCGGGTCACCGTCTCGCCCTTCACCATGCGGCGTACGACCGCCAGCTGCTTCGCCGTCAGCTCCGCACCGTCGAGCCGGCAGTCGACGAAGGCCTCAAAGGCCAGCGGGACCCAGGCCTTCACCGTCTCCAGCATCGCCTCGGCATAGACCCGGATCTCGTGCTGGGCATGGGAGTCGGCCCGCAGGGCCAGGAAGTGAAGCAGGTTGTGGAGATTGGTCTTCCAGTACCACTGGGTGTAGATGCCGAGCGGCAGGTTGATGCGCGCCAGTTCGCGGGCAAGGCCGGGGCCATCGTCGTCGAGCATCTCCTCGTAGTGTCCATAGGCGCGGCTGGCGTCCTCCTTGAGAATCTCCAGCACCCTTGCCGCCTCGTCGCCTTCGAGAATGTCGTTTCGACCCTGCCTGTTCTGCGCCGACTGGCGCGCCAGGTTGCCGGGCGCCGGGATGTGGAACTCGCGGTCGAGAATCGAGTAGCGCGCCGAGACCTCGTTGACGCTGGCCGTGCGGTGGCGAATCCACTGGCGGGCCACGAACACCGGCAGCTTGACGTGGTACTTGATCTCGCACATCTCGAAGGGCGTGGTGTGGCGGTGGCGCATGAGGTAGGCGATGAGCGCCGCATCGCCGCGCACCGAGCGCGTGCCCGTGCCGTAGGACACCCGTGCCGCCTGGACGATGGCGCTGTCGTCTCCCAGGTAGTCGATGACACGCACGAATCCGTGATCGAGCACCTCGATCGGCTCGTAGAGCAGGGCTTCCAGCCCCGGCGACACCACCCGCCGCGTCGTCTCGCCGCGGGACCGCTGCGCCTCGATCTCCTGCGCCTGTGCTCGCGTGATGCTCATGCCAAGGGCATACACGAGGCGGGCAGCGACAACAACGCCCCCGACCGGGCCTCGCGAACGTCCGTCCTGGGCCCTGGCCTGACCGGACGTCCTCGCCGGCCATTCCGATGAACACCGCGGAACCGTTCTCCTGCGCGATCCGGCACGACCTTGTGGTGCGGGGATGTGGGAGTGTCTAGAATCGACAGCCGTCATCGAGCAGGCCGTCCGCGGAGGGCATTCATGAGAACCACGAAGCCCATGATGTGCCGTTTCTGCGACAACGGCTGCGGCGTTCTGGTGGAGCTCGAGAACGGGCGTCCGGTGAAGGTCCGTGGCGATCGGGACAATCCGGCCTACGCGGGCTTCTGCTGCATCAAGGGACAGCAGGTGCCCGAACAGTGGAACCACCCGGGGCGGCTTCTCCACAGCCAGAAGCGCATGTCTGACGGGACGTTTCGCCCGATCCCGTTCACCGGCGCGGTCGAGGAAATCGCCGAACGGCTGAGCGAGATCGTGGCCCGGCACGGACCACGCTCGGTTGCGCTCTATCGAGGCACCTACAGTATCGTCAACCCAGCGACCGTGCCGGTCGCTCTCGCTTTCATGGAGGCGTTGGGAGCGTCACTGGTGTTCGATGCGAACTCCATTGACCAGCCGGGCAAGGCCGTCGCCCAGGCGCTGCATGGACGTTGGCTGGCGCCGTCTCCGGCCTTCGAGACACGGGACGTCACCCTCCTGATCGGCGCCAATCCACTCGTCTCCTTTCAGATGGGGCTGCCGATCGCGAATCCGGGCCGCGAGCTGACCACCGCCATCGCTCGTGGCATGCGCCTCATCGTGATCGACCCGCGCCGGACCGAGACGGCCCGACGCGCGCATCTCCATCTTCAGTGCCGGCCCGGTCATGACCTCTCCCTGGTCGCGGCGATGCTGAACGCGATCGTGCGCGAGGAATGGCATGACGCGGCGTTCATCGAGGAGAACGTGACCGGGCTCGAGGCCTTGCGGGCGGCCGTGGCGCCCTTCGAGCCCGAGCCCGTCGCCAGGCTGGCGGATGTCCCACTCGCCGATCTGCTTGAGGCGGCGCGAATCTTTGCGGCGGGCCGCGGCGTCGCCACCGCGGGCACGGCTCCGAGCTTCAACGGACAAGGCACGCTCTTCGAATACCTGGTACTTGCCCTCAACACGATCTGCGGCCAGTGGAGCCGCGCAGGCGATCCCGTGACGCATACCGGAACCCTGACGGCTCCCTTTTCCGCGATCGCCCAGGCGGAGACGCCGCGCCGCCGCGGCTACGGATACGGACCGCAGCTCAGGGTGCGCGACATCGCCAATTGCGACGGCGGGCTGCAGGCCTCCGCCCTGGCCGAGGAAATCCTGCTTGAGGGCGACGGTCAGGTACGCGCCCTCCTCAGCATCGCCGGCAACCCCGCCCTCGCCATTCCCGATCAGGACCTGAACGTGCGCGCGCTCAAGGCAATCGATCTGCTGGTGCAGATCGACATCAAGTTCTCCGCGACGGCGCGCCTCGCGGACTACGTGATTGCGCCGAAGCTTCCGCTCGAGATGGCGGGCATGACCCTGTCCCAGGAGCTGTTTGGCTTCTACGCCGCCGGAATGGGGTACAAGGACGCCTACGCGCAGTACACGCCGCCAATCGTGGAGCCTCCCGAAGGGGCGGACGTCGTCGAGGACTGGGAGTTCTTCCATGCCCTGGCGCAGCGGATGGGACTGTCGCTCGCGATCGAACCGGCCGCCGCGCCGGGGACATCGTCCGAGCGAGGCAAGGTCGACCTCGACATGAAGACGCGGCCGAGCACCGACGAGCTCTTCGAGATTCTGACGCGTGATGCGCGCATACCGCTCGCCGAGGTAAGAAAACATCCCCACGGCGCCATCTTCCGCAACGATTCGATGGTGGTCACGGGCCGCGAGCCTGGCTGGATCGGACGCTTCGACGTCGCCAACCCCGAAATGCTGGCGGATCTTGCCCAGACCGCAGCCTCATTCGAGGAACCTGAACACGGCGAGGTTGAAGAGCGCTACCCCTATCGCCTCATCAACGGACGCCTGCTCCGCACCTACAACTCGAATGGCCAGGAGCTCGAAGGGCTGCGTCGCAAGTGGCCCTACAATCCGGCCTTCATGCACCCCGACGATCTCGACCGCGCAGGACTCTCCGCAGGGGGCCTGGTCGAGATCCGCTCCGAGTTCGGGTCGATCCGGAGCATCGTGCAACCTGATGCAGATCTTCGAGCAGGCGTCGTATCCATGGCCCCGACGTACGGCGGCCTGCCTGACGAACAGGACGAGCAGGTCCGCGAGTGGGGCACGAATTCCGGCCGTCTGCTCCGCGTCGACGACGGCGTCGACCGCTACACCGGTCAGCCTCGCATGGGCAACATAGCGGTCAGCGTACGGGCGGTGCATTCCCTGTAGTCCCGAAGATTCTGTCGCTCACGTCTCAATCGGCGGACAGGCTTTTGGGTTCTGACTTGAGGCGCTGCATCGCCAGGGCAATGTGACCGGTCGTCTGCTGGCATGCCGTGTACCCGTTGCCCGGGCCTTCAGCACCATGAGCGCTGGGAACAAGAGGAATAGGTCGTGTCCAACGAGATCCGCATCACGCGGTCGGAAAAAGGCGCTGGTCCCACCACACCGGCGTTTCCAGCGACACTTCCATGTCTGTGAACTCGGGGTGACGGCTGTTGATGATGACGTTGCGTTCCATGCGCGCCACAAGGGAGGGAACGAAGAGTATCGCGCTGCGTCTCTCCTCGTACCACGTACTGGCGAAGCTGCGCGAGACGCGGCAGTCCTGACTGTCCCAGCCCGGCAACGCATCAGACGCTGCGACTTCGTACGAGGTCCCCCGAGGAATCGTGATCTCCACGAAATGCTGATTGTCCGGGATGATACCGTTCCAGTGCACTAGCTTCTCCAGCATTGCCGTCGAATAGGCTTCGCTGGCGTAGATTACGGCAGCTCCAGCCTCATGCCACCGGCCCGCAATTCTGCGAGCGCCCTCTGGGCTCCAGACGGGAAACCGGCCTCGTGGATCGCCGATCCGGTAGGCCGACCTAGTCGTCGGAAGTTGACGAACGACGGTCAGGGCGAAACGCCCGCCTCGGCACGCTGAATGAGATTGAGGACCGCATTCGCGCCCGCGGAACTGGAGCGTGCCATGTCGAGAGGAGTCTCGCGTTCCAGCAGGGGGTGAGGGCGTGTCAGAAAGGCTACGATCCGGTCCCGATCACCTCGGTAGGCCAGGATGACGGCAGCCAGCACACGACCGATCTCGTAGAGCCGTTCGCTGTGTTGCTTCGAGAGCTTGCCAGCCTTTTTCGCACGCCGAAACGTCGCTTCCGGCACAACAGGACCCACGATGCGGCTCGTGTTGCCCCCGAACACTTCGGCCATGGCCTCCACGGCGGCCGGTCGGAGACCGTCGGCAACACGTCGTGCCAGGCTCACATCGCTGCAGGTGTCCGGATCGGAGATGGCGAGAAGTCGCGCAAGCCGTGCCGGTTCGCTCGCATTGTGTGAGATGAAGACGGCAGGAATCTCCGACAGATTTGACGTACGGATGGCCGTGTTTGTCATGGAACGTCTCCTGTATTGACCGTCATATGACGAGAATACAGCGATCATGTGGCGCTCAGCAAGAATAGAGTGGACCTTCAGGTGATGGGTGGATGATGAACCTCATCGGCGCCGCTCCGCTGTGCGAACGGTTTTCAGGGTCCCGTCATGTCCTCACCGGTGTCACCAGCACTCCGCTGCCGCACGACAAGGTCGGTACGATCCGCATGACAGCACGTTGAAACGCATTCCCGAGAGACCCGGCTCATGCTGCTGAGGCCAGCCTGAGGCTGAACTGCAAGACCACTTGGTGCCGCACCCTCTTCTCACAGCATCCGTATCTGTCACAGGCAACGTGAATACGCAGGGAAATCGACGATAGGAAGGGTGCGGGGCAGACAGGACACATGCCGGTCGCGTTGCGCCAATGTCACCGCCTCGTCAACCTTGCCTAGAGCGACAGCACCGAAGAAATCTGACACTTCGAGAAGGCCACTGCTCTCTTTGGCATTTCCGACAGGCCGTCGCGATCCGCCGTTCAGATTTCCTCGTCCAGACATATCGGGCTTCACCCTGGCGATCGATGGTTCAAAGAGGGGAATGTCTGGAAGACGGCCCTGGCAAATGGCGCGATTGTCTCTGCCGCTTCCCATTCAGTGAGCGTGAGGCGTGGATCGGCAGATTCCGTCAGGGCCAGTGGGGAGAAGTCCCCACTTCAACAGGCCGGATACTAGACTGCAATCTGCCTGCCCGTCACAACGAAATCGAACCTTGCGTTTCGGGAAGCGTCCATACAAGCGACATGACGCCAGTCCAGCGCTCGCGTCATGACACCCGGTTCGAAGGATACGCCCACTACACGTCTTTGCATCGCCAGGCTCGTGTTAAAGGGGAGTCTTGCCGGCGCGGTCGGCAATCAACTCCACAGTCAGCACGAGACCTTCGCCGCGAACATCTCCGACGCTGGTTGGGGCGCATTGCGTTGACCCGCCTGGGATCGCTCAGGGCGCCGTCGAGGTCAAGCAGGGGCCAGCTGCGATGTCACCCGTCGGGCATGGCGAACGGGGTGTCATCCGCGAAACGCCGCAGGACGTTCTCGCAGATCCGCGACACGTTGTTGTCATAGCCGTTGTGCGGCAGGCTGCCCGACCAGGCGATGGAACCCACGGAGAACACCGCGCCGCCGCCGGGCGTTTCGAAGAACGTCATGTCGGCGCGTACGTTGGGGTTCTGGATCCCGTCCATGGCGATATGGTTGAAACCGATTTCGTCGGGCACGATCAGCGTGTTGCTCGAGTGACCTTCCGAGGACGCCAGGATCAGGGTGTGGGGCGGAGTGCCGAGCATGGGGTCGACGGCATCGATCTCGCTGCCGCTGGCTCCGCCGGCAAAGATGCCAAAGTCGCCAATCACCTCGTCGTCGCCGATGCCCTCGAAGATGAACCGGACACGGTCGTCAAAGCTCCCTTCCCTGCGCACGTAATAGCCGGAGACATCGAAGCCGACGGCGACCGTGCCGACCCCGCAAAGCGCCTGGGGCGACGTACCGAGACGGCGCCACAGGCCGCCGTACTCGCCGTTGAACTCCAGGTAGTACTCGCCCGGCTCCTCACTGCGATAGCGGATGCCGTCCTCGGCCCGGCGCAACTCGACCACTCCCGGCATGGCGTCCGACATGGCGCAACGCCAGATGAAGCCGTTGCCGCCGAGAT
>JAJEHK010000062.1 GCA_022823765.1 Alphaproteobacteria bacterium | reverse complement strand
GCCAGGGCCACGGCCGATTCGGATGCGCCGAACATGGCCGACGCACCGGCGCACTCCTCGAGGCCGCGGCGGGTTGCCTCGACAACGCCTGGATGCCCGTAACCCAGGAGTGCCGCGCCGGCGGTGGCGGACATGTCGAGCACCTCGCGGCCGTCCTCCTCGATCAGCCGGTTGCCACGGGCATGGCGGATGGTGAGCGGCGATGTTCTGAGCTTGCCGATTCCGGCGAGAGCCCGCCTGTCCCGTTCCAGCAGCGAATTGCTCACCGCATGCCTCCTATCTCACGTTCTCGCGCCGGCCGATCAGGCCCTCGGGCCTCACCAGAAGCAGGACGATGACCAGGGTCAGTGTGATCGATTCGCGGAACGGCAACCAGCCGTCGGGCAGGAAGGCGCGCAGGAAGACCTCGATGAAGGCAAGGGCGAATCCGCCCACCACCGCGCCTGCAAGGCTGCCCAGACCGCCCAGCACCACCGCGATGAACGCCTTGAGCACGGGCAGGAAACCCATCAGGGGATCGACCGATCCACGCTGCGCCAGCCACAGGACTCCGGCGACGCCTGCCAGCAGCCCGGAAAGCCCGAATGCCGTGGCCACGACCGCGTTGGCGTTGATTCCCATGAGCCGGGTGACCGGAAAGTCGAGAGCCGCCGCCCGCATGGCGATGCCCAGAATGGAACGGCGCAGGAAGATCGAAAGGGCGATCAGCAGCAGTGCCGTGGCGGTGATCGACATCAGCTGGATCACCCCGATCGCCAGGCCACCCACGTCGACGGCGCCGATCATCCAGGACGGTACCGGGATGGCCCTGGGGCGGGCCGAGATCAGGTTCTGGAACAGCATGTGGAGGATGGTGCTGACCGCCAGGCTGGTCAGCAGCATGGTTGCCGTGTTGGCGTCGCGCACCGGACGGAACGCCACCCGTTCCATCGCCACCGCCGCTAGGGTGGCGCAGGCAATGCCGAGAACGACCGCCAGCGGCAGGCCCAGGCCGGCGCCGATGGCAAAGAACATGGTGTAGCCCGTCAGCGTCATGAGGTCGCCGTGGGCAAAGTTGATTAGGCCCAGGACGCTGAACACCATCGCCAGGCCAAGGGCGAGCAGGGCATAGGTGCCGCCCAGCGAAAGGGCGTTGACGAACTGCTGGATCAGAATGTCCATCAGCCGCTATCCGGAGCATGGTCAGGGGCGCGGCACACGGTCATCCATCAGTCGCGCCCCATGTAGGCGCGTTCGACCTCGCCGGAAGCCTGCAGTTCGGATGCCGGACCGGAGAGCGCGACCCGGCCGGACGCAAGAACATAACCCCTGTCGGCAATGTCCAGGGCCAGGTCGACATTCTGCTCCACCAGCAGAATGGTGGCCCCGTGATGCTGAAGGGCGACAATCATCTCGAAGATGGTGTCGACGACACGCGGCGCCAGGCCCAGCGACGGTTCGTCGAGCAGAACGATCCGGGGAGCGGACATCATGGCCCGGGCAATCGCCAGCATCTGCTGTTCCCCTCCCGAGAGGGTGCCGGCCATCTGGTCATGGCGTTCCGCGAGAACCGGGAAGCGGTCCAGCATGTCGGCGAGTATGGTCGCGGCATCACCGGCACGGCGGCGTGTCGCACCGCCGATGGCGAGGTTCTCGCGCACGGTGAGGTTGGCGAAGACGCGCCGTCCTTCCGGACACAGAGTCATGCCACGCCGCACGACGGCTTCCGGCGTTTCGCCGGTGATGTCCTCGCCATCGAGGGCAACCCGTCCGGCGGCCAGCGGTACCAGTCCCATGACGGCGTTGAGAAAGGAACTCTTCCCGGCGCCATTGGCGCCGAGAAGAGTCACGATTTCACCCTTGCAGACCTCAAGGCCTGCGCCCCTGATGGCCTCTATGGCGCCGTAGCGGACCTCAAGCCCTGCAACGTCGAGGAGGTGTTCGGGGCCACTGCTCACGGAGCCGGGATCATCGAGGGGTCGGGCGAGAAATCGCCGACATGCACCCGTTCGCCGCCCGAGACCTGGTTGAGTGCGACGACACGCACCGGCACCCGGTTCTGATCCTTGTAGGTGATCGATCCCGTGGCGACCTGGACATTCTCCAGATTGTCCCAGGCATCCCGGATTGCCGGACCGTCGGTGGAACCGGCCGCCTCGATGGCCGCGGCGATGACCATCATCAGGTCATAGCCGGTCGCCGTGAAGACGGTGTCGTTCGGCGTGCCGTACTTCGCCTCATAGGCCATCTCGAAGGCTTCGAGTGCACTGCCCGGAGAGGCAAACCCGGCGTTGGAGAAGACCACGCCCTCGGCCACGTCACCGAGAGCGAAGGTCGTCGGAGAATCAATGCCGTCGCTGCCAAGCACCGGCGTGTCGATGCCTGCAGCACGCAACTGCTTGATGAAGGCCGGGAAGTCAGGCTCGTAGGCCGACGTCTGGATGACGTCCGGGCTGGGATCGAGACCGCCGATGTTGGTGACCTCCGCCGAGAAATCCTGCTGACCCATGGTGTATTCGCCGACCGCGACCACCGTGCCGCCCATGGCCTCGAACGCCTCGCCGAAGTACTCTGGCAACTTCTCGGTGTAGGGCGTGTCACGCGACAGAAGGATGTAGGCATTCTCGTAACCCTGGCCGCGGGCGTACTCCGCGAGGACGGCGCCCTGCAGGTTGTCCGCCGTGTAGTTCGAGAACATGTAGGGTCCGACCGCCGCCGGCAGGGAGGGTGTCGAAGCACACGAACTCGCTGACGGAATCTCGGCCGCCTGGGCCATGACGCCGGACGCCACGGCAGGATCGACGTCACACGACACGATCATCGCCACCACGCCCTCTTCGATGAGTTCCTGAGCGACGACGGCGGCCTGTGCGGTATCTGAGCGCGTGTCCTTGACCACGAGTTCGACCGGCATGCCCATGATGCCGCCGGCCTCATTGATCTGATCGAGAGCCAGCTGCACCCCGTTCAGGGACGGCTGGTCGTAGGGCGCGAGATAGCCGGTAAATCCGCCGGCATAGCCGATCGTGATTCCGTGGGAATCGCCCTGGGCCACGCCACCGGCAACCACGAGTCCGGCGGCCACAGCGGCAATGCGCGTTGTTGATGCATGTAACACGGTGTCCTACTCCCTTTCTGTTGACAACTTGGTGGCCCGCTCGGCCGTACGCCGGCGACCCAGGTATGCCTCGATCACGACCGCATCGGACTGGACTTCCTCCGGTGTTCCTTCGGCAATGACCTCGCCCTTGTTTAGCACGATCACCCGGTCGCACAATCTCATGATGAGACTGAGATCGTGATCGACAACCAGCAGGCCCGGGCCCCGGACTTCTCGCAGCCGGGCCAGAATGGCCAGCAGTTCGTCGGACTCGCTTTCATTCATGCCGGCGGCCGGTTCGTCGAGCAGCAGGTAGCGGGGTTCCAGGGCGAGCGCCCTGGCGATTTCCAGGCGCCGCTGGAGGCCGTAGGCGAGGGTTCCGGCACGCCGCGAGGCATAGTCGGCAATGCCGAGTTCCCCGAGAAGGGCAAGGCATCGCTCCGTCATGCCGGCCGGCCTGGATCCGGTGGATCCCGCCGCAAGGGCCGTCTTGACATTCTCCTGGCAAGAGAGATTGGAAAACAGCCTGATGTTCTGGAACGTGCGACCGACGCCACGCCGGGCAATCAGGTGACTGGGCATGCCGGTGATGTCAGCGCCGTCGAGCACGATGGTGCCGCCGTCACAGCCGAGGGCGCCGGAGATACAGCCGAGCAGGGTTGTCTTTCCTGAACCGTTGGGTCCGATGAGGCCGACAATCTCGCCCGGCTGCAGCGAGAGGCTGGCGCCATCTACGGCGCGCAGGCCACCGAACAACCTGGTGACATCACGGACCTCGAGTGCCCCTTCCTCAACCACCCGCACGGGCGCGGCAGGGACAGGGACGGCGGGGGCCTGGCGAGGGCGCAGGACAATGTCCTCGATCTCGCGGTACTCGAACAGCCCGTTGCGGCGCCAGAACAGCACACCGAGGATGGCGAGTGACAGACCGATATCGGTGAGGCCGAAGACCGTCGGCTCGTCGAACCAGACGGTGTTGATGGACTCCTCCACCGATCGCAGAATCTCGATGAGGATGGTGACGACAACCGCACCCGCCACGGCGCCCGATACACTTGTCATGCCGCCCACGATCAGCATGACGAGGACTGCAAAGGTGATCTGGAAATAGAACTCCCTGGGCGAATAGACCCCAAGTTCATGGGCAAGCAGCACCCCGGCGACCGCGGCGATACCGGCGCTGAGCGTCCAGGCAAGAAGACGGCGACGGTGGACATCGACACCCACGGCCCGTGCCGCCGGTTCGTCTTCGCGTGCCGCCCGCAACTCGAGACCGGGCAGGGAATCGCGGAAGACGCGGCACACCATGAGGGCCACTGCGACAAACAGCAGGGCCAGGGGGATGTCGACGGTTCGCGGTACGCCGATCAGCGCCTGGCTGCCGCGGGTGAAGTCGCGAGCACCCACGAGGACGCCATAGACGATGATGAGCAGCCCCAGGGTGGCAATCGCCGCCGAGGCGCCGCCAAGACGGCAGATCGGTATGCCGACGAGAAAACCGACGATCGTCACGAGAACCACGGCGATCGCGCCGGCCAGGAGAAAGTGGAGTTCGAGACCGGCAAGCCACAGCGGCAGGTCGGGCAGGAAGATGGCCTTCTGTGCCACGGGTATGGTGAGAACACCGGTGACATGAGCCGCCAGGCCCATGAAGGCCGCATGACCGAAGCTCAGGATCCCGGAGTTACCGGTGAATGCACTGAAGGCCAGCACGGCGACCGTGAGCACAAGATAGTGCGTCACGGTCCCCTGGAGCGCCGCACCGGCCGTCTGCCACACCAACAGTGACACAACGGCAATGGGAGCCAGCATGAGCAGGCTGCCGGCAAGTGGCGGCCATGACGCAAGACGGGTACTCATGT
>JAJEHK010000070.1 GCA_022823765.1 Alphaproteobacteria bacterium | reverse complement strand
GCATGGGACGAGGCTCTCCGGCTCGGTGAACTGCACGGCTACCGCAATGCTCAGGCGACGGTGATCGCGCCGACGGGAACCATCGGTCTCGTCATGGATTGCGACACCACGGGAATCGAACCCGATTTCGCGCTGGTGAAGTTCAAGAAGCTGGCCGGCGGCGGCTACTTCAAGATCATCAACCGGACGGTGCCGGTGGCCCTGGCTTCGCTGGGTTACGGCGAACACGAGATCGCGGCGATGATCACCCATGCGGTCGGCCACGGCACGCTCGTGGGCGCGCCGTCGGTGAATCATGAGACCCTGCGCGACAGGGGATTCACGGACGATGCCCTGGAGAAGGTCGAGAGTTCGCTGAAGGCGGCATTCGACATCCGTTTCGTCTTCAACAGATGGACCCTTGGCGAGGACTTCTGTACCGGGACCTTGGCGCTCGATGCCCAGGATCTCGACGATCCTGCCTTTGATCTCCTGGCGGCCATCGGCTTCAGCCGGGCCGACATCGAGGCCGCCAACGGCTTCTGCTGCGGCGCCATGACCCTCGAAGGGGCACCGCATGTTCGTGATGAGCATCTGGCGGTGTTCGACTGCGCCAATCCCTGCGGCCGTCAGGGCAGGCGGTTTCTTTCGACCGACAGTCACATCAGAATGATGGCGGCGGCCCAGCCCTTCATCTCGGGCGCCATTTCCAAGACGATCAACATGCCCGCCACCGCCTCGGTCGAGGAGTGCCGTGACACCTATGAGCTCTCGTGGCGCCTAGGTCTCAAGGCCAACGCGCTCTACCGCGACGGTTCGAAACTCTCGCAGCCCCTTTCTGCCGTGCATCTCGGTGACCTGGCAGAGGAGCTCGAGGAGGCGGAGGACCGCCCCGAGGCGATCCGCAAGGTCGTGACCACCATCGTGCGCCACGAACGCCGGCGCCTCGACAACCGCCGTCGCGGCTATACCCAGAAAGCAATCGTCGGTGGTCACAAGGTCTACCTGAAGACCGGGGAATACGTCGACGGCAGTCTGGGCGAGATCTTCATCGACATGCACAAGGAAGGCGCTGCCTTCCGCAGCCTGATGAACAATTTTGCCATCGCCGTGTCGATCGGCCTGCAGTACGGCGTGCCGCTCGAGGAATTCGTGGACGCCTACACCTTCACCCGCTTCGAGCCCAGCGGCATGGTCGAAGGCAACGACACCATCAAGATGTCGACCTCCATCCTCGACTACATCTTCAGGGAACTGGCGATCAGCTACCTCGCCCGCAACGACCTCGCCCATGTCGAGCCCGGCGACCTGATGCCGGACACCGTAGGTCGTGGCAATGCGGGCGAGGAGTTCGCCGAAAGTGATGACGGAATGGCCGAGGTGCAGAGCCTGCTCGAACAGGTGGCCAGCAGGGGCTACGTGCGGGGCCGGCACCTCCAGGTTCTCGAGGGCGGGCGACAGGTCGAGCCGGTCAGGATGGCCGCGGCCGCCCAACACGAAACGATTGCAGGCGTCACCGCCGTCGATGCGGCACGCATGCAAGGCTATGAGGGAGATCCGTGCGAAGAATGCGGCAACCTCACACTGGTCCGCAACGGGACCTGTCTCAAGTGCGTCACCTGTGGTGCGACAAGTGGATGTTCGTGACTCCCGTTGCAGACATGGGCGGTCAGGCCTGGCAATCGGCCAGCTGACTGCCTGATTTCATGGTGTGTCCTCCCCAACTTGGGGATGGGTTTCCGGCCCATCCCCATTTTTTTGACCGGACGGCCCGCGTCCACCGTCCCTGACATGGCACGGCCCCCTTTCACCCGCTCACCGGACATCCACTGAAAGGCAGGGACGGGGCGTCGAGTTGTCATGGCGGTCAATCTATGCTGCACTGCACAATGACCAGTTCGGGGTGGGTATGACGCCTGTGCGCACCGTGGCGGCACTGTGCCGTCAACTGGATGAATGGCGGGTGGCCGATAACACCATTGCTCTCGTACCCACGATGGGTGCCCTGCACGACGGACACCTTGCCCTGGTCCGGGCGGCGAGGGAACGCGCCTGCCGCGTGGTGGCGAGTCTCTTCGTCAACCCCGCCCAGTTCGCGCCTGGCGAGGACTTCGACCGCTATCCGAGGGACGAGACGGGAGACATGGCAGGCCTTCGTGCTGCCGGCGTCGATCTCGTCTATGCCCCGGGGACCGAGGACATGTACCCGTCGGGCTTTGCCACGTCCGTTATACCAGGCGGAGCGGCGCTAGGGCTCGAGGCCGATTACCGGGAAGGTTTCTTTTCGGGCGTTGCAACCGTGGTGCTCAAGCTGTTCATGCAAACCGGCGCCGACGTGGCAGTGTTCGGGGAAAAGGACTACCAGCAGCTTGTCGTCGTGAAGCAGATGGTCCGCGATCTCGACCTTCGGATTGACATCGTTCCGGTGGCCACGGTGCGTGAGGCGGACGGTCTCGCCATGTCCTCGCGCAATGCCTATCTCGGTGCGGCGGAGCGCGACCGCGCAGCCGGACTCTTCCGCATCCTCATGGAGACGCGCGGCGTCCTTGGCGAGGGAGAGCCTCCGGAGGTCGCGATCCGCCATGCCTCGAGGCGTCTCGAGGCAGCCTTCGATGTCGTCGACTATCTCTCTTTGCGCGACCCCGTCACCCTTGGCGTGGTGGAGACGCGGGCCAGTGCGGCAAGACTGCTGTCCGCGGTGCGCCTCGGAAGCGTCCGGTTGATCGACAACGTGGCAGTGACGTTGCCGGGAGGAGAGTGAGACATGGTGTCCGGTCTTTCGGACAAACCGAATCCAAGCGGACTGCTTGGCCCTCGGGGTGGCGCGCCGATCGTCGGATTGACCGCCTACACGGCGCCCGTGGCAGCCAGGATCGACCGGCATGTGGATTTCATCCTGGTCGGCGATTCGGTCGCCATGGTGCTCTACGGCATGGAGACAACGCGGACCATCGACATCGAAACGATGATCCGTCACGGCCGGGCCGTTGCCCGGGCAGCCGCCAACACCCTTGTCGTCATCGACATGCCCTTCGGCACCTATGAGCACAACCGGGACGTAGCCCTTTCCAATGCCAGGCGCATGCTCGCGGAGACGGGCTGTGATGCCGTGAAGATGGAGGGCGGGGACAGTCTCGCCGGGACGGTCGAGGCTGCCGTCGCCGACGGCATTCCCGTGATGGGCCATGTCGGACTGATGCCACAGAGGGCGCGGAGCGTCGCCCAGATGCGCTCCAGGGGCCATTCGGACACCACCCGGCGGCGCATCCTGAAAGATGCCCGGGCGATCGCCCGGGCCGGAGCCTTCGCCATCGTTGTCGAGGGAGTCGTCGAGAGCGTGGCGCGCGACATCACGCAGGCCTCGTCCGTACCCATCATCGGCATCGGCGCATCGGTCGCCTGCGACGGGCAGATCCTCGTCACCGAGGACATGACCGGCATGTTCGACACCTTCACGCCAAAGTTCGTCAAGCGCTATGCCGAGGTCGGAAAGATCATGGAAGAGGCGGTCATGGCCTACGCCAGCGATGTCCGCAACCGACGCTTCCCGGGCCCCGAGCACACCTTCGCCAAGCGGCGAAGGAAGACAGCTGGTTGAGGATCCGGGTTCCATCGTTGATCGCCGCAGGGTGGGTGCATAGGATCGATTGTGGATGAAGCGGGTGGGAACCATGACACATCGCGTGGAGTATGAGCTTTCTCCCAGGAGGGTGAGGGCGGTCTTGCGGGACGAGACGATCGTGGACAGCACGGACGTCCTGCTCGTGCGCGAGACAGGGCACACTCCGGTCTACTATTTTCCCCGTGACGACGTCGCCATGGAGCGGCTCATCCCCACGGCAAGGATGACGCACTGCCCGTGGAAGGGGGATGCCTGCTACTGGACCATCAACGCGGGCGGCGTTGCGGCGGAGAATGCGGCCTGGGCCTATCCCGATCCGCTGGAAGAGGCGTCGGCGTTGCAGGATCGCATCGCCTTCTACTGGCATGAGCTCGATCACTGGTACGAGGAGGACGAGGAAGTGTTTGTCCATGCCAGGGATCCGCGCGTCAGGGTCGACACGCTGCTGAGCCACCGGCCCGTCGAGGTGGTCCATGCAGGCGAGGTGCTGGCGAAGAGCAACCGGGCGCAGTTCCTCTTCGAAACCGATCTTCCGACGCGCTACTACATTCCTCCAGAGGACGTGCGTCGGGACCTCCTTGTCGAGTCGCCAACCAGCACGCGCTGCCCCTACAAGGGAGTGGCCACGCACCTGTCGCTGGTCCTTGACGGCGTCACCCATGACGACATCGCCTGGGTCTATCCCGATCCGATCCCGGAATGTCCCCGCATCGCCGGCCACATCGCCTTCTACAACGAGCGAATCGACCGGATCCTGGTGGACGGAAAGTCCGTCGGACAGCCGCAGACGGCGTGGTCGCGGGACTGACGACCGTTCAGGAAGGCCTGGCGAGGCGGATCCCGAGTTCTCTCATCTGCCGTTCGGAAACCTCTCCCGGCGCGCCCATCATCAGGTCCTGGGCCTGCTGGTTCATCGGAAAGAGCGTGACTTCGCGGATGTTCGATTCACCTGCGAGCAGCATGACGATGCGGTCGATTCCCGGGGCGATGCCGCCGTGCGGGGGACACCCGTAGCGGAAGGCGTCGTGGAGGGCGCCGAACCGCGCCTCGACCTCGCTCGCCGGGTAGCCGGCAATCTCGAAGGCCTTGATCATGGTGGCCGGCTCGTGATTGCGGATGGCGCCGCTGGAGAGTTCGACGCCGTTGCACACGATGTCGTACTGGTAGGCCAGGACGTCGAGGGGATCCCTGGTCTCCAGGGCCTCGAGTCCGCCCTGGGGCATGGAAAAGGGATTGTGGCTGAAGTCGATCTTCTTCCTTTCGGGGTCGTACTCGTACATCGGATAGTCGACGATCCAGCAGAACCGGAAACTGTCCCGCTCGGCGAGTGAGAGTTCTTCACAGACACGGGTGCGCACAAGGCCGGCAATGCGTTCGGCCGCATCCTTCGCATCGCACGAAAAGAACACGGCATCGCCGTCACCAAGCCCGGCGAGTGACCGGATTGCGTCGAGTTCGCTGTCTTTCATAAGCCTTGCCACGGGTCCCTTGCCGGCCCCGTCCTGGAAGATAATCCAGGCCAGGCCTCCCGCCCCGTTCTCCTGAGCGAAGGCGATCATGCGATCGAAGAAGCTGCGTGGCGAGGCCGCGCCTCCCGGCACGGGAATGGCGCGGACCACCGCGCCTTCGCCAATCTGCCGGCGAAAGATCCTGAAATCGGAATCGGCAAAGGGCTCGGTGGCGTCGACGTTGATCAGGGGGTTGCGCAGGTCCGGCTTGTCGGTGCCGTACTTCAGCATGGCTTCGCCGTAAGCAATGCGGGGGAACGGCGACTCCGTGACCGGGAACGACGTGAACTCCCGGAACAGTCCGCCAATGACGGGTTCGATGGCCGCGAACACGTCCTCCTGCGTCACGAAGGCCATTTCCACATCGAGCTGGTAGAACTCCCCGGGAGACCGGTCGGCGCGCGCATCCTCATCGCGGAAGCAGGGCGCGATCTGGAAGTAGCGGTCGAAACCGGAGGCCATGACAAGCTGCTTGAACTGCTGTGGCGCCTGGGGGAGGGCGTAGAACGAGCCGTGGTGAAGGCGGCTGGGAACCAGGAAGTCCCGCGCCCCTTCCGGACTCGATGCAGTCAGTATGGGAGTCTGGAACTCCAGGAATCCGCCCTGGATCATGCGCCGGCGTATGGAATCGATGATCTTCGAGCGCAACACGATGTTCGCGTGCATCGACGGCCTGCGCAGGTCGAGAAATCTGTAGCGCAGGCGCACGTCCTCTGGATAGTCGACCTCGCCGAACACCGGCATCGGCAAGGGCTCGGCCTCCGACAGCACGGTGAACGCCCGGATGCGCACCTCGACCTCGCCGGTGTCGATCTCCGGGTTCACGGTGTCGGCGTCTCGGGACACCAGTTCGCCCTCGATGGTGACCACACTTTCCGGGCGGATCCGCTCCACCGCCGCAAAACCGGGATCATCGGTCTCGATGACGCACTGGGTCGCGCCGTACTGGTCACGCAGATCGACGAAGAGGAGATTGCCGTGATCCCGCTTGCGGTGCACCCAGCCTGAAAGGCGCACGGCGGCTCCGACATGGTCACGGCGAAGTTCACCGCAGGTGTGTGTGCGATAACGGTGCATGAACGACATTCCGGGAAGCAGGTGCGATGGCTAGACAACGCAACGCCACCCGTTTGTCAAGCGGCGGGACGTTCCCTGTTCTGTCCTGTCACGGCGCTGGATTGACAGGAGGCCATGGCTGCGCCGCCGCCGTGCCGGCACGTCAAGTCCGTTCCGCGAGCTTCGCCCGGGGTGCCTCGCGGCGCTGTGCCTGTTGGCGTCGGCAGGGTGACAACTCCATCCCGTGCCGAAGGTCCGCGGCCGCCGCCGCAACGTCCCTCGTGTGGACTTACCGGCAGCGCATCGGTAGAGAGACCACCATGCAGGTTCTCGCCGACACGGAGAGTATCGCTGGATTCTGTCGTCGCCTGCGGGACGACGCCTGGATCACCGTCGATACGGAGTTCATTCCGGAGCGCACGTACTGGCCTCAGCTGTGCCTCGTTCAGGTTGCCGGTGCCGGTGAGGCGGCGGTCGTCGATGCCCTGGCTGACGGTGTCGATCTGGATCCTGTCTTCGATCTCATGTGCGACAGAAGAATTCTCAAGGTGTTCCATGCGGGCCGCCAGGACCTGGAGATCCTTCTTCACCTGTCGGGCTCCCTGCCGAATCCGGTCTTCGATACCCAGGTGGCGGCCATGGCCTGCGGCCATGGTGAACAGGTCGGATACGCCCGGATTGTCGAGGCGGTCACCGGAAGGACCATCGGCAAGGGAGCGCAGATCACGGACTGGTCGAAACGACCGCTCTCCAGGAACCAGATTGCCTATGCCCTCGAAGATGTGACCTGCCTTCGCCCTGTCTTTGAACACCTTTCCTCGGTGCTGGCCGACCAGGGGCGCGAGACGTGGGTCGAGGAGAGAATGGCATGGCTCAACGACCCGCAAACCTACCGGAATGACGTGTCTGAAGCCTGGATGCGCATAAGAAAGAAGCCCCGGCAGCCGCGCGATCTGGCGGTCTTGCGCGAAGTCGCGACATGGCGGGAGATGCTGGCGCAGGAAAGGAACCTGCCCCGTCGCCGCGTCATGACCGACGACGCCCTCGTTGCCATCGCCACCTCCCGGCCGCAGACGCAAGAGGCGCTCAAGGGAATTCGGCTGGTTCCGCGCGGCATGGCGGGAGGCTCGCGGGGACGCCAGATCGTCAAGGCGGTCAACCGTGCCATGTCGCTGAGCAAGGACGCCTTGCCACGGCTCGATGACAGGCAGCCCGCGCGTGTGCCGCTCGTCCTTGCCGATCTCATCCGCACCCTGATCAACGCCCGTTGCGAGGAACTCGGCGTGGCCCAGGCGCTGGTCGCCAGTTCGGACGAGATCCGCCGGTTCGCCGCCTCGCTTCCGGGCGACAGCCCGCTGGCATGTGGCTGGCGCTACGACCTGCTTGGACGGGACATCGAGCGTCTGCGTGATGGAACGGTGGCGCTGTCCCTGGAGAAAGGAACGCTGAAGCTGGTTCCACTCCCGTGATCAGTTGCCTGCCGGATAGCCGATTGTCGCCAGGGCATCCCTGATTTCGTCAAGCGTGGCAGGGTCCTCTATGGTGGCTGGCATGGGCACGGCTTCGCCGTCCGCGATCTGTCGCATGGAACGGCGCAGGATCTTGCCCGAGCGGGTCTTGGGAAGGCGGGGAACGATCACCGCCTTGCGGAAGTTCGCCACCGCGCCAACATCGTTGCGCACCCGGCGCACGGCATCGCCCACGATTTCGTCATGGGGAGTGGTCGACGTCGCTTTCAACACCAGGAGTCCAACGGGAACCTGGCCACGCAGTTCGTCGGCGGCGCCGATCACGGCGCATTCGGCGACGTCCGGCAACGTGGCCAGCACTTCTTCCATGGCGCCTGTCGACAGGCGGTGACCGGCAACATTCATGACATCGTCGGTGCGGCCCATGATGTAGAGATAGCCATCGCTGTCGTACATGCCGGCATCGCCGGTCGAATAGTACCCGGGGTACTCCTCGAGGTAGCTCGAGACAAAGCCCTCGTCGTTGTTCCACAGGGTCGGCAGGGAACTTGGCGGCAGGGGGAGGCGCACGCAGACAGCCCCTGTAGTGTCGGACGGCAGGCGATGGCCTCGGGCATCGAGGATGTCAATGGCATAGCCGGGTGTCGGCCGCCCCGGTGAGCCGTGCCGTATCGGGAGATCGTCGATACCACGGCAATAGGCAGCCATCGCCCAGCCCGTCTCCGTTTGCCACCAGTGGTCGACCACCGGCCGCGACAGTTTCTCCTCCGCCCATGCGATGGTGTCCGGATCGGCGCGTTCGCCGGCAAGGAAGAGAGTGCGGAACTGGGAGAGATCCGCCGCCGCGAGGAAGTCGCCTTCCGGATCGTCACGGCGGATGGCGCGGATTGCGGTCGGCGCCGTAAAGAGTGCCGCCACGTCGTTTTCCTCGATGACGCGCCAGAAGACCCCGGCATCGGGTGTGCCAACCGGCTTGCCCTCGAAGAGAATCGTCGGATTTCCGTGGAGGAGAGGGGCGTAGACGATGTAGCTGTGACCGACGACCCAGCCGATGTCGCTTGCCGCCCACCAGGGTTCGCCGGGCGCCACGTCATAGACCGCCTTCATGGTCCACATCAGCGCCACCGCGTGCCCGCCATTGTCCCGCACCACGCCCTTCGGCTTGCCGGTGGTCCCGGAGGTATAGAGGATGTAGAGAGGGTCGGTGGCGGCCACGGGGACCCAGTCGACAGGTGTCGCCCGTGCCATTTCCTCGTGCCAGTCATGGTCACGTCCTGTCTTCAGCTGGGCGGACTGCTGCTCCCGCGCCAGGACGATCATCGTTCCGGGAACGTGTGATGCGAGGGTGAAAGCCTCCTCGAGTATGGGAAGGTAGGGAATGATGCGTCCCGGTTCCACGCCGCAGGTCGCGGTGAGAATCGCTTTCGGCGTCGCGTCATCGAGGCGCTTGGCAACCTCCGCCGCGGCAAACCCGCCGAACACCACCGAGTGGACAGCACCGATGCGGGCACAGGCCAGCATCGCAACGACGGCCTCGGGCACGGCGGGCATGTAGATCACGACACGGTCCCCCCGGGTGACCGCATGGTTGCTCAGGACACCGGCAAATGTCGCCACCTCGCGCTTGAGTTCTCTGTAGGTCAGCGTTCGTCTGGCGCCGGTGATCGGGCTTTCCCAGATCAGCGCGAGTTGATCGCCGCGTCCGTCGTCCACGTGGCGATCGATGGCATTCCAGCAGGTGTTGGTCTCGCCTCCGGAGAACCACCGATAGAAAGGGGCCTGGGAGTCGTCGAGCACCTGATCCCAGGGCTTGGTCCAGCAGATGTTGCCGGCCAGTTCCTCCCAGTAACCCGCCGGATCGGCCAGCGATTGATGGTAGATGTTCTGAAAAGCCTGCGACATCGCTCCAGCCCCTGGTTCAACCGGACACATGGTAGGGTCCTTTGGCATGACCTGAAAGCCGCACCGGGGCCCTCTCCGGTCAGTCGATTGACGGAACAGGCCCATCGGTGCAAGGAAGGGGCATGTCGATGAATCATTCCCCCGATCTCGCGGCAGCGATCGACCGGCTCGCCGGCGCCCGTGTGATGGTGATCGGCGACGTCATGCTCGACCGTTTCATCTACGGGGGTGTGGAGCGAATCTCTCCCGAGGCGCCCGTTCCCGTGTTGCGCGTCGAGACCGAGGAGTCCATGCCGGGCGGAGCCGGCAATGTCCTGCGCAACCTGGTCGCCATGGGCGCACGGGTGTGTTTCGTGGCCGTCGTGGGAGACGACCAGGTCGGCCGCGATCTGATTTCCATGATCGCCCGGGAAGAGGGCGTGGAGCCCTATGTGCTGGTGGAGCGGAACCGGGTTTCCACCCGCAAGGACCGGTTCGTCGACGGCGGACACCAGCTGCTGCGCGCCGACCACGAGACGGATCGCGCCATTCTGCCCGAGACGTCATCCAGGATCGTCGACATTGCCGCCCACGCCATGTCGGGCGTCGATGTCCTTGTCCTGTCGGACTATGCCAAGGGCGTGATGACGGCGGAGGTGACCGGTGCCGTCATTGCTGCGGCGCGTCAGGCGGGCATCCCTGTCATCGTCGATCCCAAGAGCCATACATTCTCGCGTTATCGCGGGACCAGCGTTCTCACGCCCAACCGCCAGGAACTGGCCATGGCAGCCCGCATGGACGTGAACGGAGATGAGGACATTGTCGCGGCGGCTCGCACGGTCATGGAAGAAACGGACGCCGGGTGCATCCTTGTCACCCGGAGCGCTGCCGGCATGTCCCTCGTCGAACGCAACGGCGCAACCCTCCACCTGCCGGCGGAAGTGCGCGAGGTCTATGACGTTTCCGGGGCTGGAGACACCGTGGTCGCGGTGTTCGCCGCTGCCCTGGGACAGGGCCTCGCTCCGGAGGTCGCGGCCCGTCTGGCCAATCTTGCCGGTGGCGTGGCCGTAGGCAAAAGCGGTACCGCGGTGGTCAATACCGACGATCTGCGCCATGTCCTGCACGGCCAGGCCTTCGAGAGCAACGAGGCGAAGATCGTGTCCCTCGATGCGGCCCTGGACAGGGTCGCATCGTGGCGTGAGTCCGCAGAGCAGATCGGTTTCACCAACGGTTGCTTCGATCTGCTCCATCCCGGCCATGTGTCGCTCCTGCGCCAGGCCCGCCGCCAGTGTGACCGGCTTGTGGTGGCGCTCAACAGCGATTCATCCGTTCAGGGTCTCAAGGGTGCTGGCCGTCCCGTGCAGTCCGAGATCTCCAGGGCCCAGATCCTCGCCTCGATGGCGGACGTGGACCTGGTGGTCGTTTTCAGCGAGGCAACGCCGGTGGCGCTGATCGAGCGGCTGCGCCCGGACGTTCTGGTGAAGGGGTCGGACTACCGCCTCGACGAAGTCGTCGGCGCCGATATCGTGACCTCCTATGGCGGCCGGGTCCACCTTGCCGATCTGGTCGACGGGTTCAGCACCACCGCGACAGTAACCCGGATGGCGCCCGACTCCGAAGGGAGATGACCGCCTCCGACCACCTCACCTCGGGACTCCCTGCGCCTGACAGGGTCAGGCAGGACTGTTCACGCCCGACATTCGTTCAATCTGTTCCTTGATCTGGAGTTTCCTGCGCTTGAGATCCGTGAGATGGGTCTGGTTCGGTAGCGGGCGTCGGGACTCATCATGGATTTCCTGCTCGAGTGCTGCATGCCGCGCTTCCAGGACAGCCAAATCATCGGGATTTGTCATCGATTCCTCCGCCAGGACTCTTGTTGCCGGCTCCATGCCGGATATTGCCGCAAGGTGAAAACTCTATCCGGTCTGGACCTGACGGACAGTATAGGAAGGAAGGGGCGTGGTGGCTATTCAGGAGCGGTGGATTGCCGAGCGCTCGCGTCCCGTGCCTGGCTGTTTCGCCGAATCTACCGGGTGTAGGATCGGGCAGGGCTGCCTTCAAGGGGAGGTGACGGATCATGGTCGAAGTGGGCATCATCATGGGAAGCCAGTCGGACTGGGATACCATGCGCCATGCCGCTGAAACATTGGGGGAGATCGGCATCCCGCATGAGGTCAGGATCGTTTCGGCCCACCGCACGCCCGACCGGCTGTTCGCCTATGCCGAGGCTGCCCATGGCCGCGGCCTGAAGGTCATCATCGCCGGCGCCGGCGGCGCGGCGCATCTGCCGGGCATGACCGCTGCCAAGACCTCTCTTCCGGTACTCGGCGTCCCCGTCGAGAGCCGGGCACTCAACGGCATGGACAGCCTGCTTTCCATCGTGCAGATGCCCGCCGGAGTGCCGGTCGGCACGCTTGCCATCGGCAGGTCGGGCGCCGTCAATGCCGCTCTCCTGGCCGCCGCCATCGTCGGCCTCGTCAATCCGCACGTGGCCCGGGCCCTGGAGGACTGGCGGAGTGAGCAGACCGGGTCCGTGGCCGAACATCCCGACGTCGATGGACGATGACCGGCGCGTGGTGCCACCGGGCGGCGTCATCGGCATCGTCGGCGGCGGCCAGCTCGGTCGCATGGCGGCCCTTGCCGCCGCGGCACTGGGCTACCGCTGCCACGTGTTCTGCCCCGCAGAGGAGAGCCCGGCCGTGGAGGTGGCCCACGCCGCGACCATCGGAGCATACGATGATGCCGGCTGTATCGAGGCCTTTGCCTCGGCGGTGGACGTCGTCACCTTCGAGTTCGAGAATCTCCCGGTAGCGTCCTTTCGGCACATGGCCCGGCATGCACCGGTGCGTCCCCACTGGCATTGCCTGGAGATGACCCAGCACCGGGTGAGCGAAAAGGATTTTCTGGCCGGTCAGGGCTGTGCCACCGCACCCTACGCCGCTCTTCCCGGACCCGGCGAAAGGCTCGCGACGACCGGCAGCCCGGCGATCCTCAAGACGGCGCGCATGGGCTATGACGGCAAGGGTCAGGTTCGCGTCACCCGCCAGCAGGACCTCGAGGACGCCTGGGTGGCCATGGGAGGCCGGGACGCCATCCTTGAAGGCGTCGTCGACTTCACCATGGAGGTCTCGTCCATCGTCGCCCGCGACAACCATGGCGCCATCCGGGCATTTGATGTCGTCCAGAACACCCATCGCGACGGCATCCTCGCGGAGACCAGGGCGCCCGCACCCCTTCCCGGGGACGTGGCCGATGCCGCCATCGCCATCGCGGGCCGGCTGGCAGAGGCTCTCGATCTCGTTGGTCTCCTGGCGGTGGAGATGTTCGTTGCTCCCGGCAATCGCCTTCTGGTGAACGAACTTGCCGCAAGGCCACACAATTCCGGGCACTGGACCATCGATGCCTGCCGCACCAGCCAGTTCGAACAGTTCATCCGCGCCGTGGCCGGATTGCCCCTGGGCGATCCGTCACGCCACAGCGACGCCGTGATGACCAATCTTCTGGGTGACGACGCATCCTCCTGGCGGGACATTCTCGCCGAGGGTGATGCCAAGCTTCACCTCTACGGCAAGACCCGGGCGCTTCCGGGCCGCAAGATGGGCCACGTCACGAGGCTGTTTCCACTGGAGTGAGCCAAGGTCGCCTCCGAAAGACACGGGACGAAGGTGGCATCAAGCCTTCGCTGTCAGCAGCCGCACTCGTTTTCGCACGCATTGGGACCGGTCACGGCCCGATCCCGGCAAGCCGAAGACGACCCCTCGGAGGAAGCGCTCCGGAGAGGGTCGCTGTCTGCTACACTGCTTGATGTCGACCGGTCGATGCCGGACGCGGATGTCATGGCGTGCTCGTGGCGCGGTCGCGTTCGCTGGACCGGGGATGACATCCGCTGGCGGAGTTTCCCGAATGAACGTGGAACTCATCAAGGGTGCGCCAGGCTAACTGGTGGAATGTTGCCGGGTGAAAGTCCCGGCAGAAAGAGAGGTCAACCAACCACTTTCTCCG
>JAJEHK010000071.1 GCA_022823765.1 Alphaproteobacteria bacterium | reverse complement strand
GCGGGCGCCCGGCAGGTGGAGCGCATTCATGTCCGCCTTGGCCAGCTGTCGGCGGTGACGCGGGCACTTCATGTCAGCTTCATTCCGGCATCCAGGGGAACGCGTTGTGAAGGCGCCGTTCTCGAGATCGAGGAAGTCCCGCTGACTGTCAGGTGCTCCCGTTGTGACGGAGTCAAGACACCCGGCGGCCGCTACAATTTCCGTTGTCCGGATTGCGGCATGCCGACGCCCGAGGTGGTGACCGGCCGCGAAATGCAGCTGGTGGCCATCGAACTTGAATTGACAGCCCCGAACCCGCCGGGGTGACGGAACGGAGGGTCGGCTTGCCCGCCTCGCCACCGTGCTGGGCAACGACTTCCGGCAGAACGCGGTGCCCGTTGACAGCGAACGCGACGGCATCCGCATGACCGGTCTTGCCGGTCTTCCAACATTCAACCGGGCCAACACCCAATGCCGGTTTCGGTTCGTCAACGGACGCTCGGTTCGCGACAGCCTTCTTCGGGGTGCTGCCAAGGCCGAGGTGCGGTTTCGCGACGATCGGCAGGCCCGTGGCCTCGCGGTGTCCGCCACCCATCGCGCCATCGATCAGCACGGACGCCGTACGTCGACAACCGTCTCGCGCGATGCCCTGGCGGCCATGCGCCCGGGCGACACGCCGTTCCCGGGACGCTTGATCGACCATGCCCGGACAACGGTGACGCCCCAGGCAGCCTTTCGCGGCCGGATCACGACCAGAGGACGACAACGCTTCAGACACCCATCCGCAGTCGACAATCGCGTCCATACCGACAAACATCGTCGACACTATCGACAAGGGAATGCACAAGGGGGAGTGTATCCCACGCAGGCACCCACTCAGGCAAGACGCCGTGCCGGAAGGTAACGTCAAGAGTTATGTGTCAGGGAGACTGGGGTACTGATTCCCTGGGATTTGTTTTCGTGGATGAAGACCGCGTAGAGGATGCGGTCCATTGAGGTTCTGTCCTGGAATGTTCCCATGGGCCTGGTTCGCCTGCGGACCTCGCGGAACCTTCGTTCGATGGCGTTGGTTGTCCTGACCTGCTTTCGCTCGGCGAGGGTGTTGTAGCGGAAGCAGGTGAGGAGATCGTCGAGGTCGTTGCGCAGGCAGGCGAGGCGACGGCCTTGGGGTAGAGGGGCTTCCAGCGATCGGCGAAGCGCCGTGCGGCGCTCAAGGCCTTGCGTCGGTTGGGTGCGTTCATGACGGCGTGGACATCGGTCTTGACGGCCTCCTGGTCGGCCTGGCGGACCTTGTTGAGGATATTGCGCACCTTGTGCGCCCAGCACCTCTGGACCGGGATGCCGTGATAGGCGACGGGCAGGGCGGTGAGGAAGTGCTCCCACTGGGCGGCGCTCTCGCTGCCGGCGAGACCGGGCGCCCAAGCAGGGCGAGCAGGACCTCGCCGACCTTGCGGGGATTAACATACTTGACTGAGCGAAGCGAAGTCTCCATGGTGCTGCTCCACGATTCAAATTCCTGGGAGCACACACAGAGATGACAAGAGTTAACTTTGTCGACAACGCACTTGTGCACGCGGTTCGTGGAGAAATGGAGGGACCTACTCCGATCGTTCCTCTGCGCGCCGTCGTGATGCAGTTTCCTGCTCCTCAAACCATCGATGAGCTGGAGATCCCTCCTGCACCTTTATCGATAGCACTTCCCCCTGACGTGGCACTCGAGCTCGCGCTTGCCCTTTACGAGATGTATTGGGAAGCGAGGGCGTGAAGAGCCGCTTCGCAAGTTCTTCCGGCGTTTCGTTCACTGGCGGCAAGGCGAAACCTCTCTGCTTCTTCGCTCGTGGCATGGCCGATCCCTCCATAGAGCATAATCTCTATTTACAGCATCACGCCCCGAACGTCAACAGCATTGGCGCAGGAAGTGCATGCTTTCCGGTGAACGATCAACGGGTTACGGGTCAGCGGACAACCCATGGTTCTTGTACTCACCACACCCCGCATCACCACCTGTGATCGGCCATAACCCCGTTCTGCCAGTGCCCTCCAACAATGTCGGAGGGCGGCGGCGGCATTCTCCTTCATGAGGATTGCGGCTGCTCACCACCCAATAGACGCATTCGTCACACCGGCCTACTGACAGTGTCTTCATGGCGCCCTCATTGCGTCTGTTGCGAACGGACCCATTCCAGGATCTCCTGAATCTCTTCATCTCGCGCTTCATACAAACTCTGAAGTGAGGCGACGTGCTGTTGAAGCAGAAGCATTTGCATCTTGACATCCACTACTTGCTCCTGCTGGTCCTCCAGGTCGTCTGCCAGAGCAACAAAATACTGAATGCCAACTCCCACGATGCCGATTGCCAGCACGTATGCAGATACAGATGTCGCTATGGTCTGCCAGATGTCTTTGCGAGTCAGGTTGCTCATGACCTTTCCTCGTCCGGTCACAACCATGGTACCTGCAATAGGCGGCCACTACAAATAGATATGACCACCGTTTGACTCTCGCGCCACCAACGCTCACCATTTCCCTGCAACTTCGTTCAGGCCCGCTATGTCGGGCCGCCCGCTGAATACAACAGCCCTCTGACCCGGCAGGGATAGCTACCCGCCCGGCGAATAGGCGGGACCTCATCCATTCCTGGACGAAGTTGCAACGGCCCGGCACCCGCCGGTGCTGTCGACCGACTACGGAGGGACCAATGGACTTTGGCTCAAAACTCGGACACTTCGTGCTGTTCATCCTGTTGACCGTCATCACCCTTGGGCTTTACCCGCTCTGGTGGGCCATCATCATGTCAAAGGAAAGAAACGAACTGCTCAAAGAAATCAGGGACAGGGTACGATGAAGGCAGCGGCGACTGCCGTCGCCGTCCTGGCAGGGCTCATGGCGAGCATACCGGTGCAAGCCGACGTGCCCTTGCAATGTGAGGAGATCGTGGATGCATTGCTTCCTCAGTTGGGTGCGCTCGAGACGACGACCGCCAACGTGGCGTCGGCGCAGCCCGCTATAGCTTCGTTGATCCAGAGCGATGGCCCAATCTCCAAATCAGACATGATGCCGGTGCTCAAGGCGTTGCTCGAGTATGGCCAAGCAGCATCCGAGACCATCGTCACTTATGCCCTCCTTGGGCATTGCATCAACGGCACCTGTAACAGCTTGCAGGAATGCGAAGCTCGCTCGAGCATGGTGATGGAGTGCAAAGTCCTGGCGCATTTGACCGCGAATCCTGTGACACTTGACCGGGATTCCTGCCGCACTTGACGGCGATTCCTACAACACTTGACGGCGATTCCTGGGCATTTGACGGCCCGGGCCCGGTTCTGTCCCCGTCCCGCCGCCTGGCGTGGGGAAGCCACCATCATCCCGTCTGAGGTGCCCTGTCTCTTCCATCCCTGTCACACCGGTCCGTGTTGCGGACTGAGAAGGCAGGAGCGCGATGAAGAGGATCGGCATGATGAACATCAAGGACATTCTTCGGTACCGTCACGATCACGCCTTGTCGCGGGCACAGATCGCCGCGGCGGTCGGAGTGAGCACGGGAACGGTCTCGCATGTGCTGGCCCGGGCCGAAGCGGCGGGACTTTCCTGGCCCCTGCCGCCGGACCTCGACGACGAAGCCCTGCGGGCGCAGCTCTACCCGGTGGCGGATCAGCCGAGCGACAAGGTGCAGCCCGACTGGACGGCGATCCTCGAGGCCCTCGAGGCGCCGCGCAAGCGCCGGCGCACCCGCCTGACGCGCCATCGGCTGTGGTCCGAGTACCGCGACGAGGCTCTGGCTCGAGGGAGCAAGGCCTACACCTACAGCCGCTTCTGCGCACTCCTCAAGGAACGCCAGCAGGGCCGGACCGGGCAGGCGCAGATGCGCTTCCACTACGCGCCGGGTCTCTACGGCCTGTCAGACTTCTCGGGCAAGACCCTGGGCTTGCACACCGGCCGCGGCGAGAAGGATGTGGAGATCTTCATCGCCATGCTGCCCCACTCGAACATGATCTACGCCGAGGCGGTGCCCGACCAGAGCGTGAAGCACTGGACGATGGCGCACCGCCGTGCCCTCGAAGCGTTCGGCGGCGTTCCCGAGCGCTGGATCATCGACAACCTCAAGGCCGGTGTCACCAGGGCGGACCGTGAGGAGCCCCAGCTCAATCCCAGCTTCCGCGAGTTCGCCCGGCACTACGGTCTTGCCGTCCTTCCGGCACGCTCCGGGCAGGCCACCGACAAGGGCGTGGTCGAGGCCGCCGTCGGGACCGTCCAGACGCGCATCCTGCTCGTGCTGCGTCATGAGACCTTCCTGACGCTGGACGCGATGAACGCCGCCATCCGGCGCGAGCTCGAGCGGCTGAACGAGGCTCCCATGGCGTGCGGCGAGACCCGGCGCAGCCTGTTCGAGACCAGCGAGCGGGCCGCTCTCAAGCCCCTGCCAAGGGATCCCTGGGAATGGGGCGAGTGGATCGAGCGCAAGGTCGGGCCGAACTGTCACGTCCGCATCCACCGCAACCACTACTCCGTGCCCGAACGCCATATCGGCGCCACGGTCCATGTCCGTGTCGGCGAACGCATGGTCGAACTCTTCACCGCCAGGAATGGCCAGCGCATCGCCGTGCACCGCCTCAGGAGCGGAGCCAACCAGTACGCCACACGGGCCGAGCACATGCCCGACCGCCTCCAGGCGGTGCAGGACATCCGCAAGCCCGACTGGGGCGACATCCTGCTCCAGCAGGCCCGGCGCATCGGGCCCTGTGCCCGCGCCTGGGCCGAACGCTGCTTCGCCTCGCGCGACTTCCCCGAACAGGCCTTCGCCACCGTGCAGGGCATGATCCGTCTTGCCGATGACCACGGCACAGACCGTCTCGAGGAGCTCTGCAGCGAAGCCCTCGACCTCAACCGCCTCGCCTCGGGCTTCCTCAGGGAGCGCATCAGGAACGGCGCCCGGACGCCGGAACCGCGCCCGCAAGTCCGCGAGACCATTCCCCCTCACGGCAACATCCGGGGCGGGGACTACTACCGGAACTCAAAGGGAGACACCTCATGACCTTACGGCAACCCAACATCGAACGCATGCTGCAGCTCGGCCTCCTCGGCATGGTCGAGGCCCTCGAAGAACAGAACGACATCGCCGATGTCGACCAGCTCGCCTTCGACGACCGCCTCGCCTTCATGCTCGAACGCGAAGTCCAGTACCGCGACCACAAGAGCTACCTCGGCCACCTCCGCCAGGCCCAGCTGCGCATCCGCGCCGATCTTCAGGACGTCGACTGCCGCGCCGGCCGCGGCATCGCCCGCACCACCCTGACACAGCTCGCCACCGGCGACTGGATCCGCCGGGCCTTCAACCTGATCGTCATCGGTCCCACAGGATCCGGAAAGACGTTCCTGGCCTGCGCTCTCGCCCATCAGGCCTGCCGGCAGAAGCAGTCCGTGCTCTACCGCAGGGTCCCCGAACTCGTCTCCGAACTCGCCAGAGCCCGCGACAGGGGAACACACCACCGGCTCATGCGACGCCTCGCCAGGGTCTCCCTGCTTCTGCTCGACGACTGGGGACTGCAGAACTTCTCCGCCGAGGGCCGCCGCGACCTGCTCGAGATCGTCGAGCAGCGCCATGCTCGATCGTCCCTCCTGATCGCCAGCCAGATCCCCGTGGAGCACTGGCCGAAAGTGATCGCAGAACCCACCATCGCCGACGCCGTCCTCGATCGCATCGTCCACAACGCCTACCGCATCGAGATCACAGGCGAGTCCCAGCGCAAGCGCAACAGGCCACCGCCGCTGGACGGGACCTGAGGGAGCCCGGCCTGCGGCCGGGTCCACGGGCGCCTGCGGCGCCGGGGTGGCGATCAGACCCCCGGAACGCGCGGCGGCCGTGCCACGGTGAGGGGCCAGCCGCCGCGTTCGGACGTGTGTTGAATGGAAAGAACGGCTCGCTTACGCTCGCACCCGGCTGGCCAGGGGCCAGCAACCCAAACCAACAACAACAAGCGCACCTGCATACTCACGGAAGAGAACGAAGAAGACACCACCTCGGCAGTCAAATGACCAGGAACAACGGTCAAGTAAAATAGGAATCCGCCGTCAAGTCCGTAGGAACTTTGCAGATGGAGTGAGAGCCGCGCTCATCGTCATGGTTCTCGCGGCATCTGCACACGCTGGAGATTATTCCTGGCCGGTGGTTCGTGTGCTCGACGGCGACACTGTGGCGGTGGACGCCTCCTCGGACATGCCTCCGGAGCTTGCCGACCTCAAGGTGCGGCTGCGAGGCGTGGACACGCCCGAGAAGGGCGGACGCGCCAAGTGCGACAGCGAACGCACTGCCGGTCAAGCAGCAACGGTATTCACCGTGGCGACACTGGAGAACGCAGAGACAGTGATCGTGCGGGATCCCGACTGGGGCAAATGGGGCGGACGGGTTATCGCCGATCTCATCGTAGACGGCCGATCGCTCTCCGAACTACTGCTCGCGACAGGTCATGGGCGGCCCTACGATGGCGGAAAGCGCGGGAGTTGGTGTGAGTGATGGCTGATCAAGAAACCGAACTTACGGCCGAAGTTCAGCGATTGAGAGGACGCGTCGCTGCTCTAGACCGAAGTTCCAGCGCTGATCAAGCACAAGTGTCTGTTATGAATGACATTCGATAGATTTCAACAGCGTGTTACTGGGTACATTATGGCTTCACGCCCAGGAGCTTGAACGCTTTCCTCTGGAGCGGCGTGGGCCGCG
>JAJEHK010000009.1 GCA_022823765.1 Alphaproteobacteria bacterium | reverse complement strand
ACGGCCGGTCTCGACATGATCGGGACCAAGGCGTTCGTTCATCTTGACGCGCCCGACCGTCGACAGATCGTAGCGGTCGGCATCGAAGAAGAGGCCCTTGAACAGGGTCGCTGCGGCTTCCGGCGTGGTCGGATCGCCGGGGCGCATGACCTTGTAGATCTCGATCTGTGCCTCCTCACGGTTCGATGCCTTGTCGATACCGAGAGTCTTGCAGACATGGGGGCCTACCTTGACGTGATCGATGTCGAGGGTTGTCACCTCATCGTTCGCGTGACTGGCAAGCAGGTCGAGCAGTTCCCGGTCAATCTCGGCGCCGGCCTCGGCGAGAACCAGCCCGTCCGCTTCGTCAATGTGGTCTCCGGCAAGGAACCTGCCGAGCAGCAGATCGTCGCCCACGAACTGCTCCTCAAGCCCGGCTTTGGCCAGTTTGCGCAACTGCAGCCTGGTGAGCTTGGTGCCGGCTGTCGCCATGACGGCGCCGTCGGCGGCGTTGACGAGGTCACGTGTCAGCTTGGTGCCCAGCAAAGCGGAGGTTTCCGAGGCGTCGAACGGCACCTTCCAGCCCGGGCGAACAAGACGCTTCGCAGACACCGTGCCGCCTTCCTCGAACAGCGTGATGCTCTCGATATCGGAGCGCACCAGCTTGTTGAGCAGCCTGCGGTCGACATGGGCGCCGGCAGCGGCAACCACGGTGTCGCCGGCGCCCTGCACGTCAACAGCCAGCGTCCGCCCCTCAAGCTCTTCCCGGCTTACCTCGACGCCCAGCGGCCGGCCGTCGGTACCGGCAACGATCTCGTCACGCCATTCGTCCGTCATCCGCGTCCCCGCCGGAGCGACGACATCGCCGGAACGAACGTCGAAGAGGTCGTGATCGAGAACGTCCCCGGTCGCGCCGGCGACATCGAAGGCGAAGAACCACTTCCTGTGCTCGCCGGAGCGCAGCGCAACGGCCGGCGAGTCACCGCCGAACATCGTGATCTCGTCGACTTCAACGGACCCCAGGGCAGAGAGCTCGCGACGGGTGAGCACCGTACCGGCGTCGACAACCACCAGGCCTGACTCCGGATCGACGATATCCTCGGCAAGACAGCGCCCCACAAGGGCGTCGTCCCTGACATGGCTGGCAAGGTTCCTGGAGGACCTGTTCCTCTTCGGCAGCGTCGAGCCGGCTTCGGCCGCGACACGCCCCTTCGCAAGATCGATGACATCGTGCCCGAGAACCCCGCCGGCCCGTTCCGCGTCCGTGAGGGGCAGCGCCCACTCCTGGTGGATACGCACGAATGGCACCGTGTCGTAGAATGTCTCCAGGATGTCCTCGGCGGTGTAGCCCAGTGCGAAGAGCATGGTCGTCGCCGGCAGTTTGCGGCGGCGGTCGATGCGAACGTGGACGATGTCCTTGGCGTCGAACTCGAACTCCAGCCAGGAACCGCGATAGGGGGTGACGCGGGCGGCGAACAGGAACTTGCCCGAGGCGTGGGTCTTGCCCTTGTCGTGGTCGAAGAAGACACCGGGTGACCGGTGCATCTGCGAGACCACCACGCGCTCGGTGCCATTGACAATGAAGGTTCCCTTGTCCGTCATGAGCGGAATGTCACCCATGTAGACATCCTGCTCCTTGACGTTGCGGACCTCCCGCTTGCCGATGTCGCGGTCGACGTCATAGAGGACCAGACGGAGCTTCACCCGCAAGGGCGCAGCATAGGTCAGATCCCGCGCCAGGCACTCCATCTCCGTGTGCTTGGGCGGTTCGATCTGGTAACGCACGAACTCGAGATCGGCGCGGTCGGAAACATCACTGATCGGAAAGACCGAGCGGAACACGCCTTCGAGTCCCTCGTCGAGGATCTCGTCCGGTCCGGCGTCGCGCTGCAGGAAGTGATCATAGGAGATGCGCTGCACATCGATCAGGTTGGGCATGTCGATCACCGGCGGGATTCGCCCGAAGTTGCGCCGCATGGCGGAACGCCTGTTCATGTGCTTTTCCATGATGTCAGCCCCTGCAATCGATCAGCCCTGAATATGCGTTGACACCCACTCCCCTGCCGGCAGGATTCGCGCACCCTCACCGGCAAGGAAACGGGATCACCACAAGGGGTGGACCCCCTTGTGGTGGAAATACGTGTCGACCTACTTGACCTCGACGGTCGCGCCGGCGTCCTCGAGACGCTTTTGCAGTGCTTCCGCCTCGTCCCTGGAAACGCCTTCCTTCACCGCCTTCGGCGCATCCTCGACGAGAGCCTTGGCTTCCTTGAGACCGAGATCCGTGATCGCCCGGACCTCCTTGATGACGGGAATCTTGCTGGTCCCGAAGCCGGTGAGAACGACGTCGAATTCCGTCTTCTCCTCGACTTCGTCCTTCTCGTCTCCCGCACCACCGGGCACTGCCCCGACGGCAACCGGCTGAGCGGCGCTCACGCCCCACTTTTCTTCAAGCATTTTCGAGAGTTCCGCCGCCTCAATGACAGTCAGTGACGACAGGTCCTCGACGAGTTGTTCAATCTTGCTCATGGTCTTCCATAACTCCAGTTGGGGTGTTTTCGGTTGTGGCCGAACCGGATCATTCCGCCGATTGCCGGGAACTGAGCAGCCGGGCGAGACGGCTCCCCGGTTCCTGCATGACTCCCGCAATCCTCGTTGCCGGCGTGTTGATCAGCATGATCAGTCTGGCGCGCAGCTCATCGAGTGACGGCAGCTGGGCAATCGTCCGGACCCCGTCCGCGTCGAGCGCACGGCCGGCCATGGTTCCACCGACAATGACCAGCTTGCTGTTCTTCTTCGCATAGTCGACGGTGGCCTTGGCGCCGGCCACGGGATCCGTTGCCGTGGCAATGGCGGAGGGCCCATGGAACATCTCGGCGATCGCCTCCATCCCGGCATGTTCGAGGGCGCGCAGAACCAGCCGGTTCTTGACCACCCGGAAGCTGGCGCCGGCATCGCGCACCGAACGCCGAAGCTCGGTCGCCTCGGCAACAGTGAGACCCTCGTGACGCGCGACGATGACGATCCCGGCACCGCCGAGCGCGCTCTCGAGTTCACTGACGATCTCTTCCTTCCTTGAACGTTCCAAAGGACTCCTCCATCAGATCGGAACGCCGGGCAAGAGCCCGTCGATCCGGTTCACTGGTTGTCCGCCTCCCCGGTTCACGGACGAGGGGACGTTGGTGTCCTGCCCCGGAATCCCCTCCTGGTCCCGGATCGCCGGAACCGGCTGGTCTCCCGTCTCGTGCCGGCGGCATCGCCATTGAACCCGCCATCGGGTACCGGCAGTCTCGGACAGGGTTGCGACACGCCGGAGCATGCCGCCGGACGGCCGGAGCCGTCCGTTGGTCCCGGGCCGTCAGGCGGCCACGAGGCTTTGCGTGGCAACGTGCACACCCGGCCCCATGGTGGTGCTGAGTGTCGCGCGTTTCATGTAGGTTCCCTTGACAGCCTGGGGCCGTGCCTTCGCCACGGCGTCCACCAGAGCCCGGGTGTTCTCGGCAATCATCTCGACCGGAAACGACACCTTGCCGACACCTGCGTGGATGATACCCGCCCGTTCCACGCGGTACTCCACTTGACCCGCCTTGGCGGCCGTCACGGCACCGGCAACATCCACGGTGACAGTGCCGAGTTTCGGGTTCGGCATGAGTCCGCGTGGCCCGAGAATCTTACCGAGCCGACCGACGACGGGCATCATGTCGGGTGTCGCGATGCAACGGTCGAACCCGAGATCACCTTCCTGGATGCTCTGGGCGAGTTCCTCCGCGCCGACCCTGTCGGCCCCGGCCTCACGGGCCTCTTCGGCCTTGGCGTCGCGGGCGAACACGGCGACCCTCACCACGCGCCCGCTACCATGCGGCAGGCTGACCACTCCACGCACCATCTGGTCGGCATGGCGCGGATCGACGTTGAGATTGAGCGCCAGTTCGACAGTCTCGTCAAATCTGGCAGAGGCTGTGTCCTTGAGCGCCTGGATCGCCTCCTCGAGAGCATAGTCCCGCTCCCGGTCGACGGTCGCATAGGCCGCGACGAGTTTCTTGCCGTGTCGTGCCATGTCTCTACTCCACCACCTCGACACCCATGGATCGCGCCGTTCCGGCGATGATTCGCGATGCCGCTTCAATACCGTTGGCGTTGAGGTCCGTCATCTTCGCCTCGGCAATTTCGCGCACCTGCTCCATGGTGACCGATCCCGCAACGGCGCGGCCCGGCAGGGCCTCACCCTTTTCGAGACCAGCCGCCTTCCTGATGTACCACGCCGCCGGCGGCGTCCTCGTGACAAAGGTGAACGAACGGTCCGCATAGGCCGTGATCACCGTCGGCACCGGAGTTCCCTGCTCGACGTTCTGCGTGGCCGCATTGAAGGCCTTGCAGAATTCCATGATGTTGAGGCCGCGCTGACCGAGCGCCGGCCCGATGGGAGGCGACGGATTTGCCGCTCCTGCCGGAACCGTGAGCTTGATCGTGCCTGCGATCTTCTTGGCCATTGTCTTGCGATTTCCATCCCCTGGTGGACGTCTCAGGTCTTCTCGACCTGGGTGTATTCGAGTTCGACGGGCGTGGGACGGCCGAAGATCAGCACCGCGACCTTCAGGCGTGCCCGGTTCTCGTCGATTTCCTGGACCGTGCCGTTGAAGGACGTGAACGGTCCGTCGGCGACGCGCACACTCTCACCAATCTCGAAGGTGATGGATGGCCGCGGCCGTTCGACTCCCTCCTGCACCTGGCTGATGATGCGCGCCGCCTCGGAATCGGGAATCGGCCGGGGCCGGTTGCCGGCCCCCAGGAAACCGCTGACCTTCGGCGTGTCCTTGACCAGGTGCCAGGTGGCATCCGTCAACTCCATGTGCACCAGCACGTAGCCGGGAAAGAACTTGCGGTCGGTCGATATCTGCTTGCCGCCGCGCATCTCCGTGACCTTCTCCGAGGGAACCAGGACCTGGCAGATCTGCTCTGTCATGCCACTCGCCTCGGCGCGCTCCCTGATCGCGTTCTCCACCTTCTTCTCGAAGCCGGAATAGCAATGGACGATGTACCAGCGATGCGTCACAGCCCCTGCCTCCCCAGCCCGAGGATGAGCTGGATCGCCTCGGCAAAGACGAGATCGATCAGGAAGAAGAATATGGCCACGAGCACGATCATCGCGAACACCGTGAGCGTGGTGATGCCCGCTTCCCTGGTTGTCGGCCAGGTCACCTTCCTGATGGCCTCGGCCCGGACCTGTCTGACAAATTCTGCCGGTGACACTTTCGCCATGAGTTGATCCGCTGTTTCCCCGCTCTTCAATCAACGAGCCCGCCGGTGGCAGGAGTGGCAGGACTCGAACCCGCAACCCCCGGTTTTGGAGACCGGTGCTCTACCAGTTGAGCTACACTCCTTGAAATCCCTCTTCTCTAGTCGACGATTTCGGCGACGACGCCGGCGCCGACGGTGCGGCCGCCCTCGCGGATGGCAAAGCGCAGGCCCTCGTCCATGGCAATCGGCGAAATCAGTTCAACGTCCAT
>JAJEHK010000175.1 GCA_022823765.1 Alphaproteobacteria bacterium | reverse complement strand
ACCGCGATCCCTTCGTCAAGAATCTCATCCATGATGGAGGCGGGTGGATCGTCTGGCCGCTCATTGCCTACGACTATCGCACCATCAACTACGATCTTCCGAGTCCGGCACCCTCCCCTCCGACCGCCGAAAACTGGCTTGGAACAGACGATCAGGGACGTGACGTCGCGGCGCGGGTCATCTACGCCTTCCGCCTTTCGGTTCTCTTCGGTCTCGTCCTGACACTCGTATCATCCGTCATCGGAATCGCCGCAGGCGCCGTCCAGGGCTACTACGGGGGCTGGATCGACCTTCTGGCGCAACGCGCCCTCGAGGTATGGGGCGGCATACCGGTACTCTACATCCTCATCATTCTGGCAAGTGTCATCGTTCCCGGATTCTGGACCCTTCTCGGACTTCTCGTCCTGTTCTCGTGGACGGCTCTCGTGGGCCTGGTCCGGGCAGAGTTCTTGCGCACCAGGAACTTCGACTATGTCAAGGCAGCGCGGGCACTGGGGGTGACCGACAGGGTCATCATGGTGCGCCACGTGCTGCCCAATGCGATGGTGTCGACCCTGACCTTCCTGCCCTTCATTCTCAATGGTTCGATCACCACGCTCACGGCTCTCGACTTTCTCGGATTCGGACTGCCGCCGGGCTCACCCTCGCTTGGAGAACTGTTGAACCAGGGACGCAACAATCTTCAGGCGCCATGGCTTGGATTGACGGGATTTGCTGTCGTCGCGCTGATGCTCTCTCTCCTCACATTCACCGGAGAGGCCGTGCGCGATGCCTTCGATCCCCGGAAGTTGCCGTCATGACGCTCCTTGATGTCCGTGATCTCACGGTCCGATTCAAGGTGGAGAATCGCATCATCGATGCCGTCAGGAACGTGAGTTTCTCCATCGCCCCGTCCGAGACACTTGCCCTTGTCGGCGAGTCGGGGTCCGGCAAGTCGGTCACCGCTCTTTCCATTCTTCGCCTCGTCGCTTCCGGACATTCATCCGGTGAGGTCATTTTCCAGGGCGACAATCTCGTCGGCATGCCGGAACGGGACCTGCGCCAGGTACGAGGCAACCGGATTTCCATGATCTTCCAGGAGCCGATGACGTCCCTCAATCCACTCCATTCCATTTCCCGGCAGATCGCAGAACCCCTGGTCGTTCACCAGGGCATGACGACCCAGGCGGCGGCAATGCGGGTGCGCGAACTCATGGACCTCGTCGGACTGGGCGATCTGGCGGACCGGGTTCATGACTACCCCCACACTCTTTCGGGAGGCCAGCGCCAGCGCGTGATGATCGCCATGGCGTTGGCCTGCGAACCGGATCTCCTGATCGCCGATGAACCGACAACCGCCCTCGATGTTACGGTGGAAGCCCGCATTCTCGAACTGCTGGGCTCCCTCCAGCGACAACTGTCGATGGCTGTTCTCTTCATTACCCACAACCTCTCCATCGTCCACCGTTTTGCCGATCACGTGGCGGTGATGGATGGTGGCCGGATCGTCGAATCGGGAACCGTCGGCGACGTCTTCACCCGGCCGCAGCATGCGTCGACCCAACATCTTCTCACCTCACAACCCCGCGGCAGGCCGCAGCCGGTTCCACGTGACAGCCCAAGGCGCCTTGAGGCCCGGTCCCTGAAGGTCTGGTTCCCTGTCCACGCAGGCGTGTTCAGAAGGACGGTCAGTCATGTCAAAGCCGTCGACGGCATCGACCTGGCAGTCCGAGGCCGCGAGACCATCGGCATCGTCGGTGAATCGGGATCCGGAAAATCGACGCTTGGAATGGCAATCCTGCGGCTCATCACCAGTGAAGGCGACATCAGGTACGAGAACCGCAGCCTGCAGGGGCTGGGTTTCCGGGACCTCAGACCACTGCGTCGGGAACTTCAGATCATCTTCCAGGATCCCTTCGGCTCGCTGTCGCCACGCATGTCGGTGGCCGGCATCATCGAGGAGGGACTGAAGGTTCACGGCATGGGAGAGAATTCGTCAGGCCGCCGCGAGCTGGTTGCCGAAGCCCTCCACGAGGTCGGTCTCGAGCCCGCCATGATGGATCGTTATCCCCACGAGTTCTCCGGAGGTCAGCGCCAGCGCATCGCCATCGCCCGAGCGATGATCCTCAAGCCGAAGGTCGTCGTTCTCGACGAGCCGACAAGCGCTCTCGACATGTCGGTGCAATCCCAGATCATCACGTTGCTGCGCCGGCTTCAGGATGATCACGATCTCGCCTATCTCTTCATCAGTCACGACCTCAGGGTGGTGCGTGCGATGAGCCACCATGTCCTGGTGATGAAGGCGGGGCGCGTGGTCGAATCGGGAAGCGCTCACGACATCTTCGAAACACCGAAATCCGCGTACACCCGCGCCCTGATGGCTGCGGTCAGCGACACCGGCGGGGCATTGGCACGATCCGGACAGGATCCGGCGTGTTGACTTCTGGAGGAAGCACCATGGCACTTCTCTACATGAGCGGACACAGCGACGGTCCGGTGTGGGCGGCATGTCTCGCTCCCCATTTTCCCGGCCTCGACTTTCGCATCCATCCTGACAGCGGCTCGCCCGAAGACATCGATGCCGCCCTGGTCTGGAATCATCCTCTTGACGATCTGGCGCGTTTTCCCCGCCTCAGGCTCGTCATGTCCCTTGGTGCCGGCGTCGACCATATCATGGCGTCACGTCATCTGGTTCCCCACGGCGTCGCCCTGACACGCATTGTCGACCCCGCCATGACCGCGCAGATGACCGGCTGGTGCGTGATGGTCATGCTCGACCACCTGCGCCGCATGGAAGACTACCGCCGGCTCCACAGGGAGCGCCGCTATGAAGAGCTCGAGGTGCCGCTACCGCGTGATGTCACGGTAGGTATCCTGGGACTCGGCGTGCTCGGCGGGGACTGTGCCCGTGTCATCACGGCGATGGGCTACCAGGTCAGGGGATGGAGCAGGTCGCCGCGCCACGTCGAAGGCGTGACCTGCCATTCGGGAATGCAGGCACTCGAGGATTTTCTTGCTCCCTGTGACGTCGTGATATGCCTGTTGCCGCTCACCGGAGAAACCGAGGGCATCCTGAATGCCCGCACGATGTCCTGGATGAAACCGGGAGCCTTTCTCATCAATGCCGCACGGGGCGGCCATGTCGTGGAGGAAGATCTTGTTCGGGCGATCGACGATGGTCGTCTCGCCGGCGCCGCGCTCGATGTCCAGCGCCAGGAACCCATGCCTGACGACCATCCGTTCTGGTATCACCCGAAGATCATGACCTTTCCGCACATCGCGGCCCTGACCGTACCGGAGACCAGCGCTCCCCAGATTGCCGATAACTTTCGGCGGCTGCGTGCCGGCAAACCCTTCATCAATGTCGTGGATCTTGAGCGCGGCTACTGAGCGGGAGAAGGATCCGCTACGGGGACATCCGAAAGATCGAGTCCGGCTTCGATGTAGTAGGCGGCCGCGCCGGGATGCAGCGGCACGGCAGCGCCGAGCAGTGCATTGGAGAGCTTCATCTGCCGCGCTGCGGGATGCCCCGAGGCAAGCTGTTCGCTGTTGTTGGAGTGCCAAAGCGCCCGCGTGATCCGATAGACCAGATCCTCGGTCGCGGCGTGTGTCACGATCCACTGCACTCCGATCGCCAGGGTGGTGACGTGGGAGAGGCCCGGATAGGACCCTTCCGGAACCACCGACAGGGAAAAGAAGGGGTGGTCGACGAGAAGGCCAAGCGCATGTTCCGCAGGTATCGGCAAGAGATCGGCGATCCCTTCCTCGACAAGGTCGAACACGGAATTGGCAGGATATCCCGCAATGACGAAGAGTCCGTCGAGGTCACCTGCTCTCATCATGGAGACGGCGGGGCCGTGCTTGATGTAGCGAACATCGAGATCGACATCGCTGAGACCGTAGGCATCAAGAATGATCCTCGCGGCGACCAGCGTTCCCGACCCTTCGACATCCAGTGATATTCGCTTGCCGGCCAGGTCCGGAATCGCCGCGATGCCGGCATCGCGCCTGACGACGATGTGGATCACCTCGGGATAGAGGCTGCCAATCAACCGCAGTTGCCGCCGCGGGGCGCTGCCGGCAAAGATGCCGGTCCCCGTGTAGGCCCAATAGACGACATCCGACTGGGAAAACCCCGATTCCACTTCGCCCGAGACGACCGATCCGATGTTCTCGACAGCACCTTCCGACGACAGGGCGGTCGCCAGGAGTCCGGGCACACAGCTGCCGCCATCCTCTTCGCAGTCCGGCCCGCCCGGCGGACCGGAAATCACCGTGGCCACGAGTGCCCCTACCGGATAGAAGGTCCCGGCTGTGCCGCCGGTTGCAATGCGGAAGAATGTCAGTTCGGTATCGGCCAGAAGTCCTGACGGCACCAGCGCCGCCACGACGCCACCGGCTCCCGCAGCCAGTGCCGATCGGCGCGGCATTCCCGATACCGGCTTGACCATCACCCGTTTCCCTCTTGCCGACAGACGCCCTGCCAACTCCTCCTCACTCTACGATAGCAGACCTTCCACGTCATGCCGTCTCCAACAGGTACCCCGCGCGGTGCCCAAGGTCGACACTGTATTCCGTGCAAGGGTCATGGATGTCGGGAGCAAACGGGAATGGTGTTGGCGTGGAATTGGCAGCCGGGGAATGCGCGATCGATACGGTTGAAGAAGCCGGCATCGGGTTCAATCATGCTGCTGCAAGGGGTGCGACAAAGATACCTGAAGAGGTGGGAACCGGAGGCACGCCATGACGACGGCAGGCAGCAGACGGCGCTCCCGGCGGCGCGGCGGAACATCCTTC
>JAJEHK010000336.1 GCA_022823765.1 Alphaproteobacteria bacterium | reverse complement strand
GATATACCACATGTGGCGAGGCCATTCGCACTTCTAGGTCAAGCTCTAAGACGTTCGCACGGAGGCGGGGTCGGATTAAGGAGCACGGCTTTCGCTTCGCTTTGTCCGAGGTGACGCGATATGTTTTTGAGTGCGCAGCATACGGAACCAACAGTCGGCGATGCCCCGTGGAGTGATCGACAGCGAGGCGCTTATCGAGTCCGTGAGCACAGAGACTGCACGACAAGTCACACGGCGGGACGTTGCGCTTCAATTTCCGCCAGATCGGCCATGTCGTGCTTTGTACCGCCGACCTGGATTGTGTGGCGCATTTCAACAAAATAGTGCTCGGCTTCCAGGACACGGACGTCTGTCACGACACGATGCTTTCGTAGGTCTTGCAGCTTTCCGAAGTCAAATGATTGCGTTCAGGCCCCGGTCCACAACTGTCATCCGCCCTCGCGAAAATACGTTCAATACCGGGTACGATGAATTGATTTCAGTACGAATTTCGCTGTTGTCTTCGATAAAATAAACAAAGCGATCACTCAAATGCGGAATGACGCTTCGCATTGTGCACAGTATCGCTTCATCGAAATGGCATCCATCATCGATACAAACATCGATTGTGTCACCTTTCAAAATCTCTCCAAGATACTCTGTATTTTCGACAAACTGGTCGTACTTGTGCACTTCCGGTGAATTCGAAGAAAATGCACCTTGATCCAAAAAATATTGTCTATTGCTTTCGAAATGGTTTGTGTCAATATCGAAGCCGAGGACGCGTGCGTTTGGGAACAGATCACACCAGATCGCAAGCCCAGTTCCCATCAGCACACCGAATTCAGCAACGACGATTCTGTCATCATAACTGAAAGTGTTGAGATACCTGGAATAATCTCGACCGTATCCATGAAACAGCATACGATCACCGCCTCGCATCCGCGCCGATTCGACTTCGGCTTGGGTCCGTGGATCAAGATGGCTGACTTGCCTTACTCGAATGTCACCTTGGATCCCTCCGTAAATGAGTTCCCTGTGCATTAGCCACTTGGGACTTGCCCTCGGGAAAACATGTGCAGGTCCCAATTTGTCGAGCCGATGATATTGACAATTGACTTGAACTCTTCGAATTTTATTCCTGAATTTTCTCGTTCTCTTGCTGAGGACCTTCCAGATACGTGAGTACAGTTTCATATTTCCAACACTTGATTGGTGGCCTGCCTCAAATAGCAGGCTAGAGATTCCAAGTCAAGTGCATCTGTTGCTGATGTGCATTTTCGTTCCAAGTGCCCTACACACAACTTCCAGATGCTGTTGCGGAGATCTAGATTGGCACATCACTGGTTAAACAAATCCCACTGAGGCATTTGGACCCTTATGGAGCAGCGCAGAAGACCCAGCTTGAACAACACCCTCCACGAAACCCTTGAAGACCGCCACCCAATTCGGGGGACACAACCCTAGAACGAACTCGTACCATCAGAACATGCCAAGTACATTAAATGGTCAAACTTCGTACGGATGCTCTCGGATAGCGGACTCCAACTAAAGAAGGGGTGACCCCAACGAACTCCGGCACATTCCCTACCCATCATCAAGAAGACAAGGTTACTGCCCCTCTGTCCCCATGCGTGAAGAATGGCGAACAAACATAATCTGTTGTGCCACGGCTAGGCAGCGGCAAGATGCAAGAAAAGGAACACCCATCACAACCATACCAGAAAATGGCAAAGCCGCTCTTCCAGGGGAACATTGCACTAATCATCACAGACCTAGCACGTATCAAGCTCGTCAGATGTTCATCCGGTGAACTAAGCACTTTCAGGCGGTGGTGGCAGCGACAAGAAGATAATCGATGTCGTCGGGAGAGGTGTTGAAGGACGTAACGAGACGCAGGGTGCCGATATCCTTGCCTGTGAACTGGATGGGATAGAATCCGAATCCGGTCCTTTTGATACGCTCGTATATTGTGAGGGGCATCTCGAGGAAGATTTCGTTGACGTCGACCGGGTGGAGAAGACGGACACCCTCAATGTTGTTAAGACCGTCGGCCAGCCTTGTTGCCTGAGTGTTGGCGTTGCGAGCCCACTTCAACCAGTTTCCTGAATCGAGATAGGCGTCAAGCTGTGCTGACAGGAAGCGCATCTTGGAAAAGAGCTGGCCTGCCCTCTTGTGGTGACGGCGCAGGACTGGAACGTCCTTTCTCCTGTCACCAAAAACAACGATAGCCTCTGCCGCCATGCAGCCATTCTTGGTGGCACCGAAGGAGAGCACGTCAACACCGGCCCGCCAGGTCATGTCGGCGGGCCGGCATTGGAGGGCGACAACCGCATTAGCAAAACGGGCTCCATCCATGTGAACGGCAAGACCGAGATCGCGCGCCGTGTCACCAAGGGCTCGTATGTTATCAGGAGAATAGAGTGTGCCGCACTCGCTCGCCTGGGTGATGGACAGCGTCGATGGCCGGGGATGGTGGACGTCATTGGCATCCATGGAGGCAGCCGCACGCCGCAAGACGTCCGGGTGAAGGCGCCCGTGGTCACCCTCGAGACCAATCAGCTTGGCACCGCCGGTGAAGAACTCCGGTGCATTCGCCTCGTCAACAACGATGTGAGCCTCTTCATAACAGAAGATGGCGCCCCAGGGCGGAGTGAGAAATGCTAGCGACAGGGCATTGGCAATGGTTCCCGTCCCCACCGGCAACACGGAGACGTCGGTTTCGAAGATCTCGCCAAACTTCTCCTCCAGGGCAAGGGTCAGTTCATCACCACCATAGGAATCGACTCCACCGGCACTCGACCGCGCCAGGGCGTCGATGACCTCCGGTGCAATGCCGGAAGCATTGTCACTGCCGAAGTGAGGCTGATGCATCAAGAAGTCCGGTCGATCATCCGTCACCCAAGAGTGCGTCGATGCGCTCCATGAGATCAGACTGTTCACGCTCGAACCGCTGGGCTTCGGCAGTGTCTATACCTCCATTTCGATTGAGTGCCTCAAGCTCGCTTGCCAATTCCTGTTCACGTGTCAGGACGTCGTCGAGAACCAGTTGATCTACAGACTTGCCTTCCTTTGCTTCCTCAAGACGGTTGAGAGCTTCGACCTGCCTGGCATTGAGCCCGGCAAGCCGCCGGGCCGCCTCGGCGCGTTCCCCCTCGAGCGCCTCGGCTTCCACTTCGAGACGATCGGCCTCGGCCTGAAGAACCCTGGCACGCAGGCGGGCCCGGGCAAGATCGTCGCGAAGGTCATCAAGGCAGGCGTCGTAGGTCCCCGACAATGAGTTATCAAGAAGCGTGAAGAGATCCACATCGCGCTCAGCATCGGCGCATGGATCACTGGACGTCGCCATGCAAGCCGAAAGGAAAGCGGCGGCCACCGGAACGGCAAGGACGCGGCGAAGCACACCTCGCAGGCGCACGACACCGCCGTCACGCAACAAGCCAGGCTGCATCACACTGACGGCCTCTTTACACCGTCAGGCGCGCCGGCAATCAGCGTGACCATGGCATCCTCGATCGCTTCGAGTCTGACAATGTGCTGACGTTGTGCCGATTTCGCCGCATCAAGGCGGGAGGTGCTGTACCCCGCGCTTCGGTAACGGGAGATGCTCTGGTCAAGAGTTGCGATGCGCTCTCTCGTCGCATCAATCATCAAGCGAACGCTGCCGCGATCCTTGTCAATCTCCACCAGCGCTCTCTCGTACTCCTGAATGTCGAGCACGCCGGTATCATACTCTCTGTTGAGTCGGTCTATGTCCCGTTTCTGCCAATCAAGTGCGGCTTGCGCCACGGCAATGTTCTTGCGGGATTCTTCTGTCAGCTCTTCAGCAACGGCAATGTCTTCGTCAAGCGATTCCCTGGAGGCATAGAACTCAGAATGATCACGCGTCAGGTAGGAGCCACCGACGTACCCCGCAACCCCGCCTGCCGCGGCACCGATCAATGCCCCCTCCTCGTCTCCTGCAGCATAGCCGATGAGGCCACCAATGATGGCGCCAACAGCGGCAGAAGCGATCCGGGCTTCGGCATAGTCATTGTAGGAGTCGGCCTGATCTCGCAGAGCCCCCTGCTCCTCCGACACGTCACCGCCCGACAGGATGGTTTCAACGTCGCTGAAGATGTTGGCCGTGCTGCCATCCTCGTTGGTGACGCACCCGGCAACGAGGAACAAGGCGCCAACCAAGGCCAGAAGTCGAACATACATCGCCAAACCACTCCTTCATCCAGCACACTTGAACCGATGCGCAATCATCGTCCAATTCCTGGTCCCAGACAACATCGAAACACGAAGCTCTCCCACCAGCCCAGTGACAGGTTGACGCTCCTGCTGAGTGGCATTCTGCCTCTGTGGGGGCAAGGGAAGGCACAGATGGTTCTCATGATGCGGGATCGACATGTCGTGGCGAATGGGCGTTGGTTGTCCTGCAATTCACATCCCTCACTTTGGTGAGTGACGGATGTGGATCAGCCAATCGACACGTCAATGCGGGTTACATGGAGTTCTGTGCCACCACGCAGGTTGATGGGCTCACGACTATTCGGTGTTCCCGGCAAGTGCGTGGTGCAGCCCGTCGATGATCCGACCCCGCACAGAACGAGCAGGACGAAACTCGGTCCGGGCGCAGAATCAGCAGGGAGTGTGAAGTTCTTGCCACCTTGCCGTCATTTATCCACGAATAATGACGACCAAGTGCTAGACAATGGCCGTAAATCAACGGAATCACAAAGTTCCACACACCATGTCAAACATCGGATGACGAACTGAACTGGAGTTCTGACAATGGAACTGGTCGCCCCATCAACAGTGCAAACCGTCTTCCACCGCGATGAGCCATCCACTGGCGGAAGGTCAGCACAGCCGCCGGTCCTGTCTTCAATGCCACACTGCACCGCGTCGCCTCTGCGAAGAATGTCACGACAGCTCTGACCCCTGACATCAGCGCTCATCGCTCAAGCGCCTGCCCCCACGCTTTCAATCCGCCGCGAGCAACGAAACCACGACACCCACCCTATTGGCGAGGAAGAATATACTCAATGTCACCCTGAAACCTTTGCCCGCCATGGGCGGCATCATGGAATTGCGTCATAGAAGACGAGGTTGTGTGATGTCCAAGAGGGTATCCGGCAAGTCCCACTGCAAGGGTACTCGCTGATCCAGTTCACGAGGATGTTTCTTGACAGCACCTCGATGGAGCACAATTCCGGGAAAATCCTTGGCGGCATGGTGTCCACACTGCCTCGCGGTAGATCGGCGAACGAGTAACGCGCCTCGACACACGAGATGCTGTTTCGTTACGGCGCGCCCGTCGGTACCATCGGCGCTTCGCTACAGGGACCTCATCGCGGACAACGGGCTTGCATTTGGGAACGAGAACGTGACTTCAATCGAGAGATAGCCATGCACCAGCAAAACAAGATGTCAGAATCCAAAGGCAAGTCGACCTGGAAGGTCACCGGGCCGAAGGACGCTCACCAACTGCCTTCGCGATACTATTACGACGCGAGCCTGCACCGCGAGGAACTCGACAGGATTGTCTACCCGGGATGGCACATGGTTTGCCACAAGAATGAGATTCCCGAGGTCGGCGATTACGTCCTGCTCGATATCTGCGGCCAGAGCGTCGTGGTCATCCGCACTGCCGACGATGAGATCTCAGGATTTCACAACGTTTGCCAGCACCGTGGGTCACTGCTTCTTGCAGCGCCACGGGGAAAGGTCAACCGCACGATCCGCTGCCGAAATCACGCTTGGTGCTATGGCCTGGACGGTGCGCTGCGCTCTGCGCCTGCCGCAAGAGAAGTCGAGGGTTTTGATCGTTCCAGGTACTCGCTGAAGCGCGTGCTGGTCGAAGAGGTCATGCACTGTGTCTTCGTCAACATGGACCTCGACGTGGGTTCACTGGAAGAGTCCATCCCGGGTGCAGCCGAATTGATGGCCGAGAGAATTCCCGATCTGGCGGACATGCAACTGATCTCGGAAAACAGCTATGAGGTTGCAGCGAACTGGAAGATCGTTATTGAGAATGCGATCGAGGGATATCATTTCAAGCTGACCGATATGGGTCCCTACCATCAGCAACTGATCGAGCACATCGACTGCAAGGAATACGATCTGACGGCTTGCGGAAAGTTCTGGGTTTACCAGGGCCATCGGGGGGAACGTCTGACTGAGGCATATGGCAAACCGGTCGGCGATGAACCGTTTCAGACGGAATGGTTCTTCAACATGCAGATCTGGCCGATGACGACCTTGTTCACTTTCCCCTATGTGGACTTCTTTGGGACGTTCAATCTCATGCCGCTCGGGCCGGAGAAAACCAGAGTGGGCTTCAACTACTATCATCCGGACCGCGAGGTAAGCGAAGTCACCAAGGCATGCATCGAGTTCCAGACCAACTTGTTGGGCCCGGAAGATATCGCCCTGAATGAACTACAGCAGCGCGGGATGCGGTCCTTCGGGTACGACGCCGGCCCCTACATGGTGAACGAGGCCCAGAAAGACTGGAGCGAACATCTTCTCCATCACTTCCACGCTCTGATTCACGACGCCATGGCAGGCTAACTACCGGCGCAGCCATCCGAAACTTCATCGCCTCAAGAGTGCCCAAGCGTCTCCCAAAGTTGTGAGTCGACGCTATTTTTGCGCCAAGGCCGTAGTTTCAATCTGTCTTGCTTATGGGATCAATCCGATTGGGTTTGACCCCCACGAACTCAAGGGAGCGGCTATGCAGCCAGATCTGCCGCGTGACGAAGGTCGTGCGCCAGGCCGTGAAATGACGTTGACGACAACGCTGGCGAGATGGTCGATGAGGATGCGGAAACCATGCATTGGCAGACCGTCGAGCATCCTCCTGGTCTGCACCTTACGCCTGGCCGACGGTGTCGATTGAGCCTTCTTTACCGTCGTGGCGCGCTGGCGGCAAGCCGACTCATGATCATCGTCCTTGATGGACAGCAGTGCGAAGCGCTGGTGCATGAGTCATTCCGCGTACCAGGTCGGCATCCACAGGAACACGTGCCCACGGAGATGATCCTCGGTGCAGACACAGCCCGGTCGGATCTTGAGATTACTCCTAGTAATCCGGACATCATGATGTGCCCTTGATGTCGTCGGCGATCTTCTCGGCAATGGCGATGGTCGTGAGGTTCGTGTTGGCCCGGGGAATGGTTGGCATCACCGAGGCATCGACCACCCTGAGGCCGGCGAGTGTTCTCACCCTACAGGCCGCATCGACAACGGCCATTCTGTCGCCGTCCGGTCCCATACGGCAGGTGCCGCTGACGTGCCAGCTCGGCCACACCGATTGCCGGATCCACTCCTCCAGGGCACCGGCATCCCGTGCGAGGTCATCGAGACTTCGACCGCCTGTCAGGCGAGTGCGCAGCATCCAGCGTCCGACAGCTCCCGAGTCGTGCAGCAATCGCGCGGTTCCGGTCTTCAGCCATGTCGTGATCGAAGGCACCATCATGCGCCGCACAGCGTCGGAGTAGCCAGCAGGGAACCACATGGTCACCTGGTCTCCAACCATCTCTTTCGTGATGATCCTGTGCAGTCGGCGAAACCCGTCCACGAGGCGGAGGAGGTCCCGCTTGTCCGACAACATGGCAAGGTCTACCCGTGGCTCATGGAACGGCGATGGCGTTTGCAGGCGCACGCTTCCTCTCGAAAAGGGCTTGTTCACGACGACCAGCATGGTGCCGACCGCCTGGCCAAAGGGATGCCATCCGGCCGAGTTGGTCGACATGAAGAACATGTCACCCGGAGGCGCATCCTCCAGACCGGACGAATAGCGAACACCGAAGTAGATATGCCTGCGCTGGCCAGCAGCCACTCTCGCGTCCGGCTTCAGGCAGGCTGCTACACTGATGCTAGGATGCTCCATCAGGTTTTCCCCGACGCCAGGGAGGTTGGCAACAACCGGGATGCCGAGAGCCTTCAGATGATCACCGTTGCCGATACCTGCACGCAGCAGGAGACCCGGCGAATGAAGCGCCCCGGCACAAATGATCACCTCCCCTGCCCTCACCGAGACCGTCTCGCCACCCCGGGTCGCGCTTATGCCAACTGCACGTCCATCCTCGATCAGATGGCGGTCGACACGCGGAGTCCATACTGGTTGGAAAGCGGCATGGGGAAACAGCCGTCACTGTCGGTGCCATTGAAATCCTCGAGGAAAGGCAGGCCATCTTCCTCCATGGCCTCGAGCACGGCGCGGCTGAATCCAGCCCAGTCGGCCGGGAAGAGACGCCTCACCGGAATTCGGCCCGACCGCCCATGTCCGCTGCCGGCGAAGTCGACATCCCGTTCAAGGCGATTGAGGTAACAGAGCAAGTCATCGTGGGCCCATCCGTCTAGGCCCATCCTCTGCCATTCATCGTAGTCACCCTTCATGCCACGTACGGCAAACTGGCCATTGATGCTGGAACCACCGCCCATGACGCGAGCCTGCTCGAAACGCGATGCACTGACGCAAAGGTCATCGTCCGGCGAGCGGTTGAAGACGCGAAGATCGGGCCAGTGGAAGCGGGGATCGAAGTAGGCGAACCCCGGATAGCTGTCGAGGATCACGTCAGGGACATCTTCCGGCGGGGTGTCATTTCCAGCTTCAACGAGCGTGACATGGCATCGGGGATGCTCCGAAAGGCGGTTGGCGAGCACGGCACCCGCCGACCCGCCGCCGCCGATCACGAAGTCACGCACGTCCGGCACCAAATCCCCGCTTTCGGTCCTTCACTGCGACATGGACCGGCCCATATTGCGGACTTAAGCTACCGGTCAGGGTGTTTCTTGCATAGCCGTCCTCAGCGGAGACCTCATTTCATGTCGTCACGCTCGATCGGTGTCATCGGCGCAGGAATCATCGGCACCGTCATTGCCTGCTTCCTCAAGCGCGCGACATTCGCTCCGCCGACGCTCAACATGTCCAATAGAGCCGCCAAATCGTGCGACAATGGGTAGGTCTTGCCTGCAAAGCGAGCCAAGCCTTGAACAACTTCTCCGCAGCCTGTTGGACATGGAAGCCGAAGATTTCGTCCGCGAAGACGGCTACATCTCCCATGCCGCGAAGTGCCGAAATATCTTTCTGTGCCGCACCCACCAGTTCCCGCGCTTGATCAAGGTCGCTCATAGAGCACCTTGCCTTCGCGCAGCGCTCGCGCGAGCACGTGATTGAGCGAGCCGCGCCAGCGGTCAGCCTCGTCCACGCTGTAGACCAGGATATCCTTCGGCACGTGGAAATTCGCAAGCGCGCGCCAGAGGCGTGTCTCTTCAGCGCCACGGTCCCGGTCCGGTCCGAATGGTTCGGCCTCGACGACTACGAGATCGACATCTGAGTCCGCCTCGGCGTTGCCACGGTCGCGAGAGCCGAACAGGATCACCTGTTCGGGATCAACCGCCTCAACGATGATCGCCGTCATCCGCCGCAGAAGCGCATCGTCAACCCGTGCCATACTCGTTTCCCCCGGTTTGGATGAGCCTTCCATCCCCGAAAGCGGCGACGAGGATAGAGAATTCGGACTCGATCTCCTACACAATCCGGACCCACCATGTCATGGGACGAGGATGGAGTCGCCGGAACATGGAATCAAGAACATAACTGTGCTATGCGGCCTGATTGGGTGTATGCGGGGCACACATTCCCGATGGGAAAGAGGCCTTGTACTCCAGACAGTCTCCCCATTCTGGGCCCCGCACCACGGCACCCGCAGGTCCTGTTGGCCTTCGGGCATGGTCACCAGGGCATGATCGGTGCAGCCGGTACCGCAGTCATCATTGCCGAACTGGCAGCGGGAAGAACTCCCGCAATCGACCTTCAGCCTTTCTCTGCAAACTGCTTCCGCGGTCCACTCCTCAGTCGCACCGGGCGAAAGAGCGGCAAGGCTGAGCGCCTTACTCCCTGATCTGTTCCGATCGCTTCCACGCGTCCTTGATATCATTGACGGTAGCCCCGGGGCGACGCGCCGCCTCAAGTATGACCGCCTCGCGGCGCACCATCAGATCGAGACTCTCGAGGACACCTCTCACCGCCGTCAGCGGAACGACGACCGCGCCATGACGGTCCACGTGAATGAGATCTCCGTCCTGAACGACCATGCCGTTGATGTTGACCTCGCATGCCCATTGGGCGACATGGACGAAGGCATGTGACGGTGCGACCAAGCCGGCCAGCACCTGGAAGTCCGGAGCCAGCTGATCGATATCCCGCACGCTGCCATCGGTTACGAGTCCCAGGCAGCCGAGCGCCTTGTGAACTGTGCTGTTGACTTCGCCGAAGAGCGCGCCGTACCCCGGGCGTTCATCAACATCCTGCACCACGCAGATCTTGGGGACATCGCCGTCGGCGACATAGTCGAGATACCGGTTGCGAAGGGACCGTGCCTCGTTCGGCGCCAGTCCAGCCGGATCCTTGGCTCTCATCGTCGCTGTCCGGGCAAATCCGACGATGGGTTTCATGCGGGGAAAGAGGCAATGCAGGTGCTGGACGGTGAATCCGTACCCGCGCCTTTCCGGAACCACCATTTCCAGCAGGTTGCAGATGGTCGGCGTGTCGATATCGGCGAGTAAGGCAATCTCGCCGGCTGTCGGTCCATCCGTCATGGCATCATCCCCGGTTCCTGTTCGATGACATCGTGTTGTGCCTTGCGCGGCCCTATCGCTGCGTGGTCTGCCAGTCGCCTGCCCGATGGAACGGCGTGTAGTCGGGAGCGAGAGGCTCACGTCCAGCAATGAGATCGGCGGCCTTTTCTCCGAGCATCAGGCAGGTCGCGTTGAGATTGGCAGTGACCACGTTGGGCATGATCGATGCATCGACCACGTGAAGGTTGTCGAAACCATGGACCCGGGTTTCGCGGTCGACCACGGCATCATCGTCATAGCCCATCTTGCAGGTGCAGGCCGGATGATGCTCCGTCTCTCCAACACGGCGCGCGAAGGCATCGACATCTTCCGGGGACGTCACGTCCTCGCCCGGAGCGAGTTCCTCCCCGCGATAGGGATCGAAGGCCTTCTGGGATGCGATCTCGCGCGTGAGTTCGAGTCCCTCCCGGAATTCGAGGCGGTCGTTCTCGGTCTCAAGGTGGTTGAACCGGATGCGAGGAGGCTCGAAGGGATCGGCAGACCCAAGGCGGACGTAGCCCCGGCTGGTCGGACGCATCTGGCTGATGTGGATCTGGAAAGCGTGCTCCCTGGCGGGCACCGTGCCGTCATAGCTCATGGCAGCGGCAACGAAGTGGTGCTGGATGTTGGGGTATTCGATGCCGGGACGGCTGCGAAAGTAGCCGCCGGCCTCGAAGAGGTTGGATGCTGCAACGCCCCGCTTCGCCAGCAACCACTCCGCACCCGCCAGGGCCTGGCCAAGGGGCTTCGTCGCCGGGTAGTGGGAGACCGGCTCCTTGCACCGCCACTGAATGGTCCAGTCGAGGTGGTCCTGGAGGTTGCGGCCGACCCCCGGCAGGTGATGCACCACATCAATGCCGTGCTCTTTCAGTTCATCGGCAGGCCCGATCCCCGAACGCAGGAGGATCTGCGGAGAGTTGAAAGTTCCGGCACTGAGGATGACCCCCCGCTCGGCCCGCATGGTCTTCAGGCGGCCGCTCTGGATGTAGTCGACACCGACCGCTCGGCTGCCCTCGAAGAGAATGCGGTTGATGGTGGCGTTCGTCAGGGCCTCGAGGTTGGGGCGATGGAGCGCGTGATGAAGCCAGGCGCGTGCCGCGGAGTTTCGGACGCCACCCAGCACCGTGCGTTCCATGAAGAAGACCCCTTCCTGGCGATAGCCGTTCACGTCTTCCGTGAAGGGGTAACCTGCCTGTTGGCCGGCCTCGACATATGCCTGGTAGAGAGGGCTGCTGTCACCGCCCACGGTAATCTCCAGGGGGCCACTACGGCCGCGGAAAGAGTCGTCACCGCGGTCGGTCTTTTCCATTTTCCTGAAGTAAGGAAGGCAATGGGCGAACGACCAGTTGTCGAGGCGGTTGGTAGCCCAGTTGTCGTAGTCGAGGGGATTGCCCCTCAAGTACACCATGCCGTTGATCGATGACGAGCCGCCCAAGACCTTTCCTCGCGGATAGAGGAGCTGGCGGTTGTCCATGCCCGGTTCGGGTTCGGAGAAGTACCGCCAGTTGTACCGCTCGCCGTTGATGATAATCCATGCCGCAGCCGGCATGCGCAGCAACCACAGGCTGCGATCTGACGGACCGGCCTCCAGGACCTTCACCGTCACATCGGGATTCTCACTCAACCGGCTTGCCAGCACGCATCCCGCGGAACCCGCGCCGATCACGATGTAATCCGTTGCCTTCGCCATCACGTCATACCATTCACGTAAGCATCCTCTTCAGAACCTTGCCGGTGGGACCGAGCGGCAGGGTCTCCCTGATTTCGACAAGACGGGGGTACTTGTGAGCCGCCATTTCTTTCCTTGCCCAACTGACGACGTCGGCTGCGTCCAGTGACGACCCTGGCCTCGTGGTGACGAACGCCTTGATCTCCTCCCCGTACACCGGGTCAGACACACCGACGACAGCCGCCTGGGAGATGGCCGGATGTTCCAGGAGCACTCCTTCAACCTCCGCCGGGTGCACGTTGAATCCGCCACGGATGATCAACTCCTTCTTGCGCCCGACAATGAAGACGTGGCCTTCCGCGTCCATTCTCGCCAGGTCGCCGGTATGGTACCAGCCGTCTCGGACCACTACGGCTGTCGCCTCCGGGTCCTTGTAGTAGCCCTTCATGACACAATGGCCGCGCACGAGGAGTTCACCAACCTCACCTGCCGGCACCTTGCCACCCGTTCCGTCCACGATCTTCAGCCGAACACCCCAGGCGGCGGTGCCTATGGAACCAAGCGGGACGGTGCCGCTTGTCTGGTGAAAGCAGGAGGCGGGCGAGGTCTCCGTGGCGCCATATCCGTTCGACATGCTGATGGAATAGGTCTCCATGCACTCCTTCTGCAACTCGGGCATAAGGGAAGCGCCACCAGCCGAGAATGAGTCGAGTTGTCCGGCCAGCATCGTCTTCTCAGCGTCCGTCACTTCCTCGCAGTCAAGAATGGCCCTATACATCGTCGGCACGCCATGGAGTCCGGTGATGCCTTCCTTCAGCATCAGCCGGATCACCTCTGCCGCCTTGAATCGCTGGACCAGGACGATTGTCATGGCGTTGTAGATGGCAAGGTGCATGGCACAGGTCTGCGCCATGACGTGAAAGAGGGGTAGCGCGATCAGGGCCTTTCCGCCTTCCTCGACAGGTGGCTTGACGCGGGCCATCACCATGACATTCATGATGATGTTGGCGTGGCTGAGTTCGGCACCCTTGGGGAATCCCGTGGTACCCGAAGTGTAGAGGATGACGGCCGTCGCCTCACCGGACACGGTTACGCTTTCGAAGTCGTCGCCCTTGTCCCCGACCAGTTCATCATAGCTTTCCAGGCCGATGAACCAGGCCTTGCGACAGGTGTCGACCCGTCCAAAGGCTTCACGGGCATGGTCTCCAATCGTCATGTCGTCACCGCCATAGGCGATCATGGCCACCGCATCGGAATGCTCAA
>JAJEHK010000108.1 GCA_022823765.1 Alphaproteobacteria bacterium | reverse complement strand
CGACGAGGTCCTGGTGCCCATGCAGTGCGAGTTCTTTGCCCTGGAGGGCCTCTCGCTCCTGCTCGACACCATCGAGAGGGTTTCGGGTATCCATAATCCGGGACTCCACATAGGCGGTATCGTGCTCACGATGTTCGATCGCCGGAACCGCCTGTCCCGCGAGGTGGAACGGGATGTGCGCCGTGTCATGGGGGATGTCGTCTACCACACGCTCATTCCGCGCAATGTCAGGGTCAGTGAGGCGCCATCGCATGGTATGCCTGTGATTTTGTACGATGTTGACTGTGCGGGAGCGCACGCCTACGTGCGCCTGGCACGTGAATTCCTGCGCCGCCATGCCACGCAATCAGAGAGTTCCGCATGACGAGATCAAGAGGCCTCGGGCGCGGCCTCGACGCGCTCATCGGAACGCCGGCAAGGACAGCTGTCTCCGGCATGCACACCGTTTCCATCGCGGAACTGAGGCCCGGCCGTTTTCAGCCACGCACCCGTTTCGACGATCAGGACATCGACGGCTTGGCCCGCTCTCTCGCGGACAGCGGCATGATGCAGCCCATCATCGTCAGGCCCGCTGCCGACGGCATGATGGAGATTGTCGCCGGTGAGAGACGCTGGCGGGCGGCGCAGCGGGCGAAGCTCCACGATGTTCCGGTTGTCATCAAGGAGATGAGCGACCGTGAGGCCCTGGAACACGGACTGGTTGAAAACCTGCAGCGCGAGGATCTCGGTCCCGTGGAGGAGGCGGCAGGCTACCGCCGTCTCAACGAGGAATTCGCCCTGACCCAGGAAGAGATTGCGGCCCATGTCGGCAAGAGCAGGGTTCATGTCGCCAACACGCTGCGCCTCCTCCAGCTTCCCGAGCCGGTGCGCAAGCTGATCAACGAGGGACGGCTCAGTGCAGGCCATGGCCGCGCCTTGCTTGGCGCCCGGCTGCCGGGGGCACTTGCCGCGCGCATTGTCAGGGAGGGCCTGTCGGTGCGCCAGACCGAGGCCCTGGTGCGCAGTCAAGGTCAACAAGGAGGTCGCACCAGACGGACGAGATCCGGCGATCCTGACATTCGGGCGCTCGAGAGACGGCTTGGCGAGGCTACGGGCCTGAAGGTCGCGATCAGCCCGAAGGGCGAAGCAGGGAGGCTGACGCTGGCCTACCGGACACTTCAACAGCTCGACGACATCATAGCCCGGCTCGAACGAGGCTTCATACGTGCAGACAACCGACAAACCGAGGAGGCATCATGAAATCCATCAACGTGTCACGTCTTGTGGTGACGTTGCTGCTGGCAGTCGCTGTCGGCGGCGTTCACGGCGTCGCACCGAATCAGGCCCGGGCGGCCGAACAGGTGGACATAGCGATCATATCATTCTCGCCCTATGCGCCCTGGTACATCATCCAGGAAAAGGGCCTGGCCCGCGACATCGATCTCAACATACGGATCATCGAGGACATCACGGCGAAGAATGCGGCACTGACGACCGGAACGGTCCAGTGCATGCTCAACACCCTCGATTCGGTCGTCGTGGCCCGCGCTTCGGGCGTTCCCGTCAAGGTCATCGCCATACCGGCGATGTCGTACGGACTCGACGAGATGGTTGTCGATGAGTCCATTGAATCCGTCGACGATTTTCCGGGAAAGAGCTACGGTGCCGATTTCGCCTTCCTCAATCACATGTGGATGCTGCTCACGCTGAAGAAGGCGGGCATTGCCTTCGATGCCCTCGATCACAAGATCATGCTTCCCCAGGACAGCGCCGCTGCGTTCACGAGCGGTCAACTGGACATCGATGTCAACTACAAGCCGTTTTCGTCCCAGTCGGCCGATCGTGCGGGATCCCGTGTTCTCAAGACCAGCCTGACGGACCGGACCTGGGAACGAGGTCTCATCTCCGAGTCCATCGCCTGCAACGAGAGCTGGCTGGCGGACAAACCCGATGTCGCCACGGAACTGCTGAGGGCGTGGTTTGAGGCCGTGGACTGGTGGAAGGCCAATCCCGAAGCAGGGAACGATCTGGTCGCCCAGGGCCTCGACTGGCCCGTTGCTGATGTTCGCGAGACGCAGTATGGGGCTATCATGCTGAATCTTGATCAGAATCTCGGCGCATTCGGTGTCGGCGAGGGCAAGCCCGTCTGCCAGAGCCTGCCAGACGGGGCGCCGGAACCGCCCGCGGAGCCGAGTGGCTGGGGCGACATGCTGTTCGGCGGCGAGCCTGACTGTGCGCCCGGCTACCTTGCGGCCACCTGGGAGCTCTTCGGCGAGGTTTACATGGAGGCCGGCGTCATCGATTCGTTCGCCTCTTCGCAAGAGGGCGTCGACCTGTCGATCCTCGAGGCGCTTGACAGCGCCGGCGCCTCGCAGACCTGGTCTTCGAATGAATGGATCGGAAGGGTGGGTCTGTAACGATCCCATGTCCTCACCCCTTGCAGGACCGGCCCTGCAAGGGGTGACGGTCAGGCCTGGCCTGCGTCAATGATTCCGCGGCGGATGTCCCGGCTTCTGCGGAAAAGATCCTCGAGTTCCTCGCCCTCGCCCCAGCGAATGGCGCGCTGGAGCCTGGAGAGGTCCTCGTTGAAACGCTGGAGCATTTCGAGGACGGCTTCTCGGTTGTTGAGGTAGACATCACGCCACATCACGGGATCCTGGGCTGCGATCCTCGTGAAGTCCCTGAATCCGCTCGCAGAATACTTGATGACCTCCTGCCTGGTGTGGTTCTCCATGTCGGCGACGGTGCCGACGATGTTGAAGGCGATCAGTGTCGGCAGATGGGAGGTCAGCGCCATCACCCAGTCGTGGTGATCGGCATCGATGACATCGATCATGGAACCGGCCTGGCGCCACAGTTCGGAAACCCTTTCGACGGCCTCGGGATCTGTGCCCGGCGGGGGCGTCAGCACGCACCAGCGGCCCTCGAACAGGGTGTCGAAGCCGCTTTCCGGACCCGACTCCTCCGTTCCGGCAAGAGGATGACCGGGAACGAAGTGAACCCCCTCCGGAATCGCCGGCGCCACGTCACGGATGACGGCCTGCTTCACGGACCCCACATCGGTCACGATCTGACCCGGGGTCAGGACGGGTGCGATGGTTCGGGCGATCATGCCGTTGGTCCCGATCGGTGTGGAGATGACCACCAGATCGGCGCCGCGAGCGGCCTCGGCATGGTCCTTCGTCACCGCGTCGGCCAGGCCCAGTGTCCTGACCGTTTCCAGGGTCGAATCACGGCGCGCGCAGGCGACGATCCGGCGGGCAAGGCCCTTGCGGCGGATGACCCGTGCGAGCGAGGAGCCGATCAGGCCGATGCCGATCAGACCGACCGTATCGAACAGCGGTTCCCGGGTCATGTCTCGTCCATGAAGCGGGTGAGGCCGTCGATGAGTGTCTCCATCTCGTCGTCGAGACCGATGTTGATCCGCAGGCCGTCAGGGATGCCGTAGGCACCGAGGTCGCGGACAAGAATGGCCTGGGATGCCAGAAATCGCTCCGCGGCCGCGGCCTGGGAAGGGCCGCCCGGGAAGCGTGCAAGGACGAAGTTGACGACGCTCTCGGGAACATCGAGCCCGATCGCCTTCAGGCGTCGAGTGAGCTCCGGTAGCCAGCGGTCGTTGTGCTCGATGGCGCGCTGCAGGTGGTCAGAATCGTCCAGAGCCGCGGTTGCCGCAGCCTGGCCTACGGCGTTGACATTAAAGGGGCCGCGGACCCTGTGAAACGCATCGACGACGGCCGGTGGACCGTACATCCAGCCGACCCTGAGGCCGGCCAGGGAGTAGACCTTGGAGAACGTCCGCGTCATGACCGTGTTGGTGCTGTCATGCACCAGCTCGGCTCCGGCACGGTAGTCGTCGCGGGTGACGAATTCGGCGTAGGCGGAATCGATCACGAGAAGCACGTGATCCGGCAGGCCAGCCCGCAGCCTGGCGACGTCGCTGGCCGGGATGACACTGCCGGTCGGATTGTTGGGATTGGCCAGGAAGACCAGCTTCGTCCTGTTGGTGACCGCCGCCAGCATGGCCTCGACATCCACCCGGAAGGCGCGTTCGGGAGCAGTGACGGGTGCTGCACCGGCCGCCAGGGCCGCGATCGGGTAGATGGCAAAGCCGTACTGGCTGTAAAGGACTTCGTCGCCTGGACCGGCGTAGATGCGTGGCAGCAGCTGTAGAATCTCATCTGATCCGTTGCTGCACACGATTCTCTCAGGGTCAAGGTCCCAGCGCCGGGCAATGGCCTCGCGAAGGTCGAGGGCGCTGCCATCGGGATAACGGACCACGCCTGCCGCTGCCTCCTGTGCCGCCTCGACGGCACGCGGACTGGGCCCGAGAGCCGACTCGTTCGAAGACAGCTTGATCACGCGGCGGCCCTGGGAGTCGGTGACGGAACTTCTTCCCGGCACATAGGCCTTGATATCGAGAATGCCGGCACGGGGTGCGGGTGCGTTCATGGTGTAACCGGAGTCAGTCCTGAAACGGTGCGGGATAGGACCCCAGGACCATGCCCGTCAAGGAATCCATGGTGATACGACGCTCGTCATCTCCCTGGTGCCAGCCGTCGACCGTGGTGATCCGGACATCCGTATGCGCACCATCGGACTCGTCGAAGACGACAATCACGGTCCGGTCGTCTCCCGACGGTTCAGGTGCGGTCGCCGACAGCACGAACGCCTCGCAGCGTGACCCGGATCCGGGTGCCGGAGGGACAAACGGCAGCAGGGCCACGATATGGAGTGCGTCAGTTCCCTCGCCGGCAAGAAGTCGCAGGGCGTCACGGTCCGCGGCCGGGACCACGGCCAGCCGGTCTCGGCCTTCCTTCACCCGGCGCATGGCGGCGATGGCATCGTTGGTTTCAGACATCAGGGTGGCCGAACCATAGAAATCGCGGGCGGTGTCACGCAGGCCAGGTTCCGAACCGCCCACCACAACCGAGAATGTCCCCTGGAGTGGCAACAGGGCACACACCATCTCACGCCACATGCGCACCAGTGCCGCCGGCGGAAAGACGCCGCGGTTGCGGACGAGGATGCGGCGCAGGATGACCGCCTCGCGACCCGGCCTGAGGAAGCGGTGGAGCGTGCCGGCTTCCGTCTTGGCCGCAGTGATCTCGTCGACGAGTTCGACGCGGCGCAAGATGAGATCGAGAATGCTGTCGTCGACAGCGTCAATCTCCCGGCGCAGGCGGGCGAGGGTGTGTTCGGGCGAAGTCAGAGTGATGCCCCGGATGACGTGATGAATCAGGGATGATGTTTAGGTGACATCGTCACCAAAGGCAAAACCGGACGGAATCAGCGAGACCCGCTGAGACGACCGAAGGTGCGCCGATAGGCCGTCGGCGTGGTTCCCACCAGACGGCGAAAGTGGTGACGCAGTGTTTCGGCCGCGCCGAAGCCCGAGTGCATCGCGATCTCGTCGACCGTCAACGACGTGGTCTCCGCCAGCACCCGCGCCCGGGCGATTCGTTGCTGGACAAGCCAGGCGCCTGGAGTCGAACCCGTGGCTTCCCGGAAGCGGCGCTGAAAGTTGCGTACGCTCATGCCTGCCTGCCGGGCGAGGTCGGCGACGCAGAGATCCTCATTGAGGTGGGCAGGCAGCCATTCGAGCAGTCCGGAGAATCTCGCATCCGTGACGACCGGTCTTTCGACAAACTGCGCCTGACCTCCCTCACGGTGGGGAGCCAGCACGAGACGCCGGGCGACGCAGTTGGCGACCGCCACGCCGTGATCGCGACGCACCATGTGGAGACAGAGATCGAGACCCGCGGCGCTGCCGGCCGACGTCAGGACCGATCCTTCATCGACGTAGAGCACGTCCGCATCGACCTCTATTCGAGGAAATCGGCGCGCCAGCACGTCCGCGTAGCGCCAGTGAGTGGTGGCGCGTCGGCCGTCCAGAACGCCGGCCGCAGCCAGGAGGAACGCGCCCGAACAGATCGAGGCCAGCCGGCCGCCACGCTCGACGACCCGGCTGAGCGCGGCAAGCAGCAATGGTGAGGCCGGTGCGTCAGGTCCCCGCCAGCCCGGTACGATGACCGTATCCGCCTGTTCGATCAGGTCGAGGTCGCAGGGCGCCTGAATGGTGAATCCGCCCGCCGCCCTCAGAGGTCCGTGCTCGGCCGCGCAGACCTCGAACCGGTACCAGGGCCGGTGCAGTTCCGGTCGGGGCAGACCGAAGATCTCGTAGGCGCAGCCGAACTCGAACGTGCACAGACCATCGTAGACCAGCGCGACGACTGTGGAATGCGGGCGGGTATCGGTCATCCTGGCAGGATCTTACCGACATCGGGCATTCACGCCACTCGTCAATCGTGGATGTTGTCTGGAGACTGACCGTTCCGGTTTCGCCTGGAGGGCACACCGATGCTTCGCCTCTACGACAACCACCTCTCCGGCAACGGCTACAAGCCGAGGCTGCTTCTCGCCCACCTGGGCAGCGCATACGAGGCTGTGGAGGTGGACATCATGAAGGGCGAGAGCCGGACTCCCGAATTCCTCGCCCGCAATCCCAACGGGCGGGTCCCTGTCCTCGAGCTCGATGACGGTACCTGTATCGCCGAGTCCAACGCCATTCTTCATTTTCTTGCGGAGGGTTCGCGGTTCCTTCCGACTGACCGGCTGTCCCGTGCGCTCATCCTGCAGTGGATGTTCTTCGAGCAGTACAGCCATGAGCCCTTCATCGCGGTCGCGCGCCACTGGATCTGCCATACGGGGATGTCCGAGGCACAGCGCGCCCAGCTTCCGGGCAAGCACGAGGGAGGACATGCCGCTCTCGCGGTCATGGAGGGTCACCTCTGCCGGTCCGACTGGTTCGTCGGTACCGGAATGACCATCGCCGACATCGCTCTCTATGCCTATACCCACGTTGCGGACGAGGGCGGGTTCGATCTCGCCGGCTACCCGGCAGTTCGCGACTGGCTCGTCCGGGTCCGCCAGCAGCCGGGTCACGTTCCCATGTGACCCATGTGGCGCGTGTCCGGCAGTCGCAAGGCCGGGCGTGTCCCGATCCGCGCCCGGTGCTGCAATGGTGCCGAATGCCCATCGTGTCCGGTTGGGGTTGCCGCCGCTTCACCCTTGCGGCAGGCAACTGTCCGGCAATGACGGCAAGACGGCGCTGCTGCTCGAGCAGAACGTCGATGTCTCCGGGGGACGCGACTGTCAGCTCGAGCAGTTTCGCGTGCCGCGAGGACGATCGGCAATGGACAGGGTGATCGTCCGGTCGGAGGCTTGACAGGCTGGGGTCCGGTCTCCATACAGCCCTCCACGCTCCGCTGACTACAATCTCAGGTTCATCGCACCTGGCCACACGGCGGATTGAGTTCGACATGACACAGGCTCCCAAAGCCGTCCACGAAATCCAGGATGATCTTCCCGGACCGCGCGCCGAACTGGCCGGAGGCGCGGCTGTCAGGCTCGAATCCGGTGAGAGGCTGGGGCCCGTGCACGTCGCCTACCAGACGTGGGGAACGCTGAACGAGGCCAGGGACAACACCGTGCTGATCTGCCACGCCCTGACCGGCGATCAGTATGCCTTCGGCATCCATCCCGTCACCGGGAAGACCGGATGGTGGGAATCGATGGTGGGACCCGGCAAGCCAATCGACACGGACCGATACTATGTCATCTGTCCGAACTGCCTGGGCGGATGCATGGGAACCACGGGACCGGCGGCCGTCAATCCTGCAACGGGTGAACTCTACGGCACGTCGTTTCCGATCATCACCATCGGCGACATGGTCCATGTTCAGGCGATGCTTCTCGATCACCTCGGCATCGAGAAGGTCATGTGCGTGATCGGCGGTTCGATGGGCGCCATGCAGGTTCTCGACTGGGTGGCACGCTACCCCGACCGGGTTGTCAGCGCCGTGCCGATTGCCGGCGCCGCCCGTCACTCGGCGCAGAACATCGCATTCCACGAAGTCGGCCGTCAGGCCATCATGGCTGATCCCAACTGGTGCGGCGGTTTCTACTATCGCGAAGGAAAGCGCCCGGAGAAGGGCCTCTCCGTGGCGAGAATGGCGGCCCACATCACCTATCTTTCGGAGCCGGCGCTGTGGCGCAAGTTCGGCCGGGAACTGCAGAACCGCTACATGAAGTCCTATGAGGGGTTCGGCGCCGACTTCCAGGTCGAGAGCTATCTGCGCCACCAGGGCGCAAGCTTTGTCGAACGCTTCGACGCCAATGCCTACCTCTACATCACGCGCGCCATGGACTACTTCGATCTCGAGGCCGACCACGGCGGAGACCTCGCGAAAGCCTGGCAGGGCACAAGGGCGCGTTTCCTGCTGACGAGTTTCACCAGTGACTGGCTGTTTCCGACTTCCGAGAGCAAGGAGGTGGTGCATGCCCTCATCCGCGCCGGAGTCAACGTGAGTTTCGTCGAGATCGAAAGCGACAAGGGTCACGATGCCTTCCTGCTTGACGAACCGGATCTCTTCGAGACCACGAGCGGATTCCTCGACAGTGTCGCGCGAAGCCTGGGATTCTAGGTCATGAGCCTGCTCCTGGGAGCCCGGGACCGCTTCATTCTCGGCGACAACCGCTTTGGCCTGAGGCCCGACCTTGCCCTCGTCGCCAGCATGATCGAACCTGAATCGCGCCTGCTTGACGTGGGTTGCGGCGACGGCGCCCTTCTGGACTATCTCGTCCGAGAGCTGTCGTGCGACGGTCGTGGCGTGGAGATCTCCCAGGCTGGGGTCAATGCCTGCGTCGCCCGCGGCCTGCCTGCCGTGCAGGGTGATGCCGACCGGCACCTTGCGGACTATCCCGATGACAGTTTCGACTGCGTCATCCTGAGCCAGACCCTGCAGGCGGTATCGAAGCCCAGGGAGGTGTTGCGCCAGATGATGCGCATCGCCGACACCGCCATCGTGTCGATCCTCAACTATGGGCATATCAGTGCCCGCGTGTCGCTGGTGACGAGGGGCCGCATGCCGCATACCAGGATTCTGAGCGAGCCCTGGTTCGAGAGCAGCGCCATCCGGCCCTGCACGGTGCGCGACTTCATGGATCTCGTGCGAATCGAGAAACTGGCGACCGGCACCTGCTATGGCATTGCGAAGAAACGGGAGGTCACCGTGATCCGTCCGGGATTCGAGGGCCAGGCGAACCTCTTTGCCGAACAGGCCGTGTTCGAGGTGCTGCGTCCCCGAAAGCGCCGGTCACGCTGACACCCGTGTCATGCGGACCGCGGGCGGTATGGTGTGGTGACAAGACGCCCGAGACTGTAGCGGCGTTGCGCCGGAATGGCGCCGTGAACTTGCTTGACAGCCTCGACGACGAGAACGCCGGGTCCGGGAAGACCCCAGCGGCGCCCGACCCGTTCCCAGGCCGGTGCCGACCACAGGGAAAGGCCGCGATCGCTTGGCGGAACATAGATGGCCCGCTCGGTCACGAGTGGCGTGAACATGCAGTCCTTCAGCAGACGGTCGATCTGCCGTTCGTTGAAGGGATAGCCGTGACCGAAGGGCGTGTGATCGGCCTTTGACCACAATCCGCGACGGTGGGCGACGATGACGACAAGACGGCCCGACGGGGCCAGGATGCGCCACAGTTCACGCATGGTGGCGGTACGCGCCTCGCAGTGTTCCAGGGCGTGGACCGCGAGGATGCGATCGACGGAGTGATCGGGCAGGGGCAGGGCATCCTCGTCGGTGAGGCAGACTCTCGCCTTCCCCTCGCCGGGCCAGCGGATCACGCCCTGCATGGCCGGGGCAAAGGCAAGCACTCTCTCGGCCTCGCTGGCAAAGATGTCGAGGAAGGGGGTGGCATAGCCCAGACCCATGACGCGCATGCCCGTGACGTCGGGCCAGCGGTTCCGGATGCGGGTCAGCATCAGGCGCCGCGTGACCTGTCCCAGCCGGCTGCGATAGAAGGAGTTGAGATCGGCGACGTCCTGGTACATGGCTCATCGGTGGGGAATGACGCGCCAACCATAGCCCAAACCGGTGCCTTCTGCCGGTGGAGGCCGTGCGTTGACTGGACTATTCTTGGCCCTCCGGGAGAAGGAACCCATGAAACTCTACTTCAGTCCGACATCGCCCTTTGTCAGGAAGGTCATGGTGGCGGCCCACGAACGGGGTGTCGCCGGAGACATCGAGTGCGTGAGCGAACTCGATGATCTCCATGCGAAGAACCCCCTGGCAAAGGTGCCCACACTCGTGACCGATGGCGGTCAGGTGCTCTTTGACAGCCTTGTCATCGTCTCCTGGCTCGGCGCCCGGGGTTCGGGGCCGAATCTGATTCCGGAAGAGCCACCGCTGCGTGACGAGGTCCTTTGCCGCCATGCGCTGGCGGACGGAATCATGGAAGCGGCGGTCGCCAGCGTCATGGAAACCCGCCGGCCGACGGAGAAGCAGTGGCAGGGATTTCTTGATCACCAACGGGGCAAGATCGAGCGCGGCATAGCAGCCCTCGCGGGCGTTGACCTGCAGCCTGTGGTCGACATCGCGACGATCTCCGCCGGCGCGGCCCTGGGCTACGTCACGTTCCGCCTTCCAGCCATCGACTGGAGGAGCGATCACCCGGAACTGGCGCTCTGGTACGACAACTTCGCCCAGCGCCCGTCCATGACGGCGACCGTTCCGCGCAGTCCGTGACCTATGATCGCCTCCGTCAGGCACTGGCGACCCATGGCCTGATCCCCCGCGGCGGTTTTCGTCCACGCAAGGAAGACGGTCTTGGCCCGGATGCGGACAGCGTTGTCCTCGTGGGGAATGCCGGCGCCGCGATGTGGGAGGCCTTCAGCGCCGCCCGTGGTGGCGAGAAGGATCCCATGAATGCGTGGAGCCGCCGGATCATCGGCACTGTCGCCGGCGCATTCGGCGCCCGGGCGCTCTATCCCTTCGACGGCCCCCCCTGGTGGCCGTTCCAGCGTTGGGCGCAGCGCGCCGAACCGGTCTTTCCGTCACCGGTCGGCATGCTGATCCATCCCGACCATGGTCTCTGGCACGCCTACCGCGGCGCTCTCGTCTTTCCCGGACCGCTTGCGGGCCTGCCGTCGAGGGAAGAGGTCCCGAACCCCTGCGATACCTGCCGGGAGAGGCCCTGCCTCGATGCCTGTCCGGTCGGCGCCTTCACGGAAACCGGTTATGACGTTGCGGCCTGTGCCGCTCATCTCGCTTCGCCGGCGGGATCCGACTGCATGTCGCTGGGTTGCCGTGCCCGGCGCGCCTGCCCGGTCGGCCAGGACAGGGCCTACGTTCCGGACCAGGCGTTCTTCCACATGGATGCCTTCCTCAAGGCAAGACCGCGTTCCTAGACGCACTCCTCACCCCCGACCCCCAGGACTGCGGAACACGAGAGTACGCTCGACCGTTACATGACCGTTCGCCTCGAATTGACTCTGCGCAGCGGCCGGAGCGACGTGCCGGAGAAGGCTCGAGGAAACCAGGCGGCGGATCGGGGCTGGCGGAGAGGAAGGGATTCGAACCCTCGATGGGATTTTGGCCCATACTCCCTTAGCAGGGGAGCGCCTTCGACCACTCGGCCACCTCTCCGTTGATGGTTCTAGTGGCTTCAACGGGGAGCGTCAATGCGGCGCCAGGCGTGGCCGTCGTCGATGGTCTGATCGACAATCCAGTTGTTCAGGCGATGGACCGCCTGCTCGCGCACCGAGAGGCGGCCTGGCCGGTGGAAGGGAGACGAGATCCCTGCCTGCTGGGCCTCGCAGATGGCATTGTCCTCGTCGATGCCGGTGTCCCAGCGATGGAAGTAGGCCTTCGATTCTTGAGCGAAGTCATCCCGGCGTGTGGTTGATTCCGGGAAACACTGGCCGACCTCGAGATGTGTCAGGCCGGGCGTGAGCGGACGGTAATGGAGCCACCACATGCTGTCCTGGGCACAGGCGAACTGGGTGTTCGGGTGAAGTGTCGTGAAGAAGGTACCGGTCTGCGCCTCCTCTGACAGAGAGGGTGCCGGAGGAAAGGGAACCGGCTGTCCGGGCAGCACGGCGACCGAGGCTTCGCCGAGGACCTGGATGGCGTCCCAGTGACCGCGGGTGACGAGGTCCCGGGAGGCCTGGGTGCCCAGCGAGTCGCCGTGAACGGTTCCGGTGTGATAGGCCTCCATGGCGTTTTCGGCGATGAGTTTCCAGTTGGCGCGGACCGTGTAGCGGCGCCGGCGCACCACGCGGAATTCCGCAAAGTCGTGACTTGCGAGGCGTTGGGTCAGGTCGCCGGACCACGTCCGGAAACACACCGTTTGGCGCGAGAAGCAGACAAAGACAAACCCGGCCCAGACCGTGGCGCGGATCCGATGGAGCCCGTGGTCTGCGTGATCAATCGACATCCCCGGCGCCGATTCCAGCGAACCGTCGAGACGGTAGCTCCAGCCGTGCAGGGGACAGACAAGCCGCGATGCGATGCCACAACCCGCCGCCAGGGGCGCACCCCGGTGCCGGCAGGTGTTGGCGAACGCATGAAGGGTGCCGTCGTGAACCAGCAGGATCGGCCCACCGGCTGTCTCAACGGCGCGGTAGCCTCCCCGGGGGATCTCCTCGAGGCGGCCTGCGAACTGCCAGGCGCGGGAAAAGATGCGTTCACGTTCGCGGCGCAGGAAGGCGTCCGAGACATAGCACCAGCCGGGAAGGGTCGAAGCCTCTTCCGGCGGTCGGCGCACGTCCCTGTAGTGACGCGGGTGAAAGAGGTCGTCATGCATCCCTGTCATCATAAGGCAGATATGACCGTTCGGCGTGACCCGGCAGAATCAGTATCCCGCGTGACTGAATCTCCCGAGACGCAGCGGTCGCAACACGATCAGGTCCCTGCCTGAAGGACATCACCGTCCATGGTCGCGCCTTTCCAGAAAGGTGTCGTCATCGTGAACCTGATAAGCTCTGTCAGACACAGCAAGGCGAGGCCCGTCGTGGAGAGAACCTGCTCACCGTGCGACTTCGTCGAGGCGCATGGGAATTTCCTGGCAAGGGAGCACACCGGAAACCTGCTGTCTGTCCGGCAGCTGATCGCCCCATGAAGATTGCACGCATTGAAGTCTACCAGGTCGACCTGCCCTATTCGGGTGGTGTCTATCTGCTGTCGGGCGGTCGGGAGTACCGAAGTTTCGATGCTTCGATCGTTCGCGTGGTGACCGACGACGGCACGGAAGGTTGGGGCGAGAGCACACCCTTCGGGGCCACCTACATCGCCGCTCATGCGCTTGGCGTGCGCGCCGGATTAAGCGAGATCGCGCCTCACATGCTTGGCCGCGATCCACGCCAGGTGGACCGCATCAACGATGCCATGGACCAGGCGCTTTGCGGACACGGCCATGCCAAGGCAGCACTGGATATTGCTTGCTGGGACATCTTCGGCAAGTCAGTGAACCTGCCGGTCTGTGAGCTGATGGGAGGCAGCACGAACCTGAGGATGCCCACCATCTCCTCGATCTACGCCGGAGACCCGGATGCCATGCGGGCGCGGGTCGCCGAGCATCGCGCGAGGGGTTACCGGGGACACTCCATAAAGGTCGGCGCACTCGACAGTGAGGGTGGGCCGGCCCTGGACGCCGAGCGTATCAGGGCTTCGCTCGCCGACCGGTGCCCCGGCGAGTACTTCATCGTCGACGCGAACGGTGGATTGCTCCCTGAAACCGCGCTTCGGATGCTTCGGTTGCTGCCGCAGGATCTGGATTTCGTGCTCGAGGCGCCCTGTGCGACTTGGCGCGAGACGCTCAGCCTGCGCCGGCGTTGCGACGTGCCGATCATTCTGGATGAACTCGCACAGCAGGACGAAGACATCACGCGTTTGATCGCGCTCGAAGCGGCAGATGGTGTCGGGCTCAAGATCTCGAAGGCGGGAGGTCTCACAGCCGGACGCCGGCATCGGGACATCTGTCTGGCGGCGGGCCTGACGATCAGTGTCCAGGATACCGTCGGCTCGACGATTGCCTTCGCCGGCATCGTGCATCTGGGCCAGACAGTGCCGGAGCGGGCCCTGCGCTGTGTTCTCGACTGCCGGGACATGGTGACGCTGGAGACGGCAACGATTCACGCTCCGATCAAGGACGGCGGTGTCATGGCACCAAAGGCTCCCGGTCTGGGAGTGACCGTGAATCGGGATGTTCTGGGACCACCCGTCGGCGTGTACGAAGCGTAAGTCCGCACATCAAGATCCAAGAAACCGCGAATGGCGGTGCAAGAATTGTGGTGGCACATGGACTTGATTGCGGATCACGTTCGGGGGTGTACTGTTCCCGGTCCCGAGGTGAGGGACGTGCACCTGGGACTGGAACCAAGCCACGAGGAGGCAACATGACCACGTTGAATGAACTGAAGCGTGTGGCGCTTGATGGTCGCATCGACCGCCGCGAATTCATCCGGCAGGCGACCGCACTTGGCATGACAGCCGCGGCGGCGGCCACGCTCGCCGACAGCGCCGCGCTGGCGGAAACGCCGCACAGGGGCGGCACGTTCCGTATCGCGGTGGATGACGGCAACACCACCGACAGCCTGGATCCGGCGACCTACGAATCGACCTTCCAGATATTCCTGCCGAGGATGATTACCAACAACCTGACAGAGATCACGTCCGATAACGAGCTGGGCCCTGATGCCGCCGAGAGTTGGGAAGCGACGCCGGACGCCAAGTCCTGGATCTTCAAGCTGCACAAGGGGGTCGAGTTCCACAACGGCAAGAGCTTCACGGCTGACGACGTGGTTGCTTCGCTCAACCATCACCGTGGCGAGAATTCGACCTCGGGTGGCACGGCATTGCTTTCAACCGTCACCGACATCAGGGCCGAGGACGCCCACACGGTGCGAATCGATCTCGAGACCGGCAACGCCGACCTGCCCTTCATCATGACTGACTATCATTTCGTCATGTTCCCGTCCGACGGCGAGGGCAGCATCGACTGGAGCGGAGTTGGCCTGGGCGGCTATGTGCTGGAGGGGTTCGAACCTGGCATCGCGGCCTATGGCTCGAGGAACCCCAACTACTACAAGGAGGGCAAGGCAAACTTCGATGCCGTCGAACTTCATCAGGTGACCGATGTGGTCGGGCGCCAGACGGGTGTGCAGACCGGTCAGTTCGACGCCATGATCGAGGCTGACCCGAAAACAGCGGATCTCCTCGCGCAGAACGAGAACGTGATCGTCGAGGAGATCGCGACCGGCCAGCACGCCAGCATGCCGATGCACACGGACGTTGCGCCGTTCGACGATGTCAACGTCCGTCTGGCGTTGAAGTACGCCCTTGACCGCGAGGGCGCGCTGGACGTCGTGCTGCGAGGTCATGGCACGGTCGGCAACGATCATCCCATCCCTCCGACGATGCCTTACTACGATCCCGATATCGAGCAGCGGGTGTACGACCCCGACAGGGCAAGGTGGCATCTCCAGCAGGCCGGCATGGACAGCCTTGCCGTCGACTTTTCGACTTCGGAGGTGCCGTTCGTCGGTGGCGTCGATTTCTCGGTCTTCTACCGGGAGAAGGCCAAGGCCGCGGGCATCGATGTCAACGTCATTCGCGAGGCGGAAGACGGCTACTGGTCGAACGTCTGGCTCGTCAAGCCTTTCTCCCTGTGCGGCTGGGGTCCGCGCCCGACGCCCGACATGATCTTCTCGCTGGGCTATTACGGCCCCGCGCCGTGGAACGACGCGCATTGGCAGAACGGACGCTTCGATGAGTTGTTGATCCAGGCCCGTGCCGAACTCGACGACAATCGCCGCGCGGAAATGTACTCGGAGATGCAGCATCTCGTGCGCGATGACGGCGGCACGATCGTGCCGTTCTTCCGCAACTACATCTGGGCCACCGCGCTCAACGTGCGGCACACCGAGAGCGTGTCAGGCGAGTGGTCGCTCGACGGGAACCGCGCACCGGAACGCTGGTGGTTCGCTGAAGGCACCGTCTGACAGTTCGAGGCGCGATTAGAGGGCCCGGCCGATGTCGGGCCCTTCCCGCTTGCGCCTGAAGTTCAGGGACTGCCCCTTCCCGGACCACCGAAGACGCCGGAAGGCGGAGTTCTCTCGGGGTATCGCCGGCCCGGTGTGGATGTGTCGTGCCTACGTCCAGTCGATCTGCACGATCCCGTCGACAACACGGCAGGCGTAGACCCTGATAGGCCGTGTCGCCGGACGGCCGATGGCCTCTCCGGTGCGGATGTCGAAACATCCCTGGTGCAGCGGGCATTCGATGCGAAAGCCGTCGAGATAGCCGTCACACAGATCTGCGCCGCCATGGCTGCAGCGAGCTGACGTCACGTGGATGCCGCCCGGTGTGTCGTAGACGGCCAGGCGTCGACCCTCGAGAATCGCGGACGTCACGTCACCGCGATCGAGATGGGCGATGGCGATCAGGTCGCGCCAGCGATCATCGCCCATCGGTGCCCATGAGGTCGCCGAGGCGCTCGGATCGTCCTGTAATCTGGCCAAGTATGCCGCAGTGGACGCCAAGATAACCGCCGGCTTCGACGTGCAGGTGCCCTTTCAGCTTCTCGTGAAGCGCGGGCAGGGCGTGGAACGGAACCGACGGAGCGAAATGGTGTTCCGCGTGGAACGGCATGTTCCATGCCAGGAAGCGCCAGGGCCAGGACACCAAAGTGGTGCGCGTGTTGGTCGTCATGTCGCGAACATTGGGTCGGCCGACGTGTTCCGTCATGCGGATGAGGCGCATGACGGGTTCTCCCAGGAAAACCGGCAGCCACCAGAACCACAGAGGTTCCCACCAGTCGAAGACGACAACAGCCGCGGCGATTGCGAGATAGAGGGCCAGGAACACACGGGCTTCGACAACGACCGTTCTTCGCTCCTCCGGTGGAACGAAGCGCCTCTCGGCTGTGCTCAGGCGCCCCCATGCGTGGTTGAGGAGGCCGCCGAACATGCCGTGCCAGTAGGGCAGTGACGACAGGTAGAGAAAGTGACCCCACACGGAACCGGACAGGGGGATCAACTCGGGATCGCGACCCACGATCTGGGTGTACGTGTGGTGATCGCAATGTTCGTAACGGAAGTAGATCGGCGGTACGCAAATCCAGAAACCGCACCACGCCGCGACCCACTCATTGATCCGTCGCGTGCGGAACGCGGTAAAGTGCGTGCACTCGTGCTGCAGCGAGAAGTGATGAACCAGAACCACCCCGTGGACGAACATCGCGGGAACGAGCCACCAGGTGCCGAGCGCCATCCACACCAGCAGAGCCGTGGAGGCCAGCACGCCGTACCATAGCGGCAAACGGATCAGGGCCGGGAGATCGGAGCGCCGCATCAGGGACTTCAGTTCCCGCCGCCGGAGCGGCACCGCGCCGTGAAATGCCTGGGTCTGGGGAGTGAGAACGTCTTCGCCCATGAACCCATCCTAGCGCGGCCTTCCCGCAACGGTCACCGCCTGCATCGCGTTCCATAGCTTGCCTCAGACACCCGAACAATCCTTTCTTGTCGATCGTCGTGCCACGTCTCGCGGGTCCCGACCTGTGCGTGATGACAATCCGGCCAAGCTGCGGCGTGTCGCGGGTCTCGATCCGAATCATGCATGCCTCAAAGTCGAACAGGCCGGGCCATGCCAACATGACGGTCGCCGAAACGTGGTTAAGGGGAACCGGAAACTCCCGCCAAGTCCCGGCCAGAGCCACCCCGGGCCTGCGCCGATCTGGATATCGGCTGGCCTGGATCCCAGGCTTGCCCGGCGGGTGGCACACGCTCCTCGCGTGACGCGGAGGGAGGAGGCCGTCATGCATCCCTGACATCGCGAAGCAGTCTGACGGCTTTATCACCAGTCAGTGTAGGGCTACGCTTCATGGTTCACGGGGAAGAAGCGGCACATTCCATGGCGGATCAGGTCAGGGTCAGTGACATCGATGCCCTCAAGTTCCATGCAGAGGGGCGTCCCGGCAAGTTGGCGATCACGCCGACAAAGCCGCTCAACACGGCCCGTGAGCTTTCGCTCGCCTACTCTCCTGGGGTCGCTGCGCCCTGTCTCGAGATCTACAGGGAACCGGCAACCGTCTTCGACTACACCGCGAAGGGCAATGTGGTCGCCATCATCTCCAACGGTTCGGCCGTGCTGGGACTGGGCAATCTCGGCGCTCTGGGCGCCAAGCCGGTCATGGAGGGCAAGGCGGTCCTCTTCAAGCGCTTCGCCGATGTCGACGGCATCGATATCGAAATCGACAGCGAGGATGTCGACGAGATCGTGCAGACGGTGAAACTCATCAGCCCGACCTTCGGCGGAGTCAATCTCGAGGACATCAAGGCGCCGGAGTGTTTCATCATCGAGCAGCGCCTGAGGGAGATCGTCGACATTCCGATCTTCCACGATGACCAGCACGGAACCGCCATCATCTGTCTGGCCGGTGTCATCAACGCCCTGGAGATCGCCGGCAAGAAACTGGCCGACTGCAAGGTGGTGGTGAACGGTGCGGGTGCGGCAGGAATTGCCTGCCTCGAACTGGTGAAGGCACGCGGCCTTCCCCATGACAACGCCATCCTGTGCGATTCTCGGGGCGTGGTCTACCAGGGACGGGCAAAGGGCATCAACCAGTGGAAGTCTGCCCATGCCGTCGAGACGTCCGCAAGGACACTCGAGGATGCCATGGAAGGAGCGGACATCTTCCTCGGCGTTTCGGTCAAGGATGCCGTGACAGGCGACATGGTGGCGTCGATGGCCGCACGCCCCATCATCTTCGCCATGGCGAACCCGGATCCGGAAATCCTGCCCGAGGATGTCCAGGAGGTCCGCGAGGATGCCATCGTGGCAACCGGTCGTTCCGACTATCCCAACCAGATCAACAATGTCCTGGGGTTCCCCTACATCTTCAGAGGCGCGCTCGATGTACGGGCAACGACGATCAACGATGCCATGAAGATTGCCGCTGCCGAGGCGATCGCCTCCCTGGCAAGGGAAGACGTGCCCGACGAGGTGGCGTCAGCCTATGCCGGCGACCACCTGCGCTTCGGACCGGATTACATCATTCCCAAGCCCTTTGATCCCCGCCTCATATCACGGGTGCCATCGCGCGTGGCGAGGGCGGCCATGGACACGGGCGTGGCACGCCGGCCGATCATCGACACCGAGGCCTATCAGGCCCGCCTCTCCGGCCTGCTTTCTCCGGTTGCCGGGCGCATGCACGAGATCTTCGAGACCGTGCGCCGGCGTCAGGCGCGGGTCGTGTTTGCCGAAGGCGAGGAGGAAAAGACCATCCGGGCAGCGGCCCTGTGGCGTGACCAGGGACTCGGCGTCGCCATCCTCGTCGGCAGGACGCAGTACATCCAGGAGAAGATGGAGACGCTTGGCGTCAGCCCGGGCGGCCTCGAGATCGCCAACGCGGATGCCGTGGATACCGAGCAGTACGTCAACCACGTCTATGCCCACATGCAGCGCCGCGGTGCACTGCTTCGCGATTGCCAGCGCTGGATTCACCTGGATCGCGATGTCTTCGCTGCGGCCATGCTGGCGACAGGTGATGCCGACGCCATGGTCACCGGCCTCACCCGGTCCTATCCGGGCGCTCTCTCCCATGTCCAGAGAGCGTTGAAGGCCGGCGATGGCCAGATCGTCTTCGGCATGACCATCCTCGTCTCCTCCCAGCACACACTGCTGTTGGCCGACACCACCATCAACGAGGAACCGTCGGCCAGGGACCTCGCCGACATCACGGTCCAGGCGGCTGCCAAGGCGCGCGCACTGGGCGTCGAACCGCGGGTTGCCCTGCTGTCGTTCTCCAATTTCGGCAGCCGCGGCGAACGACGGACGGCCCACCTGCGCGAAGCCGTGCGCATCCTCAAGGAACGCGAGGTCGACTTCGAGGTCGACGGCGAGATGGCGGGCGACACCGCGCTCGACAAGAACTCACTTGACTACTATCCCTTCATTGCTCTGGGTGGCCCGGCCAATGTTCTCATCATGCCCAACCTTCACGCCGCCAACATTTCCTACAGGCTGGTCGAGGCGATGGATGGCGCGCGCGTGATCGGACCGATTCTTCTCGGTCTTGAAAAGCCGGTTCAGATTGCCCGCCTGGGGGCGACGGTCAACGACCTCCTCAACATGGCGGCCCTGGCGGCCATCGACATCGAGGATTGATGACCTGCGGCGTGGAATGGTGTCCATGACCATGGTGGTCCGTGTTCCGTCATGGGCCTGATCCTGCCCCTGGTTCTTGTCGAGGCAGGGGTCTTCCTTGTCCTGGTGGCGGCCGGAGAACTCGCCATGTCGGCGGCCCTGGCCGGATTTGCCGCCCTGGCGGTGACAAGCGTGGTGCTGGTGTGGCCTCTCGTTTCGGGCGCGGACAGCATCAGGTCATGGATTGTCCGGCGGAGCGGACTGCCTGACCTGGAGCCGCCGCGGCTGCGCGGTGGATCGCTTGCTTCGCAGTTGCAGTCTCTCCTTCATGCCGTGACCCATGCTCTCGATGAACGGGACACGCGCATTGATCGCCTCGCAAGGGACAACGACCACCTTCTTGATGCCCTGACCGCGCCCGTCCTGCTGGTCTCGAAGGACAGTGAGCTGGTGCGCTTCAACGGTGCTGCGGGCCAGGTCTTCGGCGACCTCCGGGCCGGACAGCACGTTTCCAGGATCCTGCGTGACCCCGGTTTCGACGACGCCGTCGCGGCAGGCCTTGGCGATGGTCTCTCCAGTGTCACGGAAGTCGTCGTGACCCGTGACCACGTCGACAGCCACTTCGTCCTTGATGTCGCGCCCTTGCCCGCCGGCCTGGGCGATGCGGCGCTGATGGTGGTCTGTCACGATGTCACGGGAGCCCGGAGAACGGAGCAGATGCGCGTGGATTTCGTGGCCAATGCCAGCCACGAGATCCGTTCGCCGCTCACCACGCTCATCGGTTGCATCGAGACCCTGCAGGGTCCGGCAAGGGACGATGCCGATTCGCGCACAAGGTTCCTGGCGATGATGGAAGCGCAGGGAAGGCGCATGGCGAACCTGGTCGAGGACCTCTTGTCGCTGTCGCGGATCGAGATCCGGGAGCACGCCCAGCCGACAGGCGAGGTCGCCATTGCGCCGCTGCTCTGGCGCCTCGCATCCACGCTTCACTTCGAAGCCGACAGGCGGTCGATGTCCATCGATCTCGACATCCCCGATTCCATGCCGCCGGTGCGGGGCGACGAGGACGAGATCGAACAGGCCCTCTACAATCTCATCGCCAACGCCATCGGGTATGGCAGGGAGGGGACCGCGGTCAGCCTCACCGCCGGCGTCGCGATGAGGCCACCCGATCACCTGCGGGTCGCGCGTGGCCGGCTGGCATGGATTTCCGTCACCGATGAGAGCGACGGGATCGAGTCCCACCACCTGCCGCGGCTCACCGAGCGGTTCTACCGCGTCGACAAGGCGCGCAGCCGCGAGCGCGGTGGAACCGGACTCGGCCTTGCCATCGTCAAGCACATTCTCTCGCGTCACCGTGGAGAACTGCACGTGGCGAGCACTCCGGGCAAGGGATCCGTCTTCACGGTGTGGCTGCCTGCCGTGTTTCACGAAAGTGTCATGAAATCTCCCTAGGGTGCGCGTTGATGCACCCTAACCGTCAACCCATGGGGGATCGTGACATGAAGTCCAGAGTGTTGAATGTTGTCCTTGCCGCAGGCGTCAGCACCCTGACGGCCCTTGCGGCGACCGCGCAGGATGCGCGGGACACGATCAGGATCGTCGGTTCATCAACCGTGTTTCCATTCTCGACCGCCGTTGCCGAGCAGTTCGGCCAGAGCAGCGACTTCCCGACGCCCGTTGTCGAGTCGACCGGATCCGGCGGCGGATTGAAGCTCTTCTGTGCCGGCATCGGCTTCGAGCATCCCGACATCACCAATGCATCACGCCGCATCAAGTCCAGCGAGGTCGATCGTTGCGCCGAAAACGGCATCACGGATATCACCGAGGTCATGATCGGCTTCGACGGAATCGTGCTCGGCAGCTCGCGTGGAGCGGATCAGCTCTCCATCGACATTCCTGATCTGTGGCTTGCCCTTGCGGCCGAAGTGCCTGACGCGGATGGCAACATAGTCGCCAACCCCTACACGATGTGGAACGAGATCGACGACTCGCTGCCCGCCGTCGCCATCAGGGTCATGGGCCCGCCGCCGACGTCCGGCACGCGTGACGCCTTCGTCGAACTCGTCATGGAAGGGGGATGCGAACACTTCGAGGCCGTCGCCATGATCGAGGAGTCGGATGAAGACCGCTTCGAGAGCATCTGCGCCTCGATCCGCGAGGACGGCGTCTTCATTGAGGCCGGGGAAAACGACAACCTGATTGTCCAGAAGCTCGAGGCCGATCCGAACTCCTTCGGCATCTTCGGCTTTTCCTTCCTCGATCAGAACATCAACAAGATCCAGGGGTCCATGATGAACGGTGTCGAACCAACGTTCGACAACATCGCCTCCGGCGACTATCCGGTGTCGCGTTCGCTCTATTTCTACGTCAAAAACGCGCACATCGATGTCGTTCCGGGCATCACCGAGTTCGTGGCCGAGTTCACCAGCGAAGATGCCTGGGGTCCCTTCGGCTACCTCGCGGACAAGGGCCTGATCCCGCTTCCCGACGAAGATCGGGCAGCCATGGCGGCGTCGGCGAATGCCGCCACGCCTCTCAGCATGTGATACGCTGATTCTCGAGGTGCCGGGGACCTGCAACCGGTCTCCGGCACCTTGTCTTTGTTCAAATGATGACACCACACGCCGGAGAGTGACCGGAACGTGACCCAGTTGATCCTCACCCTGGCGCTGATCTGTCTTGCGGCAGCGGCCTTCCTCGTCGGGCGAAGGAAAGCAATCGGGGTCACCGGAGGTCGGACGTCCATCCTTCACTCCCGTCCCGTCTATCACGGCTGGTATGTCGCACTGGCCTGTGGCCTGCCGGCGGTGTCCCTCTGGTTCATGGTTCTCCTGGCCGGGGACTGGATGATTGACAGGACCATTGTGGCCGCGCTTCCAGGGGAGCTTCGGGAAGCCTCCGCCCCGATCCTGCAGAGATTCCTGAACGATGCCGAAACGCTCGCTGCCGGTGGCATTCCGACGATCGAGATCACTCCGGAACTCGAGGCAGCGGCTGCCTCCTTCAGGCGGCTCACCCTTCTCGAGCGCTGGGTCGGATTCAGTGCCGCAATGGGTCTTGGGCTCATTGGAGCCGGGTTCGCGATGCGTCGGATCGACATCTCGCGACGGACCCGTCAGCCGGTCGAGCGCGTGCTTCTCATCGTGCTCCTTGCTGTTGCGGCGATTTCCGTCCTGACGACGGCGGGCATTGTCTTTTCCGTGCTCTTCGAGGCGATCCGTTTCTTTGACAAGGTGCCGTTTCTCGACTTCCTGTTCGGTGTGAAGTGGAGTCCGCAGATCGCCCTGCGGGAGGACCAGGTGGGATCGTCGGGGGCATTCGGTGCGATCCCGCTCTTCACCGGCACGATTCTCATCACTCTCATCGCCATGCTCGTGGCCGGACCTGTCGGACTGCTTTCGGCGGTCTATCTGGCGGAGTATGCCGATCCGCGCCACCGGGCGGTGGCCAAGCCGATGCTCGAGATCCTTGCTGGCATTCCCACGGTGGTCTACGGCTTCTTCGCCGCGCTCGTCGTGGCGCCGGCGCTGCGCGAGGCGGGCATCATGGTCGGGCTCGACGTAGCGTCGGAAAGCGCCCTGGCGGCGGGGCTGGTCATGGGCATGATGATCATTCCCTTTGTCTCGTCGCTCACCGACGACGCCCTGGCTGCGGTTCCTGACGACCTGCGCGACGCTTCCCTGGGTCTTGGTGCGACGCACCAGGAGACGGTGACACGGGTCGTCATTCCTGCTGCCCTTCCTGGAATCGTGGCCGGGTTCCTGCTGGCGGTGAGCCGGGCCATCGGAGAAACCATGATCGTGGTGATGGCGGCCGGTCTTGCGGCCAATCTCACTGCGAACCCCCTTGAGGCCGTCACCACCGTGACCGTACAGATCGTGACGCTCCTCATCGGCGATCAGGAATTCGACAGCGCCAAGACCCTCGCCGCCTTCGCGCTTGGCCTGACCCTCTTCATGGTCACGCTGGGACTCAACGTTGTCGCACTGAGAATGGTGCAGAAGTACCAGGAAAAGTATGACTGACATGACACAGCCAGCGACGTCGGTTCACCAGAGCGACACGTCCCGCGAACGCCTTCGCAGGCGCTATGGGCGGGAACGCAGTTTCAAGATCATCTCCGTCTCGGCCCTGGGGCTCACCGCCCTCTTCCTCGTGATCCTGCTCGGCTCCATCGTTCTCAACGGCTGGTCGGGGTTCCTCACTACCAAGCTGCGGCTCGAGGTGACGTACTCCACCAAGCACCTCGACGTGGAGGATCCGGCGAACGGCAACTTCCGCATGATCATCCTCGATGCCCTGCGCGAGAGATTTCCCGACGTGACGGAACGCAGGGAACTGCGCGCGCTGCTCGGCATCGTGTCGAACAGAGGCACCTGGGACGTGCGGGACGCCCTCCTCGACGACCCTTCACTTGCCGGCGGGTCACTGGAATTGTGGCTCCCGGCGGCAACAGAGGTCGACATGCTCAACAAGGGCTACGTCGACCGTTCCGCGCCGGAGGAACTGCGGCTGATTGACGACCGGACGATTGCCTGGGTCGATGCCATCGATGAAGCCGACGATCTGGCGACCGTCTTCAACTGGACGTTCCTGTTGAGCGGGGATTCCCGCGAACCGGAACTCGCCGGAGTCGGCGGCGCCGTCCTGGGATCGTTCTGGATCCTTCTCGTCACATTCGTCGTGTCGTTTCCGACCGGGGTGGGTGCGGCCATATTCCTCGAGGAGTTTGCGCCCAAGCGCCGCTGGGTCGACGTCATCGAGGTCAACATCAACAACCTCGCTGCTGTTCCCTCGATCGTCTTCGGCCTGCTGGGCCTTGCCGTCTTCCTGAACGTCATGCACATGCCGCGTTCGGCACCGGTCGTTGGCGGCCTCACCCTGGCCCTGATGACCTTGCCGACGATCATCATCGCCACGCGGGCCGCGCTGAAGGGAATACCGCCCTCGATCAAGGACGCGGCCCTCGCCATCGGCGCCTCGCCGGTGCAGGTGGTCTCGCATCACCTGCTGCCCTTGGCGATGCCGCGGATTCTCACCGGAGCGATCATCGGCATGGCGCGAGCGCTGGGAGAGTCGGCGCCGTTGCTCATGGTCGGCATGGTGGCCTTCGTGGTCGATCTGCCCTCCGGACCGACCGATGCGGCGACAGCGCTTCCGGTGCAGGTCTTCCTGTGGGCCGACAGCCCGGAACGCGGCTTTGTCGAGAAGACATCCGCCGCGATCATGGTATTGCTCGTGTTTCTGGTCGCCATGAATGGCCTGGCGGTCTACCTGAGACAGAGGTTCGAGATCAGATGGTAGAATCGGCGGACACCCGTGATGCGCCGCGCGTGAAGATGAGAACGCGCCGCCTCAAGCTGTGGTACGGCGACAAGCAGGCGCTGGCCGGCATCGATCTTGACGTGCCCGAACATCGTGTCACCGCCCTCATCGGTCCCTCGGGTTGCGGCAAGACCACGTTCCTGAAGTGCCTCAACCGCATGACCGACACCATCGATGGCGTGACAACCGAAGGCAGTGTCACCCTGGACGACGTCGATGTCCGGGACCGTTCTGTCGATGTCGTGCAACTGCGTGCGCGTGTCGGCATGGTCTTCCAGAAACCCAATCCCTTCCCCAAGACGGTCTACGACAACATCGCCTATGGTCCGCGCATTCACGGCCTTGCCGCGAACCGGCGTGAACTCGATGACATCGTCGAATCAAGTCTGCGCCGTGCCGGGCTGTGGGAGGAAGTGTCCGGCCGTCTCGGCGATCTCGCGACGGGCATGTCCGGTGGCCAGCAGCAGCGCCTGTGCATTGCCCGCTCGATCGCCGTTGCCCCCGAAGTCATCCTGATGGACGAGCCCTGCTCGGCGCTCGATCCGATTTCGACGGCGCGCATCGAAGAACTGATCGACGACTTGCGGACGAAGTACACGATCGTCATCGTCACCCACAACCTGCAGCAGGCGGCCCGGGTCTCCCAGATGACCGCCTTCTTTCACCTTGGCCGGCTGATCGAGGTCAACAGCACGGCCGAACTCTTCCAGAGCCCCGCCGAATCCATGACCGAGGACTACATCACCGGCAGGTTCGGATGAGCACACTTGGCTGAGGGATTCCCATGACTGTCCAGCACACTGTCCGTTCCTACGATTCCGAACTCGAGGAGGTCACGAACCGCGTTCTTGCCATGGGCGGAATCGTGGAAGACCAGATCCGCAACGCCATGCAGGCTCTTGTGGACGGCAACCGCACCCTCGCCCAGAACGTCATCGACAGCGACCAGAGGGTCGACGCCCATGAGCGCGAGGTGGAAGAACTGGTCACGCGCATCGTGGCATTGCGCCAGCCCATGGCCGAGGATCTGCGTCGCATCATGACGGCGCTCAAGTCGGCCAGCAATCTGGAGCGCATGGGCGATCTTGCGGCCAATGTCTCCAAGCGTATCCTGATCATCGAGGACACTGCGAGAATGCCGCAGCGCGAGGCCCTGAGGCGACTCGGCGCCGCCGTCTACAACATGACGACCGATGTCATGAACGCGTTCCGCGATGGCGATGCCGATCTGGCCGAGCGGGTGTGGCGCCAGGACGAGTACATCGACGAGATGTACAGTTCCGTCTATCTCGCCATCCTCGCAGACATGATCGCCGATCCGAAACTCATTGCGTCCGGAACCCAGGTCCACTTCATGGCCAAGAACATCGAACGCATCGGCGACCACGCCACCAACATTGCCGAGATGGTGACCTACATGATTCTGGGCCAGTTGCCGGATCGCGACCAGCCCAAGGCGGATTCCGTGATCGGAGTGGAAGGTGAGGCAGTCGAGAACGGCAGCTAGGGCATATGAAGCCACCGCCCTCGTCGTTGATGACGAGGAACCGATCCTCGAACTGGTGCGCTACAACCTGGAGGCCGAAGGTTTCAGGGTCCTGACCTGTGGCGACGGCCGCGAGGCGCT
>JAJEHK010000022.1 GCA_022823765.1 Alphaproteobacteria bacterium | reverse complement strand
ATGGAGAAAGAACGGGAAAAAGTGATACTGGATGTCCGGGTGCGCCACGCGGTCGCGGGTTTTCGTGAAGGCGCCGGTGAAAACGCCGTTGGTGGCGCAGATTCCGCTCCGGTTCAGGAACCAGCGAGCGCCGGCCAGGGTCTTGGAAAGAGGGCCGGCATACCGGTTGAGCGAATGGCGAACGGGACCTTCGAACGGTATGTGAAGTTCGACGTGCTCCTGGAGATTCTGTCCGACACCGGGCAGGTCGTGACGCACGGCGATTCCGACGTCGCGCAGGTGGGAAGCCGGACCGATGCCCGACAGCATCAGGATGTGCGGTGACCCGTAGGGGCCGGCCGACAGGATGATCTCCCGGGAGCAGCGCACGATCTCGACGTCACGGCCCCGTCTGATCCTGACACCGGTGGCGCGGTCCTCCTCGATCTCGATTCCGACAACCTCGGCATGGGTGCGGATGTCGAGGTTGGGACGATGACGCGCGGGTTCGAGATAGGCACTGGCCGTGCTGACGCGCCTGCCGTCGGCAATCGAGGCATCGAACCAGCCCATGCCTTCCTGGTTCTCGCCGTTGAAGTCGTCGCTGAGGCGAAACCCCGCCTCGAGTCCCGCCTCGACGAAGGCATCGCTCATCGGCAGAGGAAATGACAGGGGCCCCGTGCGCACCGGACCGCTTCCACCGCGAAAGTCCGTTTCGCCGCCGGCGTGTGTCTCGAGCCGCTTGAAGAAGGGCAGCACGTCCCGATACGACCAGCCTGTGGCGCCTTCGTCCTCCCAGCGATCGAAGTCCATCGGGTGGCCCCTCAGGAACGCCATGCCGTTGATTGCAGACGAGCCACCAAGACCCTTGCCGCGGGGCTGGAAGATTCGCCGTCCCGCCATGTTGTCCTGGGGTTCGGACCACCTGGCCCAGTTGTAAGGTCCCTCGGTCCAGTTGAGGTAGTAGCCAAGCGGCATGTCGATCGACCAGTGACGCGCCCTGCTGCCGGCTTCGAGAAGCAGCACCCGGACCTCCGGATCCTCGCTGAGGCGTGCCGCAAGCGCGCCGCCCGATGATCCGGCTCCGACGATGATGTAATCCGGCGTCATGTGCGTTGCCATGCAGGAAAAGGCCCCTTGCAAGAATCTTGATCCAGTGGGACCTCCATTCCGAGTGTCCTGAAACCACGTGATGTGCCACGTCAACTTCCTGTGTAGCCGATGTCAGCCATACATCGCAATTCAATGGCGGATCGTCACGATCCCGGTCCGGACTGCTTCTCGCGTTCCTGAAGGCAGCCCAATAGTATCGTCAACTCAATATGTTGGTGGGACCTACGGCGCGTGCTACCGTGCGGCGGTTCGATCAGCATCATGCCATACGTCCGCGTCGACGACCGGCATGTGGGAGACTTGCAGATGGTTCACCTCAATCGCATGAAGTCGTGGCCCTGGGCCTACGATGACGTCATCAATCTGCCCCTGACGCTCTACGAGACGGAGCCCTGGACGCCGGCCAGACCCCTCGCTGATTCCCGCATCGCTCTGGTGTCCACGGCCGCTGTACATCGCCGGGATGACAAGCGTTTCAGTCTGTCGGCCCGGGACTTCCGCCGCATCGGAACGAATGACCGGGATCTCATCCAGAGCCACCATTCCGGCGATCATGACCGCACCGGTTTTCAGCAGGATCTCAACCTGATCCTGCCATTCGATCGTCTTGGCGAGCTGGTCGAGGCCGGTGAACTCGGGTCAATCGGGCCGACACACTATTCATTCCTGGGCGGATCGCCACCCCACGAAATGGAACGGGCCGCCCGGAATGCGGCACAGGAGATGAAGGCCGAGGGCGTCGATACGATGCTGCTCTGTCCCGTTTGACCCTTCTGCACGCGCGCCGTGAGCGGGCTTGCCCATTACCTTGAGGAAGACGGACTGACGACAGTGACGCTGGCCTTTGTTCGCCCCCATGTCGAGGCCATGCGCCCGCCACGGGCGCTATGGGTCCCGTTCGAACTGGGCAAACCCTTCGGTGAGCCCATGGATGCGCCGTTCCAGATGCGTGTTCTGCGCGCTGCGCTCGATCTTCTCAAGGAACCCGGCGGGCCGGTTCTGGTTGACTATCCCGGCCTGGTTTCGGACTACGACAGGGACCTTGGCTGGTCGTGCCGCTCTCCGAAGCTGCAATCCGATGCTGAACGAACCGATGCGGCAGTGTTGCTGGCCCGCATCAGGGCGGAAGACCCTGCCATCCGGTCTCTCTACACCAGTGCGGCGGCAGGCCGCGGGCGCTCAAGCGTCGGTGCCAGCGGTGTGGCGCTTGACGATCTCGCTCCCTTCCTGACGGGTTTCCTCGGCAAGGATCCACCGGCCAATCCGGTCAGAAGCCTCTCTCTCCCGCAGACGTTCCGTTTCGCCCTTGATGACCTGATGGCCTACTACACCGAAGCCAAGAGCTTCGAGGGGGAACTCACGACGAGCACGGAACTGGGCAGATGGTTCTGGGACGAAACGGCGGCGGGGCGCCTCCTGATCGAACTCGAACACGCCTGCCGCAGCAGCTCGAACAGGACATTGCGCTGGATGTCGGAGATCGGAATTCTCGTTCCGTTCTACCCGGAGTAGCACAATGCGGTCATCCTGCCGTTCGGGCGCCTTCGTTCTCCCCGTGAGCGGCAGGACCGCGTGTGGGACGATGGTGCACGCGCACCCCGTCCCACACAGGGCGAACTACTTCAGGACGTTCGTCCACACCTGGTCGTAGAGCCTCACGACATCGTCCTCGCAGGCAGGTACGAACTCAGGGTCCGGCGTTCCTTCCGTAGCGTTGAGTTCCGGTGCCGTGGCGAGTTCGGGATCGAAGTACTGTGCAGCGCCCATGATGCCGCCATTCACCCCCACATAGTTCGATTCAAGGGCGATATTCTCGGGCACCATCATGAAGTCCATGAAGATCATGGCATTCTCGACGTTCTCGGCACCCTTGGGCACGGCAAGATTGTCCATCCACCCGGTATAGCCTTCCCGGGGGTGCGCAAACGCCACTGATGGCTTTTCAGCGCGTGTGCGGATGGCATATCCGTCCCAGTTCATCGTCGCATCGACCTCGCCCGAGACGATCAGTTCCTTCGGGTCCATGGAGTAGGAGCGCACCCACTCCTTCTGCCGCAGCAGCAGTTCCTGAACCTGGCGCATTTCGTCCGGATTGGAGTTGCAACGCGGGAATCCGAGATAGCGCAAGGCCATGTTGATGACCTCCACGGAGTCCTGGAACATGTTGATGCGGCCCTTGAGTACGTCCGGTGGATCGAAGAGGACGGCCAGGGTGTGAATGTCGCCATCGTAGACGTCGGTGTTCACATTGAAACTCGTGGTGCCCCACATCCAGGGAATGGAGTAGTGACGGCCCGGATCCCAGTAGACATCGACCCAGCGTGGTTCGACGTTCTTGAAGTTGGGAAGCTGGTTGGGCTCGACACGCAGAAGCAGATCTTCCTTGATCAGGATCTCGACGAGATAGTCGCCCGGCACGATGATGTCGTAGCCCGTCGCTCCGGCCATCATCTTGGCGAGCAGGTCTTCGTTGCTTGCGAACGTATCGATGTTGACCGTGATCCCGGTCTCGGCTTCGAACTTCTCGATCAACTCGGGGCTGGTGTAGTCCGCCCAGGTGTAGAAGTTCACCTCTCCCTCGGCGTCGGCCCGGGGGATGCCAAGCGAGGCGACCAGCAAGATGGCCCCCGTCACGCCAAGCAATTGTCTCAACATGATTGACCTCCCTTTGAATACGAATTGAATACAGACTGTAACCTTAACCCGGTCCGGGAAAAAGGCCAGTTGGAAACGCGGGCCCCCGCAGGTGTCGTACGCGGAAGAGACCCGAGCCTGTTGATGATGCCCGCTCAGAGGACAAGGCGGGCGGCATGCCGCGCCTGACTGCGTGTCAGGCCGTCTCCTTCCTGCGCAGAAGGACTGCCATGCTGACGATGATGATGGAGACGCCGAGGAGCATGGAGGAAACGGCATTAACCTCGGGCGTGACTCCCATGCGGACCTGACTGTAGATGTAGACGGGCAGGGTCGTGGCGCCGGCGCTCGCGACCATCTGGGTGATGATGAAATCGTCAAGCGAGATGACGAAGGCGAGTGCTGCGCCGGCGACGATCCCCGGCATCAACATCGGCAACGTCACATGACGGAACGTCTGCACGGGGTCCGCGTAGAGGTCGGCGGCGGCCTGTTCAAGGGTGGTATCCATGCCATGCAGCCTGGCCCGTATGGGCAGGTAGGCGAATGGCACGCAGAAGACCGTGTGAGCAATCATGACGTTGCCGACACCAAGTTTCAGCCCGATGAGGCTGAGAAACGACAGCAGGGCCACGGCGGTGACGATCTCGGGCACCATGAGCGGTGAATTGATCACGGCGTAGCTGGCCGTCAGGCCACGAAACCGCTGCACCCTCGTTGTCGCCAAGGCAGCCGCTGTCGCCAGGATCGTTGCCGCGACGGTGGCGACCGTTGCGACGAGAAACGAATTCGTGGCTGCTTGCCGGATCGCGTCATTGGCAAGCGCCTTGGCATACCAGTCCAGACTGAACTCGCTCCAGTTCGAGACGGAGCGCCGTTCGTTGAACGAAAAGAACACCAGAACGAACAATGGAAGGTAGAGCAGACCCAGACAGACCGCAGCCATGAACCCGAATCCCGGATAACGCCTCAGATCGAAGGTTCGGGGACCGGTCCTCATGTCAGACCACCTTCCGCTCCCGGCGAGCGGTCTGCCGGGCGTAGATCATCAGCGCGATCAGCACGAGAGAAAGGAGAATCATCGCCGCTGCCGCGCCAAAGGGCCAGTTGCGCGCAGTGCCGAACTGCTGCGCTATCAGATTGCTGATCATCAGGTGCTTGCCACCACCGAGCAGGTCGGGGGCCAGAAACGAACTCAGTGAAGGGATGAAGACAAGGAAACAACCTCCGGCGATACCAGGGAGCGAGAGCGGGATCAGGATGCGCTGCAACACCTTCCAGCGGTTGGCGTAGAGGTCATAGGCGGCCTCCACGAGCCGGAAATCGATTCGTTCCAGGCTGGCGTAGATGGGCAGCACCATGAAGGGAAGGAAACTGTAGAGCAGGCCAAGACCGATCGCGAAATCGGTGTAGAGCAACGAGAGCGGTTGCCCGGTGATGCCGATGTCCATGAGAATCGAATTGAGTGGACCCTGGTCCCGCAGGATCAGCATCATCGAAAACGTCCTCACCAGAAGGTTGGTCCAGAATGGAACCGTCACCAAAAATATCAGAACGTTGCGGAGTCCGGGCGGGCGGGTCGCGATGAAATAGGCCGTCGGGAATCCGATCAGAAGGCAACCGACGACTGCGAGGCCAGCCAGAATGACGGAGCGGGCGCCGATCTGGAGATAGGACGCATTGAATGCGAGCGTTCCATCGAAGATGTCGCGTTCGAACAGGAACTGGATGTAGGCATCGAGCGAGAATTCCCAGACCACACCGCCGTAGGTGCCGGGAACCAGAAAGGAATAGACCAGGATCAGGCAGAGAGGAGCAAGACCGAAAGCGCCAATGAGAGCGAATGCCGGTGAAAGCAGGATCAGGCTGCGCCGTGCCTCCGGGAGACCGCTGAAGCGGTCGATCCATGTCGCCTGGTTCGCGGCATCGCGCTGTTCGGCCATGGGGACCTCAGCTGACCAGGATCCGGGCTGCGCCCGGTGCGATGAGAACCCCCACGCTGTTTCCCGCTGACATGCCGCTGCTGCGATCAGCGACATTCTGCTCGTAGACCAGCAGTTCCGGACCGTCTTCCAGCTTGACGCGGTAGCTTGTGTCGGTTCCCCGGTAGAGGCGGTCCGTGATTCGGCCGGCTAGTCCAGTCCCAGGGTCGGCGGACAAGACGATCCGTTCCGGTCTCAGCGACAGCGTAACCCGACTTCCCGCCGCCTCGTTACCAACTGGCTGTGCGAGGACCTCGGCGCCACCTTCAAGAAGACAGCTGATCATGTCGCGTTCAGCGGTGCCGAGGACGGCCGGCAACAGATTGGTTTCGCCCATGAAGTTGGCAACGAATGAATTGGCGGGTTGTTCGTAAATCGTGTCAGGCGTACCGACCTGTTGGATCCTGCCTGCCTGGAGCACGGCAATCCTGTCGCTCATGGTGAGCGCTTCTTCCTGGTCGTGTGTCACGAAGATGAATGTGATTCCGGTCTCACGCTGCAGGGTCTTGAGTTCGAGGCGCATCTCCTGGCGGAGCTTGAGATCGAGTGCCGAGAGAGGTTCGTCGAGAAGCAGGACCCGGGGATGGTTCGCCAGTGCTCTGGCGAGCGCAACGCGCTGTTGTTGTCCGCCGGAAAGCTGGCTTGACTTGCGATCGGCGAGTTCAGGCATCTTCACGAGGGTCAGCATGGTCTCGACCGTGCGCCTGATTTCGGCCTTGTCCCGGCGCAGCATGCGCAGTCCGAACGCCACGTTCTCCGCAACGGTCATATGGGGAAACAGCGCGTAGTGCTGAAACACCGTATTGATCGGTCGCTTGTGGGGCGGAAGACCCGCCACATCGTCGCCGAACAGCAGGATGTTGCCTTGCGTGACTTGTTCGAACCCCGCAATCAGACGAAGAAGCGTTGTCTTGCCGCACCCCGATGGGCCGAGCAGGGTGAAGAACTCGTTGTCCCGGATGGCAAGAGAGACCTCGTCAAGGGCCGTCACGGACTCCGCAGAACCCGCCTGGAAGACCTTTGTCACGGAACGTAGTTCGATGGCGGCGCTGATCGCCGTGGGTGGTGTTGGGCTCAAGGCTGCACTCAACCTGAATGCGGTTGCCTTCGGCTCAGCCTGACCGCAGTTCGATATCGGCTGGAAACCGATGACCGGTGTACTTCAAGGACTCCGACGTCATCCGCGCAGGCCTTCCACGTGTGACCGTTCAGCTGGCCTGCATGTTGCCGGACTCCGTCGCTGGATATCAATGGCCTGGTCACCCGGACCAGAAGCCCTCGCGCACGAGGTCATCTTGTGTGCGAAGAAGGCTCGTGCGCAGGATGTCCACAATGCGGTCGATCTCGTCGCGTTTCAGGATCAGGCAGGGTGACAGGATGTTGAGGTGTGCCAGGGGTCTCAGGATGAGGCCCAGTTCTCTGGCATGGTTTGATGTGCGGTGTCCCACGTCCGCTTCGAACGGCAGCAGTTCCCTGGTCTCCTTGTCGGCAACGCTCTCGATTCCCATCATGAACTTCTGGCCACGGACGTCGCCGACGATGGGC
>JAJEHK010000186.1 GCA_022823765.1 Alphaproteobacteria bacterium | reverse complement strand
AGACGATGAACCTCGCCGGTCTGGGCCTCAGCAACATCGTCATTCCATCACAGGAGCTTCGCCAGCGGTTCGAGGACGCCGTGCGCAGGAACGGAGAATGGGGTGTCAATCCGGTCTCCCGGGCAGCCGCTCTCGCCGGCTACGCCCACGGTGGCGCCTGGCTGGACGCGCTTCTCGATCACATTGCAGGCAACATGGCGGTCGTCGACGACTGGTGTGCCCGGGAACTCGCCGGCGTGGCCGCGGTGAGGACCGAAGCCACCTACCTGAAGTGGCTCGACACGACTGGAACCGGTCTTGACGAAGAGGAACTCATGGACCGTCTGATCAACAGCGAAGGCCTGCTCGTTCAGGCGGGAAGCGACTTCGGCGCCATGGCGAGGGGGTTCCTGCGCCTCAACCTTGCCTGTCCACGCGCCATGGTGAGATCCGCGATGACCCGCATCGCAAGGGTCGTCGGGCAGGTGGCAGGCTGAAACGACGAGCCTATTCGACCGTGACACTCTTGGCGAGATTACGCGGCTGATCGACATCCGTGCCTTTTCGCATGGCAGCATGGTAAGCGATCATCTGTACCGGGATGGCGTGAACGAGCGGCGTGACCAGGGAATCGACGGCAGGCAGGACAACCATCCTGTCGGCGACGGGTCCAGCATCGGCGGCGCCGGCCTCGTCGGTAATGAGGATGATCCTGCCGCCTCGCGCTCTCGCTTCCTCCACGTTGGACATCGTCTTGTCGAAGAGTTCATCGCCCGGCGCAACGACAATGACAGGAACATGCTCGTCGATCAGCGCGATTGGCCCGTGTTTCATCTCTCCCGCGGCGTGGGCCTCCGCGTGAATGTAGCTGATTTCCTTGAGCTTCAGCGCTCCCTCCATGGCAACGATGGCGGACGTGCCTCGGCCAAGGTAGAGAACATGACGCGCTTCGGCGACGTCCCAGGCAATCTGCCGGAACTCTTCCTCCATGGCGATGACGCGGGCAAGCGTTGACGGCAGAGTGGTCAGCACACCCGCAAGTCGGGCGACCTCATGGTGGTCAATGGTCCCGCGGTCGCGCGCGGTCGCCACGGCAAGGCAGAACAGCACGGCAACCTGAGAGGTGAAGGTCTTGGTCGCGGCCACACCGATCTCTGGTCCGGCATGGGTGGCGAGTACCAGATCGGCCTCCCTTGCCACCGTGCTGGTCTCGGTGTTGGTGACGGCAAGGACGGTCCTGCCGAGACCCCGGGCATAGCGCATGGCGGCCAGGGTATCGGCAGTCTCTCCCGACTGTGAGATGAAGACACCGAGACCACCCTCGACCATTGGCGCCTGGCGGTAGCGGAATTCCGAGGCAATGTCGGCGTCGGCGGGCAACCTGGCCAGGCGTTCGAGCCAGTACTTGCCGATGAGGGCGGCGTAGTAGGCGGTACCGCAGGCAATCAGGGTCATCCTCTCGACAGCACCGGGTCCAAGGGACGCGCCGGGAATTGTGATCGAGCCCGCATCGGGATCGAGATAACGTCCCAGGGTTTCGCCGACGGCCACCGGCTGCTCATGGATCTCCTTTTCCATGAAATGGCGGTAGTTCCCCTTCCCGATCACCGCGCCGGAGAGTTCGGTGTCCACCACCGGCCGTTTCACGGGATGACCACCCGTGCCGAGAATTTCGACCCCGTCACGGCGAACCAGCGCCAGGTCGTCTTCTTCCAGGTAGGAGACCTTGCGGGTGTGACCGGCGAGGGCGATGGCATCGGACGCAAGGAAGAGACCGCCTTCGCCCCAGCCCACCGCAAGCGGTGCGCCCCTTCTTGCTCCGGCCAGCACCACGTCATCGCCCTCGATGAGAATGGCGAGGGCAAACATGCCCTCGAGACGCTCCATCAGGGCGGTCATCGCCGCTGCAGGCGTCCCTTCGGCCTCCAGCAGCGCGTCGAACAGGTGGGCCACGACCTCGGTGTCCGTCTCCGACTCGAAACGGCGCCCCCCGGCACGCATGTCGTCACGCAGCGTGCGATAGTTCTCGATGATGCCGTTGTGAACGACGGCGACACGCCCGGTCATGTGGGGGTGTGCATTTCTGCGCGTGGGCGCTCCATGGGTCGCCCATCGCGTATGACCGACTCCGGCCTTCCCCGCCACCCCGTTCGAGGTCAGCATGGCCTCGAGATTCGCGATCTTGCCGGCGGCGCGCCGACGCACGATTCCTTCCTGGTTGAGAACCGCGATGCCAGCCGAGTCGTAGCCCCGATACTCGAGACGGCGCAGTCCGTCGAGGAGAACCGGAACCGCCTCGCCGTTCCCGAGAAAACCGATGATTCCGCACATGGTCCTGTCAGGACCTGCCGTCGGACCTGCTGCGGCGCCACCGGGACGCCACACGCTCGCGAACCGTCTGCGGCGCCCTTTCGAGGGCGATGGCATCGTCGCCGACATCCCGGGTGATCGTGCTGCCGGCGCCGACTATCGTGCCGTCACCGATGGTGATCGGCGCCACCAGGGAGGTGTTGGACCCGATGAAGGCCTCCCTTCCTATCTGCGTCGGGTGCTTGGTCACACCGTCGTAGTTGCAGATCACGACTCCGGCGCCGAGATTCGTTCCGGCACCGACCTCGGCGTCGCCAACATAGGCCAGGTGGTTCGCTTTCACGCCTGACTCCAGCGTCGAGGCCTTGATCTCGACGAAATTGCCGATTCTCGTGTTGGTCCCGAGGCGGGTCCCCGGACGCAGCCGGGCGAAGGGGCCAATCACGGCGCCGTCGCCGACATGACAGTCCTCGAGATGGCTGAAGCTGCGGATGATGGCACCCTTGCCGATCGTCACCCCCGGGCGGATCACCACATCGGGCTCGATCACGACATCGCTCCCGATTTCCGTATCCCATGACAGCCACACCGTCTCCGGCGCCACCATCGAACAACCGGCAGTCATGGCGGCCTGGCGCAGGCGGCGCTGCATGACCGCCTCGAAACGGGCCAGGTCCGCCCGGTCGTCGGCGCCGACTGTATCGTCGGGATCCGTGGTCTCGAGAACGGCGGTCGCGAGACCGCGGCGGCGCGCAATGGCAACAACGTCGGAGAGGTAGAATTCACCCTTGGCGTTGTCGTCGGAAACCTCGTCGAGGAGATCGAAGAGACGACCTGCCTCGATGCTCATCATCCCAGAATTGCACAGCGTCGAGGCACGCTCGGCCTCGCCGGCATCATGAAACTCCACAATTCTCTCGAGGGAGCCGTCGTCATCCACCACCAGCCGGCCGTAGCGATTGGCGGAGGTGACATGAACTCCCAGGACCGAAGCCACGGTGCCGCTCCTGCGTCGCACCGCCACGAGTTCATGAATGGCCGACGCTTCCAGCGTCGGCGCATCGCCGAACAGCACCACGACATCTCCGTTATCAGCCAGACCCTCAAGGGCAGGGCGCGCTGCCTTGACGGCATCGGCCGTGCCGCGTGGCTTCTCCTGAATGACGACAACGGCGGGACTGACTGCTTCGGCCGTCCTCTTGTCTCCGGGGCCGGTCACCACAACAACGCGCTCAGGCCCGATCTCTGCGGCCGCGGCAATCACGTGTTTCACCATGGGCCTGCCGACCACGGTGTGCATGGCCTTGGGCAGGTCCGATTTCATGCGCGTACCCCTTCCTGCCGCGAGGACCACCACGGCGACATCCTTCAGGGCGAGAGCGGAATTCATGAATACCCCTTTCGGCAACCAGCGGTTGGTGCCACACTTGAAAAAGTGACCGAAGTCAAGAATTGCAACACTCAATGACACGATTCAGCCGTCATGACGGACCTCGTCCGCCGGCTGCCATGTGAGCGTACGTGACAACCGTTCGCCAGCACAGGTTCCGCGCGGTCATCTTCGACCTCGACGGAACACTGATCGACAGCGCGCCGGATATCGCCGACGCCATCAACATGGTGATGGCCGAATACGGACGCCGGGCCCTGACCGAACGGACGGTGCGGGACATGGTCGGCAGCGGCTGGGCGGGCCTTCTTGAACGCGCCATGACCCTGACCGGTGGCATGCCTGACGGCGCTGAATCCGCTGTCGAGGAGAAGTTCCGCCAGTTTTACCTTCCCCGAAGCACGCGCCTTTCAAGCCTCTATCCGGGTGTCGCCTGGACCATTGACTCACTTCACCGGGATGGCACGGCGATCGGCGTGTGCACCAACAAGAGGCAGGCCGGCGCCGACCATGTCGTTGCCACCTTCGGACTCGGGCACGCCATCGGCGCCGTGGTTGGCGGCGATACCGGCGTGATGAAACCCGATCCGGCCCATCTCGCCATCGTTCTCGACCGGCTCGGCGTGGGCGCCGCCGAAGCCGTCATGGTGGGAGACAGCCACGCCGACGTTGCTGCCGCCCATGGCGCCGGCATGCCGTGTGTCGTCGTCAGCTACGGCTATGCCGGCGGACCGGCGGCTTCGCTGGGCGCCGAGTGCATGATCGACCGCATGAAGGACCTCATCCCGGCACTTGCCGGTCTGTGAACATCCCCTCGGTTCAGCTGACGGTATCGGGCAGTTCCGCCTTGCGCCGGGCCATGAAATCCTGCAGGGCCTCGTCACGGGCCTCATCCAGCGGCGGCGGCTCGTAGGCCTCCAGGCGCCGCCGGGCAGTGGCCACGGCACGCTCGTCATGAGTGAGTTCGCCTTCGGCCTGCCATTGCTCGAAACTGTTGTTGTCGGCGATCTCGGGGATGAAGAACCCTTCGAGGTAGTTGCGTCTGGTATGGGCACAACCGAGGAAGTGGTTGCCCGGACCAACTTCGCGTATCGCCTCGAGACCGAGACCGTTCTCCGAGAGGTCAAGCCGGCGGCAGAAACTCTGCAGCATCGCCACCTGTTCGGTGTCCATGATGAACTTGCCGTAGCCGGCGGTCAGCCCCGCCTCGAGCCAGCCCGCGGCATGCAGCACGAAGTTGGTCCCCGCCAGCAGTGTTGCCGTCATGGTCTGCATCGATTCATAGGCTGCCTGGGCATCGGCGATCTTGGCGCCGTTGAGCATGCCTCCGGAACGCAACGGGACCCGGTAGCGGCGGGCGAGCTGTCCCACCGCATAGATCATCTGCAGGGTCTCCGGCGTTCCCATCATCGGGGCTCCCGACCGCATCGAAACGGTGGCAAGGAAGCTGCCGTAGACCATGGGTACACCGGGACGGACGATCTGCGCATAGGCAAGGCCCGACACCACCTCGGCGTTGAGCTGGGCGATGGCGCCTGCGGTCACCACCGGGGCCATGGCCCCGGCCATGATGAACGGGGTCACCAGAACCGCCTGGTTGTGCTCGGCATAGTGGCGCAATGCGCCAAGCATGGAGCCGTCCCAGACCAGGGGTGAATTGCAGTTGACCACCGAGGTCATCACCGTGTTTTCGCGAATGGTGTCGGCACCGAAGAGAATCTCGCACATGCGGCACGAGTCGAGAGCGCGTTCCGGTGCTGATTGCACACCCATGAACGGCTTGTCGGAGTACTTCATGTGAGAATAGACGATATCGAGATGGCGTCTGGGCACCGGCACGTCCACCGGCTCGCAGATGATCCCTCCGGAATGATGGAGGACTGGCGACATGTAGGCGAGCTTGACGAAGTTCTGCAGGTCCTCGAGTGTCGCGTAGCGTCGCTGGTTGGCAAGATCACGCACGAAGGGCGAGCCAAACGTGGGGGCAAAGACCGTGTTGTCACCGCCCACCACCACGTTGCGCTCGGGGTTGCGCGCCATCTGGACATAGCTTTCCGGCACCGTGGCGAGGAGGTTCTCGACCAGATCCCGTGGAATCCTCACCCGCCGCCCGGTCACGTCGGCGCCCGCCTCCTTCCACTGACGGCAGGCATCCTCATCGAGGAAGTCGATGCCGGTCTCCTCGAGAATCTGCATGGATGTGTCGTGAAGCAGGTCGACTCCCGCCTCGTCGAGGAGCTCGTAGACCGGTATTTCGCGCGTGATGTAGCGCTGCTGGACGATGGGCGCACCGATGCGCTCACGATGGCGTCTGGCCCTTCCCCCGCGCCGTCCACGCGTTTGTGCCATGTCTCTCCCCCATTGAGCGGCATCGCATGTGAAAACAAGGGGGCAAGCAAGTCAATCGGGCAAAGCCGATTGACACGCCCGCCACGGCTTATCTAATGTGCGCCCGCATTTTCCGGCGGCCCTCGACTGCCTGGCTGGCGAGACGACATGGCGGATGATCCATCCGATCTTGAAACACGAATCGCTGCAGCCCGAGACACGGGCAAGGGTGGCAGGACGACGGGGAAGGCACAGGCGTCCGGTTACGGCATGGCCGTCCGCATGGCAGTCGAAATGGTTGCTGCCCTGGCCGTTTCCGTCTTTCTGGGACTCTGGATCGACGGGGAACTGGATACCGCGCCGCTGTTCCTGGTGATCTTCCTGGTCATGGGCATGGCGGCCGGTGTCATCAATGTGGTGAGGGCCGCTGGGATGATGACTCGCGGATCGCAGCGCGGTCCCGGCAGGAGTGAAGGGGATCGAACGCGTGGCGACTGAGTCCGGGCACAATCCGCTTGAGCAGTTTGCAGTGTCGTCTGCAGTCGAGTTCGGCATTGGCGACCTCGACCTTGCGATTACCAACTCGGCGATCTGGATGATGGCGGCAACCGCACTCGTCATCATCTTCACCACCGTGTTCATCGGACGGCGCAGCATGGTCCCGGGACGCATGCAGTCCCTGGTGGAGATCTCTTACGAGTTCATCGCCAACATGCTGGAGGACAACGTCGGGGATCAGGGCCGCCCGTTCTTTCCCTTCGTCTTCACCCTCTTCATGTTCATTCTCTTCTGCAACATGCTGGGCATGCTGCCGTACAGCTTCACGGTGACAAGCCAGGTCGTCGTCACCTTCGGACTGGCCCTTGTCGTCTTCATCGGGGTCACGATTGTCGGCTTCGTGAAACATGGCCTGGGCTTCTTCAAGTTCTTCCTCCCCCACGGCGTCCCGGGCTTCCTCGCTCCCCTTGTGATCCCCATCGAGATCCTGTCCTATCTCATTCGCCCGGTGAGTCTGGGCCTGCGCCTTTTTGCGAACCTGACGGCGGGCCACACCATGCTGAAGGTGTTCGCCGGCTTCGTGGCACCGCTCGGGGCCTTGTGGATCCTCCCCGGCGCCATCCCCATGGCGGCGGTGATCGGACTGACGCTTCTCGAATTCGCCATCGCGTTCCTGCAGGCCTATGTCTTTGCCGTGCTGAGCTGCATTTACCTGCACGACGCGATTCACATGCACTGACGGATTTATCCCCGTCCAGGCAAATCCCCCTCGAACTGGAAAGGACCTTTCATGATGGATGCAGAAGCTGCGAAGCTCATTGGCGCCGGCCTTGCGGTGATCGGACTGGGTGGCGTTGGGGCCGGTATCGGCAACATCTTCGCCTCGATGATCTCCTCGGTGGGACGCAATCCGGCGGCGGCCGGCAATGTCCAGGGTTTCATGTGGATCGGCTTCGCCCTCGTCGAGGCCGTGGCGCTCTACGCCCTGCTCATCGCCCTTCTTCTCCTCTTCGTCTTCTGACCATCCGCGGCGCCTGATCCGGAGGACGACGATCCATGCCACAGCTGGAATTCTGGCACTTCCTGCCGCAGTTCTTCTGGCTCGCGGTCTGCTTCGTGTTCCTCTACGTCATCATGGCGTTTGTCGCGTTGCCACGGATCGGCCGTGTCCTGACCGACCGCAAGCACAGGATCGAACAGGATCTTGACGGCGCCGAGAGGGCGAGAGCCGACGCAGAAAGGGCGCGTCTTGATTACGAAGACTCGCTTGAGGAGGCCCGTGACAGGGCTCGGTCCATCATTGGCGCGGCCATCCAGCAGGCTGGTGAGGAGGGGGAACGGCGACTCGAGGAGCTCGATCGCGAGATCGGACGTGAACTCGAGGACGCCCAACGCGCCATCGACGAGGCCCGGACCACAGCTCTCGCCAATCTCGAGGGAGTGGCAGTGGAAGCGGCGCGCCTTGCAACCCGGCGGCTGACGGGTGCCGAAGCCAGTGACGAGGACGCGCTCAAGGCGCTGGCGGCAGTCCGGGAGAACTGATCATGGAACACCTTTTCGAGGATCCCACATTCTGGGTGGCCGTCGCCTTCGTGATCGCCGTTGCCATTGCCGCCAAACCGCTTTCCTCCATGATCATCTCTGCACTCGACAGGCGAAGCGGCGAGATCGCAAGAAGGCTCGATGAAGCGAACGCGCTGAACGAAGAGGCAAAGGAGCTGCTCTCCTCGTACCGTCGCAAGCATCGCGACGCCGAAGCCGAGATTGCCGACATCATGGCGCGGGCGCACGAGCAGGCGGATATCCTGAAGCGCAACGCATCCCTCGAACTCCAGGCGAGACTGGGCCAGCGGCGCCAGGCGGCACAGGAGAGAATCCGCCAGGCCGAAGCCGACGCCGTCAACCAGGTTCGCGAAGCCGCGGTCGACCTCGCCCTTGGCGCCACCGCGAGACTCATCCACACGCGGCTTGACGACGGCGAACAGGCACGTCTCGTGGACGAGGCCATCGACGAAATCGACCAGCGCCTCGCCTGAACGGGCGGCATTCCTGCCAGGTGGTCCCCGAGTCTGGTGTTCAACGCCTGAACGGGTGTCTTTCCAGTCTTCATGACATGCGCCGGACAGACTGCAATGTCTGGACAGGCGCCATTCCCTCAAGCCCGACCGTCAGGCGGTATCGGGCTCCCATGTCAGGACGGGACGACGGGCCGCGGCAGTTTCGTCCAGCCGCTTCCAGGGAGCGAGCCGCGGTGCGTGGAGGAAGAGATCCCGGTTCCCTTTTCTCGCCTCGTCCGCCAGATGCACCATGACATCGCAGAACCGGTCAATGCTCTGACGGCTTTCGGTTTCCGTCGGCTCGATGAGCATGGCGCCATGGACGATGAGCGGGAAGTACATGGTCATCGGATGGTATCCCTCGTCGATCATCGCCTTGGCGATATCGAGCGTGGAGACCCCCGTGTCCTTCAGATACCGGTCATCGAACAGGCACTCGTGCATGCAGGGTCCCGGAAATGGCGCATTGTAGGCGCCGGAAAGGCGCGCCAGCACGTAGTTGGCATTGAGCACGGCATCCTCGGCGACCTGGCGCAACCCGTCGGCGCCATGACTCATCATGTAGGCGAGCGCCCGCACGAACATGCCCATCTGCCCGTGGAAACTCCGCAGGCGGCCGAACGCCAGCCCGTCGCCGTCGTGCTCGATGAGCCGCCAGTCATCACCATTGCCCTCGATACGCGGCAATGGCGCGAAGGGCAGCAGCTCTTCGCAGAGAACCACCGGTCCACTTCCCGGACCACCGCCTCCATGGGGAGTCGAGAAGGTCTTGTGAAGATTGATGTGCATCGCGTCAACGCCAAGGTCTCCCGGCCTCACCCGGCCGACGATGGCATTGAAGTTGGCGCCATCGGCATAGAGGAAGGCCCCGGCAGAGTGCAGCATGTCGGCAATCGTCATGATGTCGGTCTCGAAGAGCCCGCAAGTGTTGGGGTTGGTCAGCATGAGGGCGGCGACATCGTCTTCGAGGGCCGTCTCAAAGGCAGCCAGGTCGACGCGTCCTCTCGCATCGCAGGGCACGGTGTCAACTTTGTAATCGCAGAGCGCTGCCGTCGCCGGATTGGTACCGTGGGCCGATTCGGGAACGAGAATCCTGCGTCGCGCATCACCCCTGGCAGTGAGAGCGGCACGAATGCACATCAGACCGGCGAACTCTCCGTGCGCGCCGGCCGCCGGTGACATGACCACGCCCTGCATGCCGGTGAGAGTGGTGAGCCAATGCGCCAGCGTGGCGATGACTTCCAGGCAACCCTGTACCGTCGCCGGTGGCTGCAGGGGGTGCGCCATGGCAAATCCCGGCAATCTGACGACCTTCTCGTTAAGCCGGGGATTGTGCTTCATGGTGCACGATCCCAGCGGATAGAGTCCCGAATCGATCGCGTAGTTCTTCTGCGACAACCGCGTGAAGTGGCGCATCACTTCGGGTTCCGAGACCCCCGGCAGGCCGATGGCCTGACGCTGCCTGACACCGCCCAGTTTCGGTGTCCTTCCTTCCGGTTGAGGAAGATCGACTCCACTGCGACCGCCGCCGTCGAGTTCGAACAGCAGCGGCTCGTCCATGACAAGACCGCGATGGCCACCCGATGTCGTGTCGCTCATGCCAGGATCTCCCGCAGTGCGCCGGCAAGGGCATCGATCTCTTCTGCCGTCGTCATTTCCGTTGCGGTCACCAGCATCAGGTTCGCGAGGGAACCGTTCGCCGGCTCGAATCGCGACAACGGAACACCACCCAGGATGCCCCGTTCGGCAAGTCGGTCGACGACATCCGCGGCAGGCCGGGGGAGTTCGAGCGTGAACTCGTTGAAGAAACCGTCGTTCGGCGAGGAAACCCCCTCGATGGCCACGAGTCGTTCCATGGTCCGTTGTGCCGCTTCGTGGTTGAGGGCGGCCAGCCGGGCAAGGCCGTTTTCCCCGAGCAATGCAAGATGGATGGTGAAGGCGAGGGCACACAGGCCCGAGTTGGTGCAGATGTTGCTTGTCGCCTTCTCGCGCCGGATGTGCTGCTCGCGCGTTGACAGAGTGAGAACCCAGCCTCTGCGCCCCTCGGCATCCACGGTCTCGCCGGCCAGCCGCCCCGGCATCTGGCGGACATGGCGTTTCCTGGTGGCAAAGAGACCGACATAGGGGCCGCCAAATCCCAGAGAGTTGCCCAGCGACTGACCCTCGCAGACGACGATGTCGGCTCCCATGTCGCCTGGTGGGGTGAGAAGGCCGAGCGACACCACTTCGCTCACGGCGACAACCAGAAGGGCGCCCGCATCGTGGCACGCTTGCGCCAGCGCCGAAAAGTCATGGAGGCGGCCGAAGACATCGGGGGTCTGAACGACGACGCAGGCGGTCGATTCATCGATCCTGGCCTCGAGATCAGCCTCCTCGACGGACATTGGCAGAGTCACGACATCGAGGTCGGCATGGCGCACATAGGTGGCAACGGTTTCGCGGTAGTGGGGATGAAGCCCGCCCGACACAACGGCCCGCCGCCGTCTCGTCACACGGCTTGCCATGAGGAGGGCTTCCGCCGTCGCCGAGGCGCCGTCGTACATCGAGGCATTGGCGACCTCCATGCCCGTCAGCACGGCCACCATGGTCTGGAACTCGAAGAGCATCTGCAGCGTGCCCTGGGAGATCTCCGGCTGATAGGGCGTGTAGGACGTGAGAAACTCGCCCCGCTGGATGAGGGCGTCCACTGCCGCCGGCACATGGTGGCGATAGGCCCCACAGCCGAGAAAGAAGGGTGCATTGCCGCCGTGCAGGTTTCTCTCCGCCATGGAGGAGAACGCCCTCTCGACCTCGATTTCGCCCTGGTGGAGAGGCAGGTCGAGAAGCT
>JAJEHK010000235.1 GCA_022823765.1 Alphaproteobacteria bacterium | reverse complement strand
CGTGCCCGAGTATCTCAAGGATCACATCGTGCCCAGGGCCGACATCCTCTTTCCCAACCACATGGAACTCGAATTCCTCACCGGGCGGCGGGTCGAGGGCATCGATGATGCACTCCGGGCCGCGCGCGAGGTGCAGGAGATGGGGCCGCGGACGGTGCTCGTCACCTCGCTCGAGGCCCGCGCCGGGTTCCCTGACACCATCCCCGTCATCGCCGTCGACGATCAGGGCGCCTGCCAGGCCAGCGTCGAACGCCTCGACGTCCCGGTCGACGGCGCCGGCGATCTCATCGCTGCAATCTTCACGGCGGCAACCCTGCGAGGAGCCGCGCTCCCCGATGCCCTGGCCCACGCTCTCGCCGCCACGCACGGCATCATGAGAAAGACGGCGGAATGCGGCGCCGACGAACTCGCCCTCGTCGCCGGCCGCGAGGAAATCGTGAACCCCGGCCGGCCCGTCGAGGTGACGCTCATCGACGCTCCCTGAAGCCCGTCATTCACTGTCGGCACGTGACCCGATGAGGCACACTCAACAGTTCCGGACAGCTGTCCCATCAGCGACAGCGCACATCACGCCGAGGTCAGGGAGGCCGGGTCCCAGCGATAGGTGACGTCGGGCTCGTTTTCCGCTTCGCTGCGGCCAAATTCGATCGCGACGAGGCCGCGCGTTTCATAGAAGGCCCGCGCTCTCCGGTTGGCGCGAAACGTGCGCAGCGTGAAACCGGCTGGCTTGAGAGCCATGACATCGCGGAGCAGGGTCGATCCGATCCCCTGTCCCTGGGCCTCGGGCTCGACAAACAGCTGATCGACGACATCCTCGAGAAGACAATGAAAGCCAACGGGCTCGCCGCTTGCCTCAGCGATGCGTACCGCGTCCCATTCATCGAAGGACGCATCAACAAACCCGGCGAAGTCGTCGTCGCTGTGATCCCACGACATGAAGGTGTAGGCGAGACGGGACGAGCGCATCAGGATGCTGGCCATCGCGGGAATGTCGCCATGAACCGCATCACGCACGAGGACGGGGATCATGTCTCGGGACTCTTGCTGATGAATTTCAGTCTGCACATGCACCCCTATGCGGGACGATTGTCTGGTCTTTAGCAAGCCGGCGAATTGCCGTGTCAGCGCGAGCGATGGCTTCCTCCAGTAAGCTCCAAGTTGAGGTGATCGAAGCGTCGAGGACGAACCGCATCAGGGGCGACGTCCCTGATCACGGGCCGACAAGATGTCTTCCTTCGATACCGGCGATCTCTTCGCTCGGGCTCGCTTCATGCGGGCGATGGTTCCTTCCACATCTTCCGGGTCGTGGTGATTGATGCCTACGAGACGGGCAATCGGCACTCCCCGCCGCGTTATCGTAATGACGCCACCCTGTTCGACCGACCTCAGCAGTTCCGACAAACGCGTCCTTGCCTCACTTGAACCGATTGTTGGCATGGCATGACTCCTGTCGGATCATTGGACTGGACCACTCTTCCTGCTCGCGGACATCTACATGCTGCGGACCAGCCCTGGCCACCAGAATCGGTCACCTGATGCCTTGTAGCTGATGGCCACACGCTCCGCCCCGCCCAAAAGCGGTGGACTTCCGAAGCCTTTGTCCTGTGGCAGCTGTGCCGGAACTCCCGCACCTCCTGTCGAGGAGGCGCGTCTCGGCATGTTCACCATGCCCGGTGATGGCCATGCGATGGCGCGCTACAGTAGGTGGCGGCGGTCGAGTTCCTCGGCGATCTGCACGGCGTTGAGGGCGGCGCCCTTGCGCAGGTTGTCGGAGACCACCCACATCGACAGGCCGTTCTCCACGGTCGGGTCCTTGCGGATGCGGCTGACGTAGACGGCATCCTCGCCGGCGCACTCGCGCGGTGTCATGTAGCCACCCGGTTCACGGTCGTCGACGACGAGCACACCGTCGGCCTCACGCAGCTGCTCGCGGGCGTCTTCCTCGTCGAGCGGCCCGGCAAACTCGACGTTGAGCGCCTCCGCGTGACCGATGAACACGGGCACGCGCACGCAGGTGGCATGGACCCTGATGGCGGGATCGAGAATTTTCGCGGTCTCGGCCACCATCTTCCATTCCTCCCTGGTCGAACCGTCCTCCATGAAGGAGTCGATGTGGGGAATGCAGTTGAAGGCGATGTCCTTCTGGAACACTTCCGGCGCGTGAGGTTCGTTCCAGTACCGCTTTCTCGTCTGCTCGTAGAGCTCGTCCATCCCCTTCTTTCCGGCGCCGCCCGTGGCCTGGTAGGTGGAGACGACGATGCGCTGGATGGAGACGAGGTCGTGCAGGGGCTTGAGGGCGACCACCATCTGGATCGTCGAGCAGTTCGGGTTGGCGACGATGTTGCGGCGCGACGCCATGTCCAGGTGATGGGCGTTCACCTCCGGAACGACGAGCGGCACGTCATCGTCGTAGCGAAAGCGCGACGTGTTGTCGATGACCATCGCGCCGGCTTCGGCGGCCCTCGGCGCATGGCGGTCGGAGACCTTTGCCCCGGGTGAGAAGAGGGCGACATTCCAGCCGTTGAAGTCGAAGGTCTCGAGATCCCGGCAGGTCAGCGTGGCATCGCCGAAGGAGACTTCCTTGCCTGCCGAGCGGGACGAGGCGACCGCAGCCACCTCGTCGACCGGGAACTCCCGTTCGGCGAGTGTCTGCAGCATTTCGTGTCCGACGGCGCCGGTGGCGCCGACGACGGCAACGCGGTAACCCATGGTTCAGGCCCGTTTCTCGATTTCCCGGACGAGAGCCTCCGCCATGGCGGTGGTCGTCACCTGGCGGGCTCCGTCTTCCATGATATCGGCCGTTCTCAGGCCACTCTCCAGGACGGCTCCGATGGACGCATCCACGAGGGCTGCTTCCTCCTGCAGATCGAAACTGTACCGCAACATCATGGCGAAACTCGAGAGCATGGCGAGCGGATTGGCCCGATTGGTGCCGGCGATGTCGGGGGCCGAGCCGTGCACCGGTTCGTAGAGAGCCGGAATCCTGTCACCGGAGCGGGCGCCCAGGGAGGCCGAAGGCAGCATGCCGAGCGAGCCCGTCAGCATGGCGGCGCAGTCCGACAGGATGTCGCCGAACATGTTGGTCGTGACCATGACGTCGAACTGGCGGGGGTCGCGGACAAGCTGCATGGCCGCGTTGTCGGCCAGCATGTGGGTGAGTTCCACGTCCGGATACTCCTCGGCTCCCAGGCGGGTCATCTCCTCGCGCCACAGCAGCGTCGACTCCAGGACATTGGACTTGTCGACGGAGCACACCCGGCCGTTGCGCTTGCGGGCGAGTTCGAAGGCGACGCGTCCGACGCGCAGGATCTCGTGAGTCGTGTAGACCAGTGTGTTGACCCCGCGGCGTTCGCCGCCGCCGGCATCCTCTATGCCGCGCGGCTCGCCGAAGTAGATGCCGCCGGTCAGTTCGCGCACGATCATGATGTCGAGGCCCGAGACGATATCGGGCTTGAGCGACGAGGCGTGCGAGAGGGCGGGATAGACCACAGCCGGGCGCAGGTTGGCAAAGAGTTCCATCTCCTTGCGCAGGCCCAGGAGGGCGCGCTCGGGCCGCATGGAAAAGTCGAGCCCGTCCCAGCGTGGACCACCGACGGCGCCGAAGAGAACGGCGTCAACCGACTTCGCCCGCTCGAGGGTGTCGTCGGTCAGCGGCATGCCGTGGGCGTCGATGCTGGCGCCACCGACGAGGGCTTCCCCGATGTCGACGTTGAGACGGTTTTCCCTGTCGAACCAGTCGATCACGCGCCTCGTGGCATCCATGACCTCCGGTCCGATCCCGTCGCCGGGCAGAAGCAGCAATGACCGGTTTGCGGTCATCGTCTCCGCCTCCTCATCAGAGCCATGGCTGCAGAGCGGCGCGGCGCTCCTCGAAGGCGGTGATGTCGGTTTCCTTCGAAAGGCTGATGCCGATCGGATCGAGCCCGTTCAGGAGCCGGTGCTTTACCGACGCGTCGATGGTGAAGGCAATCCGGCTGCCGTCGGGGCGTGTCACGGTCTGGCTCTCGAGGTCGACAGTGAGCCTCGCGTTGTGCCCGGTCCGGGCATCGTCCATCAGCCGCCGCACGTCCTCGTGCGGCATGGTGATGGCAAGGATGCCGTTGTTGACGCAGTTGCCGAAGAAGATCTCGGCGAAGCTCGGCGCGATGACGCAGCGGATGCCGAAGTCGAGGAGGGCCCAAGGCGCATGCTCGCGGCTCGACCCGCAGCCGAAATTGTCCTCCGTCACGAGAATGGACGCTTGGCGCCACGGGTCGCGGTTGAGGATGAACTCCGGGCGCTCGCGACCCTCGGCATCGTGACGCATCTCGTCGAAGAGATGGCGGCCGAGTCCGGTCCTGCGGATGGTCTTGAGGTACTGCTTCGGGATGATCTTGTCGGTGTCGACATTGATCATCGGCAGAGGTGCGGCGATCCCGGTCAGCGTGGTAAACCGTTCCATGGTCCTAGCCCCCGAGCGCGCGGACGTCGGTGAGGGTGCCGCGGATGGCCGCGGCTGCG
>JAJEHK010000081.1 GCA_022823765.1 Alphaproteobacteria bacterium | reverse complement strand
CGGAGAAATCCGGCCGGGCGTTGTCGGTGGTGAATGCCGTATGGTATTCCGACAGCGAGCAGGAGCTTGCAACTATGGTCAGCAGTGCCACGCATCTGGTGGACGCCGCGTCGGGCAGCTATGCGCCGCGCATCCTCTTCGATCCCGAAATCTACGAATTGGAGATGGAACGTGTGTTTGGCCGCACCTGGCTGTTTCTGTGTCACGAGGCGCAGCTCAAGCGCACCGGCGACTTCATCGCCACCTACATGGGTTCCGATCCGGTCATTGCGATACGTCAGCGCGATGGTTCGATCAGGGTCTATCTCAACGCCTGTCGCCATCGCGGCATGAAGGTTTGCCGCGCCGAGTTTGGCAACGCACGGGCCTTCAATTGCCCCTATCACGGTTGGTCCTACGGCCTCGACGGCAATCTCATTCATGTACCGCACGAGGAGGTGTTCGCCGAGGGCCTCGACAAGCCCGGTTTGGGGCTCGTCGAGGTGCCGCGCGTCGAATCGGTCTTCGGGCTCGTGTGGGCCACGTTCTCGCCCGACGTTCCGTCGCTGGAGGACTACCTGGGCGACGCCAACTACTACCTTGAGGCCTCATTCGGCCGCAGCGAGGCCGGCATCGAGTTGCTGGATGGCGTCAGCAAGTGGCGTGTGGCCTGCAACTGGAAACTCGGTGCCGAGCAGTTCTCGACGGACATGTACCATGTCTATACCGCCCACAAGTCGCCCTATCAGGCGATGGGCACCAAGGATACAGGGAGCGACGATACGCTGCAGTCGTCGTCTGCGGGCGGCGGCCAGTTCAGCAGCCCGCACGGTCATGGATTCGGATGGTGGGAACCCGAACCCGAGGAGAGCCCGGATCTCGATATCATGCCAGCACTGCTTCGCGAGTTCTTTCTGGACCGTCGCAGCGACGTCGTTGCACGCCTGGGCGAGAGCCGCGCCAGGATGGAAAGCCATGGCACGATCTTTCCGAACTTTTCGTGGCTCTACCAGGGGACACCGACCATTCGTGTCTGGCAACCGAAGGGACCCGAAGAAATGGAGGTCGAGTCTCATGTCTTCGTCGATGCCGACGCTCCCGACGAGATCAAGCGCGCCGTTTCCAGGTTCACGGTGCTGACGTTCGGGCTTTCGGGGCTGTTCGAACAGGACGACGGCGATATCTGGTCGGCGATTCAGAAGAACCTCCGAGGCACCCAGATCCGCAAGAATCGCCTGCTGAACGTCATGGGACTTGGCGAGCCGCGCCCTCAGGAGAACGGTCGGGGTCGGCTGACGGGAGTGGTTTCGGAGATGGGTTCGCGCGGTTACATGCACCGCTGGGCACAACTGATAGGGTCGGAGGCCTATCCGCCAGCGGATCTGCTTGTCGAGCGTCCGATCCGGAGCGCCGCGCGATGAGCGAGGCGGAGCTCCTTCCGGGCCGCACGGTCGATACCGATCTCAAGGCCCGGGTGGAGACCTTCCTCTATGACGAGGCCGCCCTGCTTGACGAACGCCGTTTCGAGGAATGGCTCGCTCTTTTCAGTGAGAATGCGACCTATCGCATTCCCATCCGGCGAAACGTCATGGGACGCATGGCGCGGTTCGAAACAACCGGCGAAGACGGCGTTGCCCATGTCGATGACGATCGCCAGGGGCTCGCTTTCCGAATTGCAAGGCTGAGGACCGGCATGGCCTGGAACGAACAGCCGCCGCCGCGGACCCGCCGCATTGTCGGCAACGTGCGGATCGTGCACCGGGAGGCCAGTGACGAGGCGCTGAATGTCGTGTCCAACCTGATTTGCTACTTCAACCATCACGAAGTCGATACCGCGGTCTTCGCCTGCGAACGCCGCGACACACTTTCTCGCGTCGGCGTCGCGGGTTTCATGATCGAGGAACGGTTGGTGCTTCTTGACCAGAACGTCGTTGCCATGAACCTCTCGGTCTTTCTCTGAGCGGGCGTTGCCGCGGCAAGACGATCGAAAGGACCCGGGATGCTGAGTGACGACCTCAAGACCCGGCTGTCGGCGGTGTCGACGGCCACCATCACGAGCCAGCTTCAGAAACGGGGACTGCAGAACTGCTTTCTCAATGGCCTCAAGCCGCTCCATGACAACCAGCGCATGGTGGGCATCGCGCGGACCCTGCGCTACCTGCCGGTCCGTCCTGATCTCTACGACCTGCTGGACGGCGATCCACAACCAGGCACGATCGAGGCCATCGAGCCGGGCGAGGTTCTGGTGATCGATGCCCGGGGCGAGCCCGACGCCGGAACGCTCGGCGACATCTACGCCTCGCGCGTGCAGCAGCGCGGCGGGGCCGGGGTCGTCACGGACGGTGCGCTGCGCGACACACCGGCCATCAAGGCGCTGGGTTTCGCCGTCTACCACCGCTCGTCCAATGCGGCGCTGCTCAGCCGCCGGCATGTCGCCGTCGACTCCCAGCTTCCCATCGCCTGCGCCGGCGCGACGGTGATGCCCGGCGACGTGATGGTGGGAGATGGCGAGGGCGCCGTGGTGATTCCGCGCGCCATGGCCGACGAGATTGCCGATGCCTCGATGACCATGGAAATCGAGGAGGAATTCGCGCTCAAGCGCATTGCCGAGGGTGCGGCAGTCGACAACTACTTTCCGCTTGCCGACGAGGCCCGGGCCGAGTTCGAGGCCTGGCTCGCCGAACGGAAGGCATGACGATCATGCCGCGCCGTTCGATTCACATCGAGTCCTTGAGCCATCTCACGCCGATCCCCGTGGCAACGCGTATCGGTCCGCTGGTGACCTGCAGCATCACCGCACCCTTCAATCCGGGCACGCGCGAACTGCCGCCGGACATCGGCGGTCAGATCGCCAATCTCTTCCACCATGTCGGAGCCATGCTCGACGAGGCGGGAGGCGCTTGGGACAACGTCGCGAAGATGACCTTCTATGCGCCCTTACCTTCGGAGATCTTCGCGGCGCTCAACGCGGCCTGGGAGGAGCACTTCCCGGAACCGGCTTCTCGCCCGTCGCGCCATACCATGATCGTGCCCGATGACAAGAGCGGCATCCGGGTCTGCTGCGACTTCATCGCCTACATCGAGGACTGATCGCCATCAGTCGGTGAAGCTCACCTGAATCTGTCCCAGCGTTCCGAAGTCCGCCGCGACCGTGTTTCCGGCCGCCACGGGCCTGGCAGCGATGAAGGAGCCCGAAAGAACCGTGTGCCCCGGCTCCATGGCAACGCCGAAGTCGGCCAGCTTGCGGGCGAGCCAGGCGACGGCGTTGACCGGATTGCCCATCACGGCCGCGCCTGAACCGGATTCCGCCACCTCGCCGTCGATAAGGAGCGTGCCTCTAATCCGACCCGGATCGACCTCGTTCAATGCCGCCCGGCCTCCGCCGACCATCACGAAGCCACACGATGCGGCATCGGCGATGCTGTCAATCACGGCTCCTTCGGGGCTGTCGTAGGTGTAGCGGCTGTCCACGAGCTCGATGGCGGGCGCGATGAAATCCGTGGCGGCCAGCACGTCGGCGGCGCCGACGGCAGGGCCCGCCAGTCGTTGCTTCAGCACGAAGGCGATCTCGATTTCGATCCAGGGCCGGTTGAGTGTGGCCATGGAGACTCGTGCACCGTCGTCCAGGAACCAGTCGTCGAACAACGTGCCATAGTCGGGTTCCGTCGCTCCGAAGGCCTCGCGCATGGCGGCCGAGGTGTAGCCGATCTTGTGGCCCATGATCGTCCGACCGTCCGCGACCTTCATGTCGGTGACAAGTTGACCGATCGCATAGGCGTCCGCGATCGAGGCACCGGGCCATGTCGCCGTGACCGGCTCGATCCATTCGCGCGTGCGCTCGGCCCGGTAGAGCGCTGCGGCGGCGGCGTGCCGCTGATCGTCGTTCATGGTCATGGCTCAATGCCGTCGGCGCGGTGTCAGCGGAAACGAGGCAAAGCGTGTCTCGGTGTAGAACTCGCGGCTGTAACCGCCGCCCTCGCGGCCATGGCCGCTTCCCTTCATGCCGCCGAACGGCTGGCGCAGATCGCGCGAGAAGCCTGAATTGATCCAGATCATCGCCGTTTCCAGGCGGTGAGCCACGTCGTGTGCGGTCTGCTGGCTCCCGGTCCAGATGTAGCCCGCCAGTCCGTAGACCGAGTCGTTGGCGAGGCGGAGCGCGTGGTCCGCATCGTCGAAGGGCATCACGGCCGCAACGGGTCCGAAGATCTCTTCCTGGCAAATGCGCGCATCGTTCTCGACATCCACGACCGCCGTCGGTGCGATGAAGTACCCGGTGCCGAGATCATCCGGGCGGTCCCCGCCGAACAGGATCCGGCCTTCCTTGCGTGCGAGATCGAGATAGTCCATGACCCGGTCATACTGGCCCTTCGAGACGAGGGGCCCGAGGCGCGTCCCGGGATCGAACGGGTCGCCGGCCTTCCATGTCGCTGCCTCCGCCTCGAAGCGCTCGAGGAATTCATCGTAGATCGGCTGCTGCACCAGGATACGTGAGCCCGCGACGCAGGACTGGCCCGACGTGCCGAAGATGGCGGCGGCGGCCTCGGGTACCGCGCGGTCGAGGTCGGCGTCGGCGAAGATGATGTTGGCCGACTTGCCGCCAAGTTCGAAAGACGTGCGCTTGAGAGACGACGCCACGCGTTGCGAGATGTCGCGCGCAGTGGCGGGGGAGCCCGTGAACGAGATTCCGCAGACGTCCGGGTGCTCCACCAGGGCCCCGCCCGCTTCAGCTCCGAAGCCGTGCACGACGTTGTAGACTCCTGCGGGAAGACCGGCTTCCTCGAAGATCTCGCACAGGATGGGCATCGAGAGCGGCGCCAGTTCGGAGGGCTTGTGGACCGCCGAGTTGCCGTAGGCGAGGCAGGGCGCCATTTTCCAGGTCGAGAGCATTAAGGGCCCGTTCCACGGCGTGATGAGCGCGTAGACTCCAACCGGGTCGAGCATGGTGTAGGTCACCAGCGTGTCGTCCCGATTGAACGACTGGTTGCCGACGAGTTCCTGCTCTTCCGCGAAGAAACGGAAGTTCTGGGCGGAGCGTGCCACGTAGAAGTCGGGACCGTCCGAGGGTGGCCCGACCGGTTCGCCCATCTCGGCAACCTGGACCGTCACGATCTCGTCTGAGCGCCTCTCGATCAGATCGGCCACGCGGAAGAGAACCTCGCGCCGGAACGACGGCCTGCCTCGAGACCACGCCCCGTCCTCGAATGACTCCCGCGCCGCGCGCACGGCGCGTTCCACATCCCTGGCATCGCCACGGGCTGCCCGGGCCGTGATCGCTTCCGTGGCCGGATTGATGACATCAAGCGTCGCGCCTGATTCGGAATCCTCGAAAAGCCCACCGATGTAGTGGCGCGCTGGTGGAATGGACGTGGGCGCGACTATAGGCATGATGGGAGACTCCGTAACGGCACGTTCGTGGACAGGGATGAGCATTGACTTATCAGGGATGAAGCAACTGCGTCCATGACAAACAGGCTTCGCCCGTTGTGCCGGGACGTAGTGGCGAAGTGGAGGTTCCCATGATTCAGGTTACGGAACTCGGTTATCTCGGTCTGGGCGTCAGTGATCTTGATGCCTGGGCACACGTGGCGACAGAGATTGTGGGTCTCGAGATGGTTGAGGGCGAAACGTCCGAGACCTGCTACCTGCGCATGGATTACTGGCACCACCGCATCCGCCTGATCGCCGACGGCAGCGACGACCTTGCCTATCTCGGGCTGCGCGTTGCGGGCCGCACCGAGTTCGAGTCCATGGGTGCAAGGCTCGAGGAAGCAGGGCTTGCCTTCCGCCTCGGCTCACGCGAGGAAGCGACCGAACGCCGCGTCCAGGCCGTCATGAAGCTTGAGGATCCCTCAGGCGTGCCGGTCGAGATCTTCCACAGTCCCGAGGTGCACCGCCACCGGCCGTTCCATCCGGGCAGGCCCATGCACGGTCGTTTCAGGACCGGCGCGGCAGGCCTGGGCCACTGCGTGCTGCACCAGCCCGATGTCGAGGCCGCGTGGCGGTTCTACACTCTGCTCGGCATGCGTGGCGGTGCGGAGTATCCCTCGGAAGACGGCTCCTTCGCCGATGCGCCAACCTTCATGCACTGCAACGAGCGCGATCACAGCATCGCTTTCGGCATGGGCAGCCGGGGCAAGCGCGTCAATCACATCATGGTGGAGGCTGACAACATGGACGATGTCGGGCTGACCTACGAGCTGGTGCGCAAGAACGGAATTCCGGTCGAGCTGCAGCCCGGCCGCCATGCCAACGATGAGATGTACTCCTTCTACTTCCGCAGTCCTTCAGGCTGGATGATCGAGTACGGTTGGGGCGCGCGGCAGGCGTCACATCAGTCCGAGTACTACCCACGCGACATTCTCGATCATGCTCCTGAAGCGGGGAGCTTCTGAGGCCGGACGGCTTACAACCCGATCCGTATCCCGGTTCGATGATCTCCCGATCACGGAACGACCGCGCCACATGATGGTCCCGCCTGCGTTGGCGCGACCGGTCAACGGCTGGTGGATAGTCGCATTTCGGGATCGGGACTCCCTGACTCCCGCAATGGCTGGCGCCATTGGCGCGGTCGACGGACATTGGCCATGACCGCCCTGGCTACCCGAGACAACCTCGATGCCGGCATCTGCCCGCTTCCCGCGGCCTCACCGCGCCTGCCAGTGACCGAGATGCAGCAGGCCGGATTCAGACGCTCTGTCTGACGAACTCCTTCACGAGCCGGGCCACATCGTCGGGGGCTTCGGTCAGGATGGCGTGCTTGAGGCCGGGGAGGATGTGGAGCGATGAGTGCGGGACGGTCGCGTGCATGTAGCGGGCCATGCGGGCATTCGAACCGAGATCATGTTCCCCTGTCACGATCAGCGTCTGCGCCGTGATGTCGCTCAGGCGTTCGGCAAAGTCGGTCTCGGTGAGGACGCGGTAGGAGGCCGCATAGGCCGCCGGATCGTTTCGCCGGTTGGCCTCGGCCTGACGGGAAATGATGTCGGGATGGCGCCGGATGAAGTCGTCGGTGAACCAGCGGCTGACGGAGGCCTCGAAGTGGGCTCCCGGGATGCCGTCGGCGACCATTGCCAGGCGCTCTTTCACCCGGCGGCGCTCCTCGGCCGTGCGTCCAGCGATGCCGGAGAGAAGAACGAGCCGGTCCAGGCGCCGGGGGTGGGCCAGAGCCACTCCCTGGGCGATGAGAGCTCCCAGGGAGTGGCCCGCAAGATGGCATTCCCCGATCCCGAAATGATCCATCACGGCGATGACGTCGCTGACGAAGTCATCGATGTGGTAAGGGCCGGGCGGCTTGCCGGACGCGCCATGGCCCCTCAAGTCCAGGCGGATGGTGCGCCACCCCTCGCCCAGGCAGGACACGACCTCATCCCAGGCTTCCAGGGATGCTCCGACGCCATGGACGAGTACGAGATCGGTTCCTTCGCCTTCCTCGCGCACACGCAGAGGGACACCACCATTGTCTATCGTTGTCTGCATCAAAGGGCCGATTCGGCGACGTTGCTTTCGATGAGTGCAGTCAGTCCCTCGATGCCGTCGCGCCGGATCACTCCGGCAAACTCGTCACGCAGTGTCTTCACCATGGAGAGGCCCTCGATGGCGAAGTCCGTAAGCCGCCACGGGCCACCATTGTCGTTGCCGATGCGGAAGTCGACGGTCGTCCTGCCGCCATCCGGCGCCCAGATGGTGGTGCGCACGACGACATCGTTGTCGTCCAGGGCGCGGGACCGTTCGACCTTCAGCGAGTAGCCGGAAAAGGTCTCCAACCGCCTTTCATATGTGATGATGATGTAGTTGTGGAAAGCGACCGTGTAGGCCCGCAACTCGGCATTCGTTGCCACATCGAGATAGCGCCCGAGCGCCCGGTTGGCCATGCCGTCATGATCGACCGTCGAGGCGATCCAACGGGCGAAAGCGTCCCGTCGCTCAGGACCAGGTGGAAGGGTCATGATGTCCAGAAGGCGTTCTGCCCTTTGGGCGACGAAGTCAGTTGCCTCTTCCAGGGAACCGGCGCTGGCCGGTGACCAGAGGAAAGCCGAAACAAAGAGCGCCGGCGCGATGCGTTGCCAGACGTGCCGTCCCATGGTCACTCCTCTGAGGAATCATCAAGTCCGAAGGGGTCCGCCACTCCATTGGCGATCTCGCGCGCCCGGGCCTGGCGATAGAGAGTGCGCGTCGTGGCGTAGAAGTCGATGGCGCCCATTCTTGCCTCATCGATCCGATCGTGCTCGCGTGCCGTGGAGTCGATGACATCGGCGCCGCTCCGCAGATAGCTCCACCCCGGAGTCAGCAACCAGGTGAGGGGATCGGTCAGAATGTCGACTCCCAGACCGACGGTGTCCCTGGCGGTTGATGGCCCTGCAACCGGCAGGACGAGATAGGGGCCTTCGGCGAATCCCCAGACAGCAAGTGTCTGACCGAAGTCCTCCCTGCGGGGCTTCCATCCGGAATTGGCGGGGATGTCGAACAGTCCTCCAATGCCGGCGGTCGAATTGATGAAGAAGGACATCGTCGCCCCGGCCATGTTGTCGAAATCGCCCTGGAGGCCACTGTTGAGGATGGTGACCGGCATCTGCAGGTTGTCGAGCACATTGCTGACGCCGCCGCGCACCGGCTCGGGAACATGATCCCGGTAGGCGAGGGCGACCGGACTCAGCGCATGGTCAAGAAAGGCAACGTCAAAATCGAACACGGTGCGGTTGGCGGGCTCGAGTGGGTCGTTTGTCTCGAGGAAGACGTCGTGTTCGAGAGGGTCATCCGGCACCTCGGCACAGGCAACGGCAAGCAGAACGACAGCGGCAACGGCCGACCCCCTCATCATGCTAGACATTGACATGTACCCATCCCAATCACCACCGATGCCGGGCAGTCCCGCACCATATGTCAGCGCCGCATGATGCGACAACAGCTATATCGGACACCACGAACCAGCCGCTACGCCGCCTTTCCGGCAACCGGGCGAATTGACAGCATCACTGCGGGAAAGGATAGTCGGGGGAAGGATCATTCCCCACATCATTTTTCCGGATACGGCAGAGTGTCATGACCGAACCTCTCATGCAGACCTATGCCCGCTTCGATCTCGAGTTCGTGCGGGGGTCGGGTTCCTGGCTCTTCACGAGCGACGGCGAACGCTACCTCGACTTTGGCAGTGGTATCGCTGTCGCGAGTCTGGGACATGCCCATCCCAGGCTCGTCGACGCCATCACGCAGCAGGCCGGCGAACTGTGGCACACCTCCAATCTCTACAGGATCCCGAACCAGGAACGGCTGGCCAGGCGGCTCGTCGATGCGACGTTCGCATCGAGCGTGTTCTTCGCCAACTCGGGCGCCGAAGCCATCGAGTGTGCGCTGAAGATGGCGCGGCGATGCCAGTACACCAGAGGTCATCCGGAGCGATACCGCACCATCACCTTCGGCGGCGCATTCCACGGGCGCACGCTGACGACCATCGCCGCTGGAGGCGCTGCCAAGCACCTGGAGGGATTCGGTCCTCCTGCCGACGGGTTCGACCAGGTCCCGCTCCACGATTCGAACGCCCTGCGCGAGGCCATCGGGCCGGAGACGGCAGCCATCCTTCTTGAACCGGTTCAGGGTGAAGGCGGCATCACCCCGGTCAACCACTCGTTCCTGGAGATGGTTCGAAGCGCGGCTGACGAATTCGGCCTGCTGGTGATCTACGACGAGGTCCAGTGTGGCATGGGTCGTACGGGCCGGCTGTTTGCCCATGAATGGAGCGGTATTGCGCCAGATATCATGGCTGTGGCCAAGGCTCTGGGTGGCGGCTTTCCCATCGGCGCCTGCCTGGCGACAGGCGAAGCGGCTGAGGCACTGGTGCCGGGAAGCCATGGATCCACATTCGGCGGCAATCCGCTCGCCACGGCCGTCGCCAATGCCGTGCTCGACGTCATGCTGGAAGAGGGTTTCTTCGAATCAGTCCGTGCGAGGGCTGATCGGCTTCGGCGTGGTGTGGAGGAGATCATTGCGCGTCACCCCTCAGTCCTCGATCACGTGCGCGGGCTGGGCTTCATGCTGGGCATCAGGAGTCATGTACCGGCGGTCGACGTCGTTGCCGCCATGAACCGCCGGCACGTGCTGACAGTGCCGGCAGGCGACAACATGGTCCGCTTCCTGCCGCCACTCGTGGTGACCGACGAGGAAATCGATGTGGCCCTCCAGGCGCTTGACGGGACGGCGGGCGAGCTCGCGCCATGATCACGGCGCGCCATTTCCTCGACATTTCGGAACTCGGGGAACGTGATCTGCGTGCCATGCTTGAGAGCGCCCATGACCTCAAGCGGCGCTGGCTTGAGAATGACCGGCCGCGGCCTCTCCTCGACATGGTCCTTGCCACCATCTTCGAGAAGCCGTCCACCCGCACGCGAGTGTCGTTCGACGTCGCCATGCGCCAGCTTGGCGGCCATGTCATCAACCTGGCGCCAGGCGACATGCAGCTTGGCCGCGGCGAGTCGGTTGCCGACACGGCGCGGGTACTCTCCCGCTACGTCGACGCCATCATGATTCGCACGACCGATCACGCCAAGATGCTCGACCTGGCGCACCATGCGACGGTGCCCGTGATCAACGGCCTGACAGACCGCACTCATCCTTCGCAGCTGATGGCCGATGTCATGACTGTCGAGGAACACCTCGGGCCAATCTCGGAGAGGACTGTCGCCTGGGCCGGAGACGGCAACAACATGGCCTGTTCGTGGATACATGCAGCGGCCCGTTTCGGCTTCGAATTGCGCATCGCCTGCCCGCCCCGCTACCGGCCCCCGGGGGATGTCGTCGACTGGGCCCTGGCGCATGATGCGCGTGTGCACATCGTTGATACTCTCGACGAGGCTGTCCGGAATGCGGATTGCGTGGTGACCGACACGTGGGTCTCCATGAGTGACGAACGCGTCCGGACCGGCGACATTGACACGACAGCACTTGAGGCGTTTCGCATTGATGCCAGGGCCATGGCGCTTGCCTGCGACAACGCCATCTTCATGCATTGCATGCCCATGTACCGGGGCAGGGAAGTGTCCGCGGATGTTGCCGACGGACCACAGTCTGTGGTGTTCGACGAGGCAGAGAACAGGTTGCATGCCCAGAAGGCGATCCTGGGATGGTGCATGGCCTGAACATCACCGGCAAGGACGATGCGATCCAGCCCTTCAACCTGGGTCGGCTCCATCTTGGCGGACGCCTGGTGCGCCTCGGTCCGGCGCTTGACAGGATTCTCGGCCAGCATGACTACCCTGAAGCGATTTCCAGGGTGCTGGGAGAACTGATCACGATTACCGTGGTCCTTGGCGCAGGTCTCAAGTTCGAGGGACGGATGACCGCCGAGACAAGGGGTGACGGGCCTGTTCACCTGCTTGTTGCCGACTACACAAGTGGCGGAGACGTGCGTGCCTATGCAGGATTCGACCGGCAGCGCCTGGGATCCGGCATGGCTTCTCTTCCCGGTCTGGTGGGCAGGGGCGTCCTCGTGATGACCGTCGATCAGGGCGCGAAGAGTGACATCTACCAGAGTGTTGTCGAACTTGACGGATCGGATCTCGCCGAGTGCATGCGCGGCTTCTTCCGGCAATCGGACCAGATCGACACGGCTCTGGAGGTTGCCGTGAAACGCCAGGCAGGGTGCTGGCGAAGCGGCGCCATTGCCCTGCAGCGCATCGCCGAACTCGGGCCCGGCGAGGAGCCGGTCACGATGGCCGAACGGCAGGACGCCTGGAACACCACGATGGTCCTGTTGAGTTCGGTGACTGCCGGAGAACTGACCGACCCATTCCTGACGTCCCGGGATCTGCTGTATCGTCTCTTTCACGACATCGGCGTGAGGGTCCATGAACCGAAGGATGTCCGCTTCGCATGCAGCTGCTCGCACACAAGGGCCCTGACCATGTTGCGCCGCCTCCCGGCCGACAGTATCGACGACTACGTGGTTGACGGTGAAATCGAGGTGGTGTGCAAGTTCTGCAACCGGCGACAGGTCTTCACCCCCGGCGACGTGATGCAGGCGCCGACCGCGAGTCCGAACTGATGATGATGTCCCGCCGCAGAACCTTCCTTGCGCTCTCCGCGGGCGCTCTCCTTGCCAGCTGCGCGCCTCGACCGGTCGTGCGAACACTGCCGGTGATCGGCTTTGCCTCGTCGGCAACGCTGCCGCTGGACGTGGCGGCCATCACCTTCGCAGACGGAATCGCCGATGGTGCCGTCGCCGCGCCGGCGCGGGATGTGAGATTCGATCTTTCTGAATGGCCTGACGATGTGGTCAGGCGCTGGTCGCAGGAACGTCTCCGGGCGGCCGGAGACCGGGGCGAAGCGCGTGTCATCCTCCTGGAGAGCCGGTTCGTTGCCGTC
>JAJEHK010000008.1 GCA_022823765.1 Alphaproteobacteria bacterium | reverse complement strand
GTCTCTCCTTCGTTCAGGGTAAAGGAGACCTTCATGACGGCATCGATATGGGGATCGGTCAGCCCCTGGATGAGCGACTTGACGGGACCGGCTGTGCGGAATCGGACGCGCAGTCCGTCGACGTTGAGCAATTCAGGCATCACGCACCTGGAAGCACCGGGCCTGGTGCACGGCGTTGACGTCATAGGTGGACGGCGCTGAATCGGAGCAGGGTGCATAGCGTTCCGGGCAACGTGGCGCAAAGATGCACCCCCGTGGCAGGTCGATCAGGTCCGGTACGCTGCCGGAAATGGTCGGCAGGTCGCGGCGTTTCTCCGCGATCCGCGCCGGATCACAGTCGAGCAGCATGCGCGTATAGGGATGTTGCGCCCTGTGGAACAGGTCGTGGACTTCTCCCTGCTCGACGACCTCTCCGGCATACATGACCACCACCTCGTCGCACAGTTCGGCAATCAGCCCGAGATTGTGCGAGACGAACAGCATGGAACAGCCGAAACGGGCGCACAGGTCCTTCATGAGGTGAATGATCTGCGCCTCGAGGGTGACATCGAGAGCGGTCGTCGGTTCGTCGGCGATGAGCAGACCCGGATTCATCATCAGCGCCATGGCGATGCAGATCCGCTGGCGCATGCCGCCGGAGAACTGGTGCGGATAATCGGCAAGGCGCTGTGCCGGATCGGGAATGCCGACCTGGCCCAGCATGTCGGTGGCAAGGCGGCGCTTGTCGGCCATGGACATGTCGAGCCGATAGAGAATGTCGGTCATCTGGGTGCCGATGGAAATCACCGGGTTGAGCGCCGTCATGGGGTCCTGGAACACCATGGAGATTTCCTGGCCGCGGATGCCGCGCAGGTCCGCCGGACTCATGGCGAGAACATCACGCCCCTTGAAGACTACGGAGGACGACTCCGTCACCACCGCGTTGGCCGCAAGCAGGCGCAGGACACTGTTGATCAGGGTCGACTTGCCGCAGCCCGATTCGCCAACGATTCCGACGATCCTGTTGTCGGGCACCGTCAGATCGACATGGCGCAGGGCACGCACCGTGCCGCGGCCCGTGAGAAAGTCGACAGAGAGGTCGCGCACCTCCAGAACAGTGTCGTGGCGGTCGTTCATCGGTCCTTCTTGAGCTTGGGATCGAGGACGTCGCGCAGCGCCTCGCCGAGGAAGGTGAACCCGAGGGTGGTGATGATGAGCGGGATTCCGCCAGCAATGACGAGCCACGGCGTGTTGCGGATGAATCCGTATCCGTCATTGAGAATCGAGCCCCAGGACGGTGTCGGCGGCTTGACGCCAAGACCGAGGAAGGAGAGGCCGGCCTCGATGGTGATGACCACCGGGATGTCCATGCTGGCGAGGATGAGCAGAGGTTGCACGATGTTGGGCACGAGGTGGGAAAACATGATGCGCGGCACGCCGGCGCCGAGCGCCCGCTCGGCAAGAATGAACTCTGTGCTCTTGGTCGCCAGGGTCGATGCCCTGGCAATGCGGGCATAGCCTGGTGTGGTGGTGACAATCACGACGAAGATGATGGTCTCCAGACTCGGCCCCACCACCGTGATGACGGCCAGTGCGAACATGATGACAGGAAAGGCGCGCACGGAATCGAAGAACCACATCAGGAGGTTGTCGAGCCACGACGGGCCGTAGCCGGCGAGCATGCCGAGCACCAGTCCCAGGAGGAGCGACGAACCGACGGACACCAGCGCCACGTAGAGGGCAATCTGGCCGCCGTGGAGAATGCGGCTGAAGGTGTCGCGCCCCAGGTTGTCGGTTCCCAGGAGATGGTCCCACGACGGGCCGGCAAGCCGGGACTTGACGTCCAGCGCCTTGTAGTCGTGAGGCGCGATGATGTCCGCTCCGATCGCCGAGAAGATGATGAGGAGCACCAGAACCAGGCCAAAACAGCCCAGGGGGTCGCGCAGAAGTTGGCGGAACCACGCGAAGCGGGGTTCCCGGCGGATCGCGACGTCGCTTGAGATGGTGTCAGCCATCTAGAGACCCTGACGGATCCGCGGATCGAGCCAGGCGGCGATGAGATCCGAAATCAGTGTCGACAGGGCGAAAAGCATGGTCGTGACGAGAACGCCACCCATGACGATCGGATAGTTCCGGGTGTTGACCGCATCCACCACCATCTTGCCGATACCAGGACGCGCGAAGATGATTTCCGCGAAGACGGCTCCCGAAATGAGGCTGCCCACACCGACGCCGAGAAGGGCAACGGTGGGCAGGATGGCCAGCTTGAGGGCATAGACATAGGTGATGCGCCGGTTCGAGAGGCCGTAGGCGCGCGCCATCCTGATGTGGTTCTCGCCCATGACTTCCAGCATGGAAGTGCGCACGAAGCGCGCCAGATAGCCGACCCAGCCCAAGCCGACAGCCAGTCCCGGCAGCACCAGATGGACAAGCTGGTCCTCGATGTCGCCGGCGTCGCCGGCGCCAATCTCCGGAAAGATCTTCAGTTCGACGGCGAAGAGGAGGAGGGCATAGAGGCCGACGATGAACGAGGGGATGGCGATGCAGCCCACCGACAGCACACCGGTCAGCTTGTCGAGGACGCTGTTGCGGTGAACCGCCGAGTAGCATCCCATCGGAATGCCAAGCACGATGGCCCACCCCAGTCCGGCCATGGCAAGGGCGATGGTATGGGGCAACTGTTCACCGATCATGGTGCTCACCGGGCGCCTCGACCACACGTCGACACCCAGATCGCCGGTGACGACGTTGCCAAGAAACCTGAAGTACTGCACGAAGAACGGCTGGTCCATTCCCATGAGAGCGCGGAACTCGGCCCGCATTTCCGGCGTGGCCCGAGGACCGAGGGCGATACCGGCGGGGTCTCCCGGAACCAGGTGAATCGCTGACAGCAGCATCAGCATCGCCAGACAGACGATGAGGATGGCCAGACCGAAGCGCTTGATGGTGTAGAACAGCATGGTCTGCTATCGGGCTATGGATCGGCCGGCAAGTCAACCGTCCAGTTGCCTGCCTCCATGGCCCGATGCTCAGTTGAGGTCACGGGGAATGGTCTCGTTCCAGCTTCGTGCCCACACCCTGCGGCCACTTTCGAAGGCCTCGCAGTCGGCCTCGAACACCCAGGCGTCCCGGGTGCACGCCAGGCTCGAACGCGTCGTCGTGCTGACATCGAACCCGGCGGACTCGCGTATCTGCCGCCACATCCAGGTAATGGTGATGCGGGCGGACTCGGGATCGTTCTCGGTGATGTCGAAATGCTGCTCACACCGGGCACCGAAGGTCCAGTCGGTGGCCGGATCACGGACGAGTCCGCCATCACGCAGCACCGAGGAACGCACCTCTCCGGTCACCTGTCGTGTCGTCCACCGCCGGTCGCTCGCCGGTTCGATGACCTCGGTCTTCCACGGCGTCGCACTTTCGGGTGGAGGGAACACAGGCAAAGACGCATCGTCAGCACGATGCGGGCGCCGTGGCAGATGAAGGACGCCGCGGTGCAACGTGAGCGAGACCGGTTCGGGCGAAGGCCACAGCAGAGGCCACATGGTGTTGGAGAGCGCCAGGCGGATGCGATTGCCGGCGGCAAACCCCTGGGCGATGTCGTTCAGCTGTACGCGCACCCGATAGACCGTCCCGGGCTCGAGGGGTTCGGGGTGTTCATGACTGTCTCGATGGGTGAGGTTGAGAACCCCATAGGTTACGCGCGTCGATGCGCCATCGGGAGCGACGTCACACAGCCTGGCGGCCACGAAGGCGCATGGCCGGTCGGCGGAGACATCGAGTTCGATGACCGGCGCGCCAAGGATTTCCAGGAGATCATCGAGAGGATCGCTTTCAAAGACGACCGAACAGCCATCCTCCGGACGCTGGTCACCCGGTTCATCGTCGTCGAGTCCATACTGGCACCACTCGCCCTGCTCCTGACCCATGGTGTGCGGTGTACGGATGATGACGGGGGATGTCTGTGCTCCGTCGCATTCCAGCCTGCCGCGGGCTGAGCACTCGAGCGCTACATCCTCGATGGCAGGGGATGGCCAGCAGGGTTCGGCCACCCAGCGCCCGTCACGATGGCCGC
>JAJEHK010000094.1 GCA_022823765.1 Alphaproteobacteria bacterium | reverse complement strand
CTCGTCATCCGATGGTGCGCGGTGGCCATGGTGGCCCTTCAGTTTGTCATCGTCCTGCTGCGCTATGTCTTCGGCATCAGTTTCATCTTTCTCGACGAGGGCGTTCTCTATCTTCACTGCATGATCTTCATGCTGGGTGCGGGCTACACTCTCCTCGTCAACGGTCATGTTCGCGTCGACATCTTCTATTCCCGCCTGTCACCCTTGGGCCGTGCGCGCATCGACATCCTTGGCGCCACGCTCGCCCTGTTGCCCGGTGCCGCTGCCATCGCCTGGTTCACATTGCCCTTCGTGGCGAACAGCTGGAAGAACCTCGACGGCGCGATCTCGGTCGGCGGCATTCCGGCGACCTTCCTGCTCAAGACCCTGATCCCCGCCTTTTGCCTCCTGCTCTTCCTCCAGGGTCTGTCCTGTCTCCTGCGCGACATCCTCGGAGGTGGCAAGGCGAGGACCGGGTGATCCTCGCGGACTCCCTCGACCTCCTCATGGTCGCCGCCCTGATGGGCGCGATCCTGATGGGCTATCCGGTCACCTTCACACTCTTCGGCGTGGCGTTCGCATTTGCCCTCATCGGCTGGCTGACCGGGCAGTTCGACGCCGGACTGCTCGGCGCCCTGTCCCAGCGAATCTACGGCATCATGACCAATTCGGTGCTGATCGCCATTCCGATGTTCATCTTCATGGGCGCCGTGCTGGAGAAGAGTCGCATCGCCGAGGATCTGCTGACCAGGATGGGCACGCTCTTCGGAACGGCACGCGGCGGGCTCGCCGTTTCGGTGGTCCTGATCGGCGCCCTGCTCGCCGCCTCGACCGGAATCGTCGGCGCCACCGTGGTCGCCATCGGACTGATCGCCCTGCCGACGATGCTCCGCGCCGGGTACGACACGAGACTGGCGGCGGGAACCGTGACCACGGCCGGCACGCTGGGACAGATCATTCCCCCGTCGACCTTGCTCATCATTCTCTCCGATGTCATGTCCAACGCATACCAGCAGGCGCAGTTCGAGAAAGGCTCCTTCACGGTCAGCACCATCAGCGTCGGCCAGACCTTTGCCGCCACCCTGCTCCCCGGTCTGGTGCTTGTCGCGCTCTACATCGTCTTCATCCTCGGGATCGCCCGCCTCAAGCCATCCGTCGCGCCACCCCTTGCCGAACCACGGGGAGCCGCGGGCGACATTCTGAAGGTGCTCCTGCCGCCCATCCTCCTGATCGTCGCCGTTCTGGGATCCATTCTCGGCGGCGTCGCCACCCCGACCGAGGCGGCGTCGGTCGGGGCCATCGGCGCGGTCCTGCTGGCGGCCTTCCGTTTCGGAAGCGCGCGTCTGAAGCGCTGGATCCTCCTCGCAGGAGGTGCGTTTCTGACCCTGGCAGTCCTCGCCGGGCTGGCGCCCGTACGCCTGCAGCGGCACGATCTCGAGTTCGCCGACTGGGCCATCGGCGCCCTCGGCGTCGCCCTTGCCGCCATCGCCCTGCCCGTGCTCGGCCGCTCCTTCCTCGTCACCGGTCGCTCGGGCCACCTCGGCGGGGCCGCGACCGGCACCCTGACAATCAGCGCCATGATCTTCGGCACCATCATCGGGGCCAGCATCTTCGCCCTGGTGTTCCGCGGTCTCGGCGGTGATGACCGGATCGAGGAGCTGCTGTCGCTCATGCCCGGTGGAGCCGACGGCGCCCTCGTCTTTGTCATGATCCTGATCTTCCTCCTCGGGTTCATTCTCGATTTCGTCGAGATCTCCGTGATCCTGCTTCCCATCGTTGCGCCGGCGCTCATCCTCATGGGACACGATCCGATCTGGCTGTCCGTCCTCATCGCCATCAACCTGCAGACGAGCTTCCTCACGCCGCCCTTCGGCTTTTCCCTCTTCTACCTGCGCGGCGCGGCGCCGCCGGAAGTCACCACAGGCGCAATCTACAGCGGCGTCCTCCCGTTCATCGGCCTGCAGGCCCTCGGCGTCGCCGCGGTCTGGTTCGTGCCATCTCTGGCGACCGCGCTTCCCGCATGGCTCTTCTGACGGATTCCATGGCGGCCGCGCTTCTTGCCTCCGAACACCAGCCCATCGAAGGCCTGCCGGACATCAGGTGACCCCGGAGACGAAGTTCCCAACCGCGCCGCCGCGCCGGCCTACAGCAATTCTGTCTCGAAGGGCATGTCGGAGAGGAGCTCGATGCCATCCTCCTTCACGAGAATCTGCTGTTCGAGCTTGACACCCTCCGTCCCGCCGGGCTTGCCGGCGTAGCTTTCGATGCAGAAGACCATGCCGGCCTCGATCATGCCCTCGTGCCCTCTCTCCCTGTGGCGGGAAGCATGGAGGACGATCGGGTACTCGTTGACGAGGCCGACACCGTGGGCGACAGCCGGAATCTGGTACTCCGAGAAACTCCCCGGCAGGGCGAAGGCCTTGCCGGCGATCTCGCCGAATGTCGCTCCCGGTCGGAAGAGCTCCTGATTTCGCATCACCTGTTCGAAGGCAAGGCCGTAGAGCGTCCTTTGCTCTCCCGAGGGTGGCTTGCCGTCGACGATCCAGCTGCGCGAGATGTCCGCCGAATAACCCATCGGACCGATGAGATCGGAATCCAGGCTCACCATGTCGCCTGCCTCGACGCGCCGGTTCGAGGCCTCCTGGTACCAGGGGTTGGTGCGCGGGCCGGAACTGAAGAGCCTTGTCTCGATCCACTCCCCACCCATCCGGATGTTGGTTTCGTGAAGGACCGACCAGATCGCGTTCTCGGTCATGCCTGGCTCGGTTGCTTCCATCATGCGCACGATGCCGGTCTGGCAGACGGCAACCGCATCGCGCAGGGCGTCGATCTCCTCAGGCGTCTTGATGCGGCGCGCGCGTTCCGCCACCTCCCGGCCGTCCACCACCGGGCATCCCGATTCCCGCAGGAGATCCAGTCCCTGAGGATCGACACGGTCGATGGCGATGCGCCGGTTGCCACCACCGTGCGCCGCCACCAGAGCGAGGATCTCCGCCGCCCAGAGTCCGGCCAGATCGCCGGTTCTCGGGCCCGAGACGCTGAAGTACCACGGGACGGCATCGCGAACCTCGTTGACGGCGACGCAGTCTTTAGAGAGATGCCCGCACCCCCTGAACTCGAAGAGCACGACGGGCCCCTCCACGGGCACGAAGACATACCGGCAGGGATTGTGAAGGGCGTAGACCTGCATGTTCGAGGTGCCGGTGGCGTAGCGGATGTTGACCGGGTCGTAGAAGAGACCGGCCCCGCAGTCGGCCCGCGCGATTTCGCTTCTCAAGCGGGCGAGCCTGCCGAGATCCAGGCGCTCGCGCCATTCCTGTCCCCGTTCCGGCAAGGGGTGGGCACCCGTCGTCCGGGCGGTTGCTGCGGTGTCGTTCATGGCGACCATCAAGCATGTCCCGGATCGCTGCGCAAGCCACCTTCGTGTCCGGTTGCGCCGGCGCCGGATCCGGGGTGGCGGCAGACCGTCAACCGGTGGTATGGAGGCCGTGTCCGGAGTGTGTCCGGGAGAACAAGGGAGACCTGAAGCCATGGCTGACACAAGGGACGCCGTCGTGATCGGAGCCGGCATCATCGGCGCCAGCACGGCACGTGAACTTGCCGCGCGGGGCATGAATGTTCTGTCCATCGACCGGTTGCCGGCAGCCAGCTACGGCTCGACGGCCAATTCCTGCGCCATCGTCCGCCCCTACTATTCCACGGTGCACGGTTCGGCCATCGCCTACGAGAGCCATTTCTACTGGTCCGACTGGGAGAACTACTGCGGGGTGGTCGATGAACGCGGCATGGCGCACTACCACAATGTCGGCTGCATGATCATGAAGACCCGGCAGAACAACTTTCTGGAGAGCATCCTCAAGGTCATGGACGAGATCGGCTGCCCCTACCAGGAACTCACCCCCGAAGAGGTCCGCCAGCGCATGCCGTCCGTGTCGACGGCGTGCTTCGGTGAGCCACGCCGCACCGATGACCCGGAGTTCGGCGAACCCCTTGGCGACGAGGTCTTCGGCGCTGCCTACTTTCCGCGCGGCGGATACATCTCGGACCCGCAGCTTGCCGGCCACAACGTCCAGAGAGCCGCGGAAAAGTTCGGCGCATCGTTCCGCTTCAATGCCACGGTCGCCGCCATCCGCCGCGACAACGGGCGCGTGAAGGGTGTCACCCTCGACACCGGCGAGGAGATCGATGCGCCCGTGGTGGTCAACGTCGCCGGCCCGCACTCGTCGAAGGTCAACGAGATGGCGGGTCTTGCCGGCACCATGCGCATCACGACGCGCGCCCTTCGCCACGAGGTCGCCCACGTCCCGGCGCCGGACGACTACGATTCCAGTGTCAGCCATGTCTTTTCGGACAGCGAGATCGGCACCTATTGCCGCCCCGAAACGGGCAATCACATCCTCATCGGCAGCGAGGATCCGGCCTGCGACGACAGGGAATGGGTTGATCCCGATGACTATCTCCAGGAATTCACGGGCATGTGGACAACCCTTGTCATGCGCCAGGCACAACGCTTCCCGGGACTGAAGATCCCGGGTTCCGCGGCACGAGGCGCGGTTGACCTCTACGATGTCACCGAAGACTGGGGACCCATCTACGACAAGTCGGACCTTGGCGGCTTCTACCTGGCGATCGGCACCAGCGGCAACCAGTTCAAGAACGCGCCCATCGCCGGCGAGATGATGGCGGCCCTGATTGCAGCGTGCGAAGGCGGCCAGGACCATGATGTCGATCCGGTGAGCTTCCATCTCCCGCACATCGATCGCGACGTCGACATGTCCTTCTTCTCGCGCAACAGGGAAATCAACCAGAACAGCACCTTCTCCGTTCTGGGATAGCAGCGCGATGCGCTCTCATGTGCGAGTGGCCGTCATCGGTGGCGGCGTCGTCGGGTGCAGTGTCCTCTACCACCTGACGAAGTTCGGCTGGAGCGATGTCATGCTCATCGAGCGCTCGGACCTGACATCGGGCTCGACGTGGCATGCGGCGGGTGGTTTCCACACGTTGAACGCGGATCCCAACATCGCCGCCCTGCAGGGCTACACCATCCGTCTCTATCGCGAACTCGAGGAGATCACGGGCCTTTCCTGCGGCCTCCACCATGTCGGCGGACTGACCATCGCGGAAACGCCCGACAGGATGGATTTTCTCAAGGCCGAACGGGCCAAGCACCGCCACTTGGGACTCGAAACCGAGATCATCGGTCCGGGTGAGATCGCTCAATACACCCCCATCATCAATACGGACGGTCTCCTCGGGGCGCTCTGGGATCCTCTCGACGGACACCTTGATCCTTCCGGAACGACCCACGCCTATGCCCGCGCGGCGAGGATGGCCGGGGCCGACATCTCGCTCCACAACCGTGTGCTCGAACTTCACCAGAGAAGCGACGGCCACTGGGCTGTCGTCACCGAGCAGGGGTCCGTCGTTGCCGAGCATGTCGTCAACGCTGCCGGACTGTGGGCCCGCGAAGTGGGCATGATGGCGGGTGTCCGCCTGCCTCTCCACCCGCTCGAGCACCAGTACCTCGTCACCGGCGACATTGAGGAGGTCTACGGGCACGGGAAGGAACTTCCCCATGTCATGGACCCCGCCGGGGAAAGCTACCTCAGGCAGGAAGGCCGGGGTCTCGTCATCGGCATCTACGAGCAGGCGTGCCGGCACTGGGCCGTCGACGGCACGTCATGGGACTTCGGGCACGAACTCCTTTCCGATGACGTCGACCGCATTGCCGGACCGCTGGAAACCGCCTACCGGCGCTATCCCGTGCTGCAGTCCGCCGGAATCAAGCGCATCATCAACGGTCCCTTCACCTTCGCCCCCGACGGCAATCCCCTGGTAGGAAGGGTTCCGGGCGTGGACGGGTACTGGGCCTGCTGCGCCGTCATGGCAGGGTTCAGCCAGGCCGGAGGCGTCGGTCTGGCCTTGGCGGAATGGATGATCGAAGGCGAGCCGTCACGGGACATCTTCGCCATGGACGTGGCGCGTTTCGGAGACTGGACGACGCCTGCCTGGACCCGTGCGAAGACCCGCGAGAACTACCAGAGGCGCTTTGCCATCACCTATCCCAACGAGGAGCTTCCCGCCGGGCGTCCCTTCCACACGACGCCGGCCCATGGCGTCTGGAAGGAGCGCCGCGCCGTCTTCGGCAGCGCCTTCGGCATGGAACATGTCAACTACTTCGCACTGCCGGGCCAGCCGCTCTACGAGACTCCGAGTTTCCGCCGCTCCAATGCCTTTGCCGCGACGGCCCGCGAATGCCGTGGCGTTCGCGAGGGCGTGGGCATCAACGAGATCCACAACTTCTCGAAGTTCCGCATCGAGGGGGAGGGCGCTGCAGCCTGGCTCGATTCCATCATGGCCGGGCGCGTGCCCAAGGAGGGACGGCTCACGCTGTCGCCGCTTCTCAACCACCGTGGCCGCCTGGCGGGGGACTTCACCATAGCCAGGGACGGGCCCGAGAGCTTCAGGGTGCAGGCGAGCTATGCCTCGCAGGATGCCCACATGCGCCTCTTTCTCGATCTCCTGCCCGGGCACGGGGTGACGGTCACCAACATCTCGCGCGCTCTCGTCGGATTCCAGATTGCCGGGCCGCGCGCCCGCGACCTTCTGCAGCGCACCACGGATGCCGATGTGTCGGGAAACGCCATGCCCTTCCGCGCCGTTCGCCATGTCACCATCGGCGGGGTCGAGGCCACCGTGCAGAGGGTGAGCTACACCGGGGATCTCGGCTACGAGATCTACGTGCCGCCCGCATCGCAGAATGCCCTCTTCGAGACGCTCGAGGGCGAAGGCGCGGACCTCGGCTTGGTGCCCTTCGGCATGCGCGCCATGATGAGTCTGCGCCTGGAGAAATCCTTCGGTTCGTGGTTGCGCGAGTACCGGCCCGACTACACCGCTGCCGAGACCGGTCTCGACCGCTTCATCGCCTTCGACAAGCAAGCCTTCCCCGGGCGCGACGTGGCCGTGAGGGAAGCCGCGGAAGGACCCGGCAGGCAGCTGGTGACGTTCGTTGTCGATGCCGACGATGCCGACTGCGTTGCCGATGAACCGGTGTGGAGGGACGGGGAAGTCGTCGGTTTCGTCACGTCGGGGGGATACGCCCACCACGTGGAGAAGTCCGTGGCCCTGGGCTTCGTGCCGGTGGACTTGACGGAGACCGGTGGCGAATTCCTGATCGAGATCCTGGGCGACATGCGCCCTGCCACCATCGTTGACGCGCCGCTCTTCGATCCGTCCGGCTCGCGCATGCGCATGTAGGTCTCTCCGGCAACACAACTTTACACAAGGGCAACAGTCGGGACATCGACGGCGTTCATGATGAGTCTTCTCACCGGAACAAGGACCGAACCATGACCGACATGACTCAGAAACCCCGTCACCGCCGCTGGTGGATCGCCGGAGGCATTGCCCTTGCCCTTGTCGTTGCCGTCGGTGCCGCTTCCTTCGCGTTCCATGGCCACGGCATTGAACGGTTCGCGGAGAAACGCATTGATCGCATGCTGGACAAGGTCGACGCGAGCGACGGCCAGCGCGCGGAGGTTGCCGGAATCGTCCAGGCGGCGGTTGCCGACATGAAGGAGTTGCGTGGCCTCTACCGCGAGACCCGGCAGACGCTCATCACCACCCTTGGAGAGGAGACCGTCGACCGCCAGGCGCTGGAGGAGCTGCGCCAGCAGAGAATGGAGACCATGGATCAGGTCTCCAGGCGTCTCGTCACCGCCCTTGCCGACGTGGCGGATGTCCTGACGCCCGAACAGCGCCGCACACTCGTCGAACACATGGAACGCCACGAGCGCCGATGACCCACCTGCTGATGATCGAGGATGACCGGGACCTCGCCGGGATGGTGAAGGTCTATCTGGCGCGAGCGGGCATGACCCTGGAACACCATGCCAGCGCCGCCAGGGGCCTTGCCGTCGCGGCTAGTGGCGGGTTCGATGCGGTCATCCTCGATCTCATGCTTCCCGATGCCGACGGACTCGATGTGTGCCGGGCCATCCGGGCACGCTCGGACGTTCCCGTCCTGATGCTGACAGCCCGTGGCGCCGAGGAGGACCGCATCGTCGGCCTCGAGATCGGCGCCGACGACTACCTCGCCAAGCCGTTCAATCCGCGCGAACTCCTGGCGCGCCTGCGCGCCATCCTTCGCCGGCGCGCGTCGACTCCCGACGTCATGCGGTTTGGCCGCCTGGTGATCGACCGGTCGACGCGCCGGGTGACCCTTGACGGCGAGGAGCGCGCCCTGACGGGCCATCAGTTCGACCTGCTCCTCGCCCTGGCAGCGAATGCGGGACGCGTCCTCAGCCGCGATCAGCTCATGGAAAGGGTGCGGGGCACCTCTCTCGAGGCCTTCGACCGGAGCATCGACGTGCATGTCTCGAGAATCAGGGCGGCGATCGAGGATGATCCGGGGAATCCGCGACGAATCGTCACGTTGCGGGGCGTCGGGTATCTCTTCACCGGCCAGCGGGACGACGCAGGGTGAGGCGGCGCCTCTTCTTCCAGGTCTATCTCACGTTCCTTTCCATCATCGTCCTGTTTGGCGTGCTGACAGCCCTTGCATGGTGGTTCATCCCAGGTGATCACCGGCCAGGCGAACTCGTCAGGGGCATGGGCGCCTACCTCGAGGAGGTTCTGCCGCCGGTCGGCGCGCCACGGGAAGAGGTCGATGCGCACCTTGCCGGACTGGCGGGACACTTCGATGCCCGTTTCACCCTGCTTACATCCGACGGCCGTGTCCTGGGACGCTCCGGTCCCGGTCATGGCGAGGAGAAATGGTGGCACCACCCACATGCCATCGTGCTTCCAGACGGCAGGACCCTGGAGGTCGACCGGGTGAGAAGGGGCGGCATCGCCGGAGCCGGATTCATCCTTGTCCCCGGGCTTCTTGCCCTTGCCGCCGCCATCGGCGCCTGGCCCCTGTCGCGCCGCCTCGCCGGGCGTCTCGAGCGGCTGAAGTCCAGGGTCGAGGCCCTGGGCTCAGGCGACCTTTCGGCGCGCGTCAGGGTCGAGGGCAGGGACGAGATCGCCGCCCTGGCGACGAGCTTCAACCGGGCGGCCGGCCGCATCGAGGACCTGGTCGATGCCCAGCGCAACACCCTGGCGGCAGCGTCCCATGAACTGCGATCCCCGCTGGCGAGAATCGCCATGGCCACGGGACTGCTGGCCGACCAGGCGGATCCACACCTTGTCGCCAGGATCGAGCGCGACATCGCGGAACTCGATCAGCTGATCGACGAGATCCTGCTCGGCAGCCGCCTCGAGATCGAGGAGGGACCGGCTCGTCTCGACGAGATCGATCTCGGCGTGCTCGCCGCCGGGGAGGCAGCCCGCTTCGAGGTCGCCTTCACCGGCGGCACGGCCGTCATCGCGGCCGAGGAGCACCTGGTCCGCCACCTCGTGCGCATTCTCCTCGGCAATGCGCGGCGTCATGCCGCGGGGAGTCCGGTGAGCGTCGATGTGGCGGCTGACGGACCGTGGGCGCGCCTCCGGGTTGCCGACAGGGGTCCAGGGGTCAACGAATCCCTGAGGGAGAGCATCTTCGAGCCTTTCCGCTCGTTCGCGGGCGACGGCAGGGGCGCCGGTCTCGGTCTCTATCTGGCGCGGCGCATTGCCAGACGCTACGGTGGTGACGCAGTCTGCCTCGAGAGGCCGGGCGGTGGTGCGCTCTTCGAGGTGAGCATCCCCCGTACGGCCGCCGGGGGAGAGGAGCAGGGCCCATGACAAACGCGCTCGATGCCGGTGGCTTTGGCGTTTCTGCCGAAAGCTCCGCCACGCTGCCGTCGAGATGGTACCGGGATCCCGCCATCTGGCGCCTCGAGCACGAGGCGATCTTCTACCGCACCTGGTGGTACATGGGTCATGTCAGCGACCTGCCCCGGCGCGGCGATTACCTCACCGGCAGGATCGTCGATCAGAACGTTCTCGTTGTCAGAGGCCACGATCGCGTCTTGCGCGCTTTTCATAACGTGTGCAGCCACCGCGCCCATCCGCTGCTCGAGGGCAGCGGCAACACCGCCTTCATCACCTGTCCCTATCACCAGTGGACCTACGGCACCGACGGCCGCTTTCGGGGCGGCCGGGGATGCGAATCCCTGAAGGACTGGACGGCAGGGAACGCCGATCTCAAGCCCGTGCACCTCGAGGACTATGGCGGCTTTCTCTTTGTCAATCTCGATGCCGCAGCGGTCCCTCTCATCGACCAGGCGGGGCGCTTTCTCGAGGACATGCACCGCGCCTGTCCGCGGTTGCCGGACCTGGTGCGCGCCTGTCGCTGGGAAGTCGACGTGGCGGCGAACTGGAAGACGGTGATCGACAACAACCACGAGTGCTACCACTGCGATGCCAATCACCGGTCACTGATGGAACTCGTGGACTACGACGGCCAGGCCGACTGGTCCGATGACGGCATCACCTTCAGCCACAGGATCGCCGCCAGGGATCTCGACAACAGCGCCTATCGTCTCGAAGCGGCGGATGTCGAACAGCAGGAAGCCCTCTTCGGCTACATCTGGCCGACGGCCATCCCCCTCATGTATCCCGGCAGTCCCCACCTGGCGATGTTCCAGGTTCTGCCCACCGGCCCCGAAACCACCCGCGAGCGCTGGGACTTCTACTTCACGTCCCGGGAGCCTTCCGACCTCGAGCGGCGGTTCATGGACTATGTCCGCACCGTTCTTGTGGCGGAGGATGTCCGGCTCTGCGAGAACGTCCAGCAGGGACTGCACTCGCTTGGCTATCACCAGGGACGGTTCGTCGTCGACCGGGATCACCCCGAATACAGCGAACACCACGTGCACTTCTTCCAGTCCATGGTGCTCGACTCGCTGAAGTCCGTCACGGCGTGACCGGGACAAGGCTTCCCAGGACGAACCCGGCAAAGACCAGGAGGCCGATCCGGTTGTTGGCAACGAAGGCCCTGTGGCACGAGGCCGGGTCGTCGAGATCGACGGTGACGAGCTGTCGCGCCAGATCGGCGGCGGCGATGGCGAGGACCACCAGGAAGGGCCACCCGGTCCCGGTCAGGTAACCGGCCAGGGCCGCCCCGGCAACGAAGACGGCATAGAAGAGACCGGTGAGGGGTTTGGTGTTCTCGCCGAAGGCAAGGGCCGTCGACTTCACGCCGATCCTGGTGTCATCCGCCTTGTCCTGGTGGGCATAGATCGTGTCGTAGCCGATCGTCCATGCGATGGCGGCGAGATAGAGCACCAGGGGCTCGCTCGAGAGGTCGCCTCTCACCGCGACCCAGCCCACGAGAGCCCCCCAGCTGAAGGCGAGGCCGAGAAAGAGCTGCGGCCAGTAGGTGACGCGCTTCATGAAGGGATAGATGACCACGAGGCCCAGCGAGGCGATTCCCGTGATGATCGCTGCCTGGTTGAACTGGAGGAGCACGATCAGGCCCGCTGCAAGCAGCAGGCCGAGGAAGGCCAGGGCCCCCGGCAGCGCGATGGCGCCGCTGGCCAGCGGCCGGTCGCGGGTCCGCTCCACCCTGGCGTCAATCCGCCGGTCGACGATGTCGTTGACGATGCAGCCCGCGGATCGCATCACCACGGCTCCGGCGGCGAAGAGGCCGAGGAGAGTCCAGTCCGGCCATCCCGGCGACGCCATGGCAACCGCCCACCAGCAGGGCCACATCAGGAGCCAGAAACCCGCAGGCCTGTCGACGCGCGCCAGGCGCAGCCATGGTTGCCATGATGCGGGTGCCCGCGTCATGACCCACTCCCCGGAGAACAGACGCCGGCTCATTTCAGGTGACTCCCGGGATGGCGCGCGACATTGTCCGTCCGCCGGCCTTCTTTGCAAGGGCCCTGAACGCGGGATATCGTGCGCGCCGCCCGGGGAGCCCCATCGACCGTGTCCATACCTTCCGCACAGAACACCACGCCGGTCACGTCCCGCAACCAGCTCGTCGAGCATCTGGAATCGGGATGCAAGCCGCCCGAGGAGTGGCGAGTCGGAACGGAACACGAGAAGTTCGCCTACGACGCCGTCACCCGCAAGCCGCTTTCCTACGATGCTCCCAACGGTATCCGCGCCATCCTCGAGGAACTGCAGCGATTCGGCTGGCAGCCGCTCATGGAGGGAGAGCATGTCATCGGGCTGAAGAAGGACCGGCAGCACGTTTCCCTGGAACCGGGCGGGCAGGTGGAACTCTCGGGCGCGCCCCTGAAGACACTCCATGAAGCCTGTCGCGAGGTGAACGCCCACCTGGACCAGTGCCAGGAAGTCGCCGAGGAGCTCGGCGTCACATTCCTCGGCCTGGGTCTCAGACCTCTCGACCGCCGGCAGGACGTGCCGTGGATGCCCAAGGGGCGCTACCGGATCATGCGGGAGTACATGCAGAAGGTCGGGACCATGGGCCTCGACATGATGGTCGGCACCTGCACCATCCAGGCCAATCTGGATTTCGGCTCCGAGGCGGACATGGTGAAGAAGTTCAGGGTCGCCCAGGCCCTGCAGGCGGTGACCACCGCGCTCTTCGCCAACTCGCCTTTCAGCGAAGGAAAGCCGAACGGCTACCTGTCGATGCGCGCCCACATCTGGACCGATACCGACAATGACCGCAGCGGATTGCTGAAGTTCGTCACCGAGGACGGGTTCGGCTTCGAGCGTTACGTCGACTACGCTCTCGATGTGCCGATGTACTTCGTGCTGCGCGACGGACAGTATGTCGACGCCTCGGGCCAGTCGTTCCGCGATTTCATGGAGGGCCGTCTGCCCGCCCTGCCTGGCGAGGTTCCGACAATCTCCGACTGGGAAGATCACTTGACCACGCTGTTCCCGGATGTCCGGATCAAGCAATACATGGAAGTGCGCGGCGCCGACGGCGCCAGCTGGCGGCGCATCTGCGCCTTGCCTGCCCTGTGGACCGGGCTGTTCTACGTGCAATCGCAACTCGACGCGGCCTGGGAGATGGTGCGGGACTGGACCTGGGAAGAGCAGGTCAAGATGAAGGCGGACGTGCCGCGGCTCGGCCTGAAGGCGCCGTTCAGGTCGGGAACCGTCCAGGATGTCGCCCGCGAGATGCTGGAAATCTCCTGCGAGGGCCTCTACCGGAGGCGCTACTACGACGGCAGCCTCGACGAGGTGCACTTTCTCGATTCACTGATGGAAATCGCGATGTCGGGGAGGACACCGGCGGAGATCCTTCTGGATCGTTGGGAGAACGCCTGGGGAGGCAGCATCGATCCGGTGTTCAGTGAGTTCTCGTTCTAGACCTGCACATGTAAGGGAGCGCCGCAGCCATGCTGAGACGATTCAATCCTGGAGGTGTGAACCACAAGGTCACCTCGAAACACGCCACAACGCCAGATCTACGCCCTACCTTGCCTCTCATGAATACGTCCCATTATCATAAGTATGAATGGGCCGTCAAGCGCCTTGTTGCGGGGTCACGATGCCCACAAGACATAAGAGTGATATATGGCAGGAGTTGCATTTGCGGAAAACTATCCATCCTCGATAGACGATCCGCAGAAAGCACGCGGTTCCGGGAGCGCCAGACGCACACATTTCCCACCGCTGACTTGCACTCATGGTGAACCCACGGTAAATTTCTCCTGACGTGAGAATTGGGAGACACCCATCGCCCTCTTTATGGTCACAGAGACCTGACCCCATCGAGTGCCCATCAGTGATATCACCCGATACCACAAAAACGCCACAATCGTGTGTGTCCAAAGCGTCGTCCCAGTGACCACAAGTTGACCCCAGGATGGACCCGACACCATCGGTGACTGTGACCACAAGGTGACCATAACGGATGCCGGGCGCACTCGGACACGGTGACCACAACATGACCACAGGGGGGCCCATGAACGACATCGCGAGGAAGCCGCACACGGTGATGATGACCGATGCCGAATGGCAGGATCTGAAGGAGACCGCGGCCGCCGCCGGCATGCGCGTCTCGGCCTTCATAATCCACCGCCTCGCGGCTCACAACGTTGAAGGCGACGGCACCCACATCGGCGACACGCTGGCCCGCATGGAGCGCTCTCTGGCCTGTCTCGAGGAGATCGAGCGGCTGAGCCTCGCCGAGGAACCGGAGACCTGGAACGCCGTCAACGAGCACGTGGAGGCCCGCCTGGCGCTGGCGGGACGGCTCAGGAGATGACCGGCGGCCGGGCCCGGCAGCGCAACTACTATTGTTCGGCGAAGCGGCAGGCGATCATCACCAGGCGGGCGAAGGCTGCGGGCATGAGCCGCTCGGCCTTCATCGTCGCCTGCGCGCTCCACGACGAGCCGGCAGGCGCGGAGACGCTGCCGGCGGCGGATGACGGGGAGGCTCTCCTCGGTCATCTCTCGGCGACTGCCGGGATGGCGGAGCGCCTGATGGCGCCGGCGCCGGATCTCGGCATGTCCGTGCTCGACGCCCTGGCGCTTCTCTGCCGCATGGAGACGCCGGAGGCGGATTCGTGAGGCGCAGGGTGGCGAGACCGGACAAGCACTCGCTCTCCTGCACCGACGAGGACTGGGAAAGGATCAGGGCGCGGGCATCGCGCGCCGGCATGACGGTCTCGGCCTTCGTCGTCGAGGCGGCCCTGGCGGTCGATCCCTCCCGGCCGCGCGTGGATCCCGGCCTCGCCGTGGAACGCCACGAGGCCGTCATGGAGGCCGCCCGGCGGGTCATGGCGCACCTTCCGGCCGTGCCGCCGGAGACGGCGGCGCCGCTGCTGACGATGCTCCACAGGCGCATCGCCTTCCTCGTGGCGAGAGCGATGGACGCCATGCTCGACGCGGGGCGCCGGGAGGACCTCGAGAATCTCCTCGACCGCCGGTTCGGCGCCGGCTCCGGCGCGCGCATGGTGACGGCCTGGCTGGAGACGAGGGGACGTTCCCACATGCCGGACGAGACCCATGGCGGTCACGGGGAGAACCCGCGGCCGCGGTGACGCTGCTGTCGGCGCTCCTCTTCCGACTCCTTCCTGATTCTCTCCAGGCGCGCGGAGTTGTCGGGCTCTCCGTGGGCGGCCCGCGTTCCTGCGAAGCGGGCCACCTCTTCCTCGATCGCCTGGCGCGTGCCCTGGCCGTCGTGGAGAACCCGCCCATGGTCGCCGCCGCCGGCCAGCACCGCGCGGGCCTGCTCCTCGAGCGTCCTGGAGCCGTTGTACCACTTCGCCCAGGCGAGGCTCTGCCGCAGGGGGAGCGCCTCGCGTCCTGCCGCGTCCTCGAGCGACGAGATCCGGGCGTTGTGAACCGTCAGCTCCCGGAGGAGTTCGGCAACTTTGCGCCGGGTTTCCTGGAGGCCGTGCCAGGCATTGACTTCACCACGCAGCACCGGGCGCCGCGGATCCTTGTCCCCGAGGCGTCCGTCGAGGCGGCGCATCTCGTCGACGATCCCGCCCCAGGCCTCCGTCATGGCCGGATCCATGGCGGACCCGGCAGCCACCGCATTGTCGTGGAGACGCAGCAGCAGCCAGCCCGGCAGGCCGTCGAGACGGTCGCTGGCCGCAAGCTCGGCCCTGACGCGCACCGCCACGCCCTCCGTGTCGACGTGGGCGATCAGCGCCGCGTCCGCCGCCTCGATGTCGGCCACCACCGCGTGCGCCGCCTCGCGCCAGCGCTTCCAGGCCCGGTTGAGACGGCGGTTGAGCGGCCGCGATTTCGCGCCCTCGCGTTCCAGCAGGGAGCGCCGCGCGTCGTCGACCTCCGCTGCGCGCCGCAGCAGTTCCCTCACCCGGGCGGCGGACTTTTCGTGTTCGGCCAGGGCCGCCAGAGGTTCACGGAGATCGTGAGGGATGATCGAGCGGGGAGGACGCTCGGCCTCGAGCCTCTTGAGGTCCCGGGCCAGGGCATCGCCTCCATCGGCGAGGAACGGGTTCGCCGCGCCCTCGGCGCGGCTGCGCCACCACCTCCGGACCACCTCTCCGGCGCGTTCCTCGAAGGCGACGAGGGACTCCAGGACCGCCGCCCTCTCCGAGAGCGCCGGATCCCTCGCGCCCGGGTCCGTCATCGCCCGCCAGGCGCGAACGGCCTCATGCGCCGTGCCGCACCATTCCCGGATGGCGCGAGGCTGTCCGAGCGTGTCTTCGGTCGGCGCGTGGAGGGCCGGATAGTCGTCAAGGGCCCGCGTGACGGCGGCGGCAGCGCGCCGGAGTTCCTCCTGGAGGGCTTGCGCCTTCTCGTGAAGCACGAGTGTGCCCAGCGCCCGCCGGAGGGTGGGGAGCATCATCGCGTGGCGGGGAACGCCGGCCTCCAGCGCACGCAGGTCCCGGGCAAGGTCATCGCCTCCTTCGCCGGGGAACGGGTTGGCCGTGCCGTCGGCGCCCCTGGCGTTCCACCATCTGACGGCGACGTCGAGGGCACGTCGTTCGAAGCCGATGAGGGACTCCAGGACCGCGGCCTTCTCCGACAGCGCCGTATCCCTTTCGCCCGGGTCCGTCATCGCCCGCCAGGAGCCGATGGCTTCCTCCGTCACGCCGCACCAGTCCCGCAACGCGCCGAGGTGTTTGATGGTGTCCTGCATCAATGCGTGGCGGGCGCGGTAGTCGTCGAGACCCCGTGCGATGGTGGCGGCGGCGACCTTCAGTTCGGCGTTCCGGGCCTGGGCCTTTTCGTGAGATTCGAGCGCGCCCAGCGCCCGCCTGAGGGTGGGCAGCATCATCCCGTGGCGGGGAACGCCGGCCTCGAGTGCCCGCAGGTCCGAGGCCAGGACTTCGCCATCGGTGCCGGAGAAGGGATGCGCCGTCCTGCCGGCGTCGCGCCACCTCGTGTCGAGGCCGCGGGCGCGTTCCTCGAAGGCGATGAGGTCCTCGAGGACCGCCGCCGTCTCCGACAGCGCCGAATCCCTCGCGTCCGGATCCGTCATCGCCCGCCAGGTGGTGATGGCCTCCCTGGTCCCTTCGCACCAGGTCATGACATGTGCGGCCTGCAGTTCCGGCCTGTCGCCGGGACGCGCGTGGCGGCCGGCGTAGTCGTCGAGGGCCCGTGCGATTCTCCGGGCCGCACGCTCCCGTTCCCCGATCCGCGCCTGGCGGCGGGCAAGGAGCGACGTCAGGGCTTGAGGCGGCGTCTCGCCTTCGGGCGCGGCCTCGACGAGGTGGCGGATTCGCGTCAGGAGCGGATCGTCCGCGGCGACATCGAGCGCCTCCATGCCCTGTGCCGAAGCCCGCTTCTCGTGTTCGGCCCAGTCGCCCAGCAGCGTCGCCACCTCGCGATCATAATCCATGGCCTCCCGGAGACGGCGTGTCCCGGCACGGTACGCGCGCTCCCGTTCGCCTTCCGGCACGTTCGCCCGGTCCCACGCGTCGAGGACGGCGGCGGCCCTCTCCCGCCACGCCCCGTAGCCCTCGGTCGAGTGAAGGGGCTCACCCTTCGCCACATCCCTCAGGCGCCGCCGTTCGTCCCTCACGGCGTCAAGGTTGCCCGTCACCCGGCCGAATTCGGCCATGGCCGCGGCCTCCGCCGCCGCCCGGGCCCGGGAATCGGTGACCATGTCGAGATAGCCGGTCAGCGTCCAGGGAACCTCGCCGGGGCGCGGCGCCTCGTCGACGATCGCCCGGCCGCGGGACACGAGATCCTCGATCCCGGGAAAGAAGACGACGTCCTCGCCGGCCGCCCCGGCCGCCCGGGCATGACGCTGCCGGTCGCGGTCGAACGCGCCGACACGGTCGTCGAAGGCCACCAGCGCCTCGAGGAGACCCGCCCTTTCGGCGATGGCGCCCTCGTCCGTGTACTCGCGGCAGGCCCCGGCGGTCGCCAGCGCCTGCTCCCGCCACGCATCGTGGCCTTCCGTGCCGGCCAGCGCCGAATTGTCGTCCATCCTCAGGCTGCGGGCGCGGTCGAGAAGACCATCGCGTTCGGCGAGACGACGATCGAGATGGCGTTCCAGGGTGGCGCGGACCTCGTCCCGCCAGGCCTTTGCTTCAGCCAGACCCATGGGTGGAATGGCCTTCTTCTCCGCCACGGCCACCCTTCTCTCCGCCATGGCTGTCGACGTCTCACCCCGGAACTGGTGGCCGATGGCCTCGAGAGCCGAGAGTTCGTCGCCGGCCGCCGTCTCGAGGGCCTCCACGAGACCGTCGCGGTCGTCGGTCAGCAGCACGGCGTTGTCGCGGGCCCTGGTCAGTTCGACATAGAACGCCGCCTGGCCGGCGATGGCGCCCTGGTCGGCGTCGAGAACGGCGATCACCTGGTCGCAGGTCATCCCCTGGGCCGCATGGACCGTCGAGGTCCAGGCGTGGTCGATGAAGTGAAGCTGGGGATCGTCATGGGCCAGGGTCAGCGTGCGGCCGTCTGCTGTCAGGAGCCGCAGGTTCCGCTTGCCGATGGAGAGGATCCGGGCTTCCTCGCCATTGAGAAGATCGCGCTTCTTGTCGTTGCGGGTCCAGCGGATCCTCTCCCCGGCCTGGAGTTCGATTCCTTCCGTCTCGAAGAGTTCGACCCGGTAGCGCAGGTACTTCGACGGATCGACACGCCGGGTCTTGCCGTCCGGGTGCTTCAGAAGCACCTTCTCCCCTTCCGATCCGATGACGCCGAAGATGTCGCCCGACTTCGCCTGGACGCCGTAGACGTCCGCATGGAAGACGGCGACGTCGCCCTCTCGCCAGTTGTCGAGGTCCCCTTTCTGGGCCCGGGTGAGGTGAAGATTGACGTAGCGCTCGACATGAAGCGTCCGCCCGTGGAGGCTCCCTTCGGCCTTCAGGCCCTCGCGGATGCTCTGCGTGATCTCCCGGCGCCGGGCATGGGTCGGGGCGAGAACCTTCGTGGCGTCCCGCGATTCCTTGTCGAGATCGAGCCACAGGGCGGCCGCCCGGGGACCGAGCTCGTCGGCATCCATCTCCAGGACGCCGGGACCGAGTTCACGAACCGCGAGTTCCGGCTTGCCCTCGATCATGTGAAGCACCGCGGCCTTGAGGCTCTCGTTCCGCTGCCGCAGGACCTCGTCCATCACCGCCGTCTCCATGCCGGCCTTCTGCAGCACCCGGAACGGCTGTCCCGCCTCGACCGAGCGCAGCTGGCCCTTATCGCCCACCAGGGCGACGCGGGCGATGCCCGTCGCCTCGGCAATGCGGGTGAGACTGTGCATCTGCGCCATGCTGACGAGCGACGCCTCGTCCACCACGAGAAGGGTTCCCTCCAGAGCCTCGCGGGCACGCGCAAGAGTCCGGGCGTCGGCGCAGCCGTCGCCGACATCCCGGTAGCGGGTGAGGAACCACTGCAGCGTCCTCGTGCCGATCCCGGTCTCGCGCTCGAGCGTGCGGGCGGCGCTGCTCGAGGGAGCCAGCGCGACGATCCTCTCCGCCCCGGCCAGCTCGACCACCTGTCTCAGCATCGTCGTCTTCCCCGTCCCCGCGTGGCCCTGCACGCCGCAGGCATGGCGGGACGACAGCAGCAGGGTGCGGGCGGCCGCCTTCTGCCCGTCGTTGAGCGTGCCGGCCTCGAGGTGACGTTCGACGCGACCCGCATCGATGACGAACCGGCCGGGTGCATCGCTCTCTTTCTTCATCCAGCGCAGGACGGCGCGTTCCGCCGTCACCGCCCGGTCCGTCACGAAGGCGCGGTCGGAACGCGCCGCCCTCGCCTCGACGAGGTGGCCCTCCCTGCGCAGCCGGTCGATGGCGGCGTCGATCTCGTCCAGGGTCCAGCGGCCCGGCGCCAGGACGAGGGCCCGCAGCATGTCGGCGGTGAAGACCGTGTGCCGCTCCTCGAGGTGCTCGACCGCCCGGCGCACCGCGTGAAGCGCCGAGGGGGAGCGCCGGTTGGCGGCGTCCCGGCGCTCGAGATGCCAGCGCTCGCGGTCGAGCCGCGTGTGGGACGCCGGGCGGTTGCGCGAGACGCGCCGGTTGCGGGGCGCCAACTCCGCCATGCGGGCCTTCCAGATGTTGCTGAGCTCCTCCCGTGAAGGCTCGTCCTTGCGCTTGCGGGTGTAGAGCACCGCCTGCTGCATGACGGCGGCCGAACGCTCGTCGAGGTTGCGTTCCCGTGCCCATGCCAGGGCTTCAGCCCGGCGGGTCGAGAAGGCCTTCAGCGTCGCCCTGTCGTAGCCGGCGATCTCGAATCCCGGCACGCTTCCCACCATGGTCTCAACCGTGGCGTAGCCCAGGGCCTCGATGCGACGCTTCAGCTCGGCCCGGTAGTGGGCGCCGATCAGCAGCTTGGCGCGCTCGATCCTGATGAAATCGGCGCTGCGCCACTCGCCTTCGGCGTTCCGTGTCATGTTGGCGACGACGCTGTGGGTATGAAGCTGCGGATCGAGGTTGCGGCTGGCGACGTGGCGGAAGGTGGCGGCCACCAGGCCTTCCGCCTTGATGCGGGGACGTCTGCGGGTGGCGGGATCCCAGCCGCGGGTCTCCAGCAGCTCCCTCTCGATGAAGTCGAGGGTGGCCGTCACCGCCTCGTCGTGGGCGCGGACGATCCGGGCGCCGGCCTTCGGGGCGGCGTGGACCAGGGCCTCCAGCGACACCGACTTCGGGGCCGAGAAGGTGATGTCGAGGCCCGGGCGGTGCTCGTGCTTGCCGTCGCGCAGGCGGCCCAGGCGGGTCTTCGTGCCGGGAATGCGGCCGGAGAGGACCTCCTCGAAGCGGCGGGGTTTGACGGGGCCGTGGAGGCCCAGGGCCGCCACGCCCCTGCCGTGCCAGCGGCTCGCCTTGCGGTGCTCGGCGTCGTTCTTCGCGTAATAGCCGTCCGCCTCGAAGTAGTGGACCGTCGAGGCGGCCTCGGTGAGGCGGGTGACCGTGGCGACCATCAGAAGCCGTCGGGCAGGGGAACACGCGTCACCCGGCACCGGAATGGCATGATCCCGCAACTGTCGATCATGCCGCCATTGGAGCATGGCGCCCGCCGGCTGCCAACCATGCAATGCAGCCATGTTCAGATCGGTGCGTCGCGCGTCTGGTACACGTCTTTCACCACTGAAGACGGGAGCGCAACAATGCCCCGCTACTCGTTCGCTAGTGAAACAGCGCAGGCTGCACAACTCGCTTCAATGTGCGGCGAATCAAACGTCAGAATCGTTGCCTGGAATTCCAATCGCTCGGCGAGTGAATTCGATGCTGTTGACAGGCCACTCACAACTTCCAAGAATCGCGCTTGGATCCGGTCGGTTGGTCCATGCTGCAGTCTTCGAAGCTCGCGACTATCGATGTTCTCTTGCCATCCTATTCGGTGCAATCCTCGAAAGGGAAGTCTACCATTATGTCTGAAGCCACCTTCAAGACCAATCCGTACGCGCTCGGCAAACTCCTGCGTGATTGCCATGCCGGCCACCTGCAGTTGCCAGACTTCCAGAGAAGCTGGGTTTGGGATGAAGATAGAATCAAGAGTCTGATAGCCTCAGTGTCGCGCGGCTTTCCTATCGGCGCCCTGATGACCTTAGAGCACGGTGGAGCTGTCGAGTTCAAGCCGCGGACGGTCGAGGGCGCCCCACTTGTTGCGAGAAAAGCAATGCCGCAATCTCTTCTGCTAGACGGCCAGCAGCGCATCACGTCCCTCTATCAGGTCACGATCCGCAATAAGGTTGTGGAAACGGTAACGCCGAAGCGCAAGAAGGTAAGGCGCTGGTTCTACATCGATATCCTGACGGCACTCGATGACACAGCCAACCGGGAGGATGCTATCGTCGGCATTCCCGACGACCGTATCGTTCGAGGACCCTTCAGTCGCACCGTGGAACTCGATCTTTCCACTCGTGAGGCCGAGTTCGAAAACCTGATGTACCCTGTCTCCCGAGTATTCGACTGGAACGATTGGCAAAAGGAGTTCATCGATCACGCGGTGAAGACCGGCGATTTCAACGAAAAATGGGATATTATCAAGCCCTTCAACGAGCAGATCATCAACCAATTCACGAAGTATCAAGTCCCGGTTATCGCGCTTGACAAGCAAACCAGCAAAGAAGCCGTGTGCGTTGTGTTCGAAAAGGTTAACACCGGTGGCAAACCGCTCGATGCTTTCGAATTGGTCACTGCAATGTATGCCGCCGAAGGCCACGAACTCCGCAAGGACTGGTACGGTTCCGACGAAGCGGTGGGCCGACACGGCAGATTGCAGACTGCCTTCAGTGCACCGGGCCAAGCGCACGGCATTCTGTCCAACGTCGGCAACACGGATTTTCTCCAGGCCGTTTCGTTGTTCCACACCCGCGACATGCGCCGCAAGGCCGAAGCCGCAGGCAAGACCGGCAAGGAACTACCGGCAGTGTCAGGGAACCGCCGCGCTCTCCTGGCGTTGCCGCTCAGAGCTTACCGTTTTTACGAAGAACGGGTCGAACGAGGTTTCATGGAAGCCGCGAAGTTTCTTAACATGCAGCACATCTATCGAGCGTTCGATCTTCCCTATCAGTCCCAGGTTGTTCCGCTTGCAGCCGTTTTGGCCGAGGTCGGCGACCGATGGCATGACGCGTCGGTGCGCGACAAGCTTCTCCGTTGGTATTGGACTGGGGTGTTCGGCGAGTTGTACGGCTCCACAGTTGAGAACCGGATTGCCAAGGATTTCATGGAAATTCCTGAATGGATCGCCGGCGGTCCCGAACCATCAACGGTCACTGACGCAACGTTCCGTGCCGACCGACTCTTCAGTATGCGGATGCGCCTGTCCGCCGCTTACAAGGGAGTCAACGCGTTGTTAATGCGGGAAGGCGCTAAGGACTTCTCGTCGGGCCAACAGTTCAGTCACACTGTCTTCTTTGGCGAAAACGTCGATATCCATCACATCTTTCCACGCGACTGGTGTAACAAGAACGACAAGGACTGGAAGGTCTACGATTCGATCATCAACAAGACACCCCTTTCCTATCGGACCAACCGGCGACTTGGAGGCATCGCACCCTCCGAGTACCTTGCCAAACTGCAAACGGGTTCGGGAGAGCACGATCCGATGTCTTCCGACACACTTGAACACTATCTCGCGACGCACCTGATCGATTATACGCTCTTGCAGACCAACGATTTCGAGAAGTTTGTGAATGATCGACAGGAACGTTTGCTGAAGTTAATCGAAAATGCCACGGGAATCACCATCTACCGCGGTGACGTGCAGGACGAAGGCGATGATGTTATGGAAGACGAAGGCGACATGGAAGAACGCGCCTTGACGTTGGCCGCCTAAGGGACGCAGGACAGGCCGAATTCAATCTGAATTGTCAACGTCGTGCCAGTTTTTCACAACAACAGGATCACCACCAGTTCCCGATCCGGCCAGTAGTCAGCTATAGCTTCAACAAGTAGCTTTCGTACTTACGGCCCAAGCTTGTCTAACGTCTTGGCGCCAATCCGGTGTGGCGCATGCGCGCGCGCAATACACCCCTGCAATCCCAGCCCCGCGTCGGGTTCTTCTACATACGGGAAAGTCCGCCGATCCATTGGCGCGCGGGACCAATTTGGTCTGGTAGTTGCGATGGCTCAAGTGCTGCTCACGGACCAGCAAGACGGACCCTAGCACAAACTAGTTTGCACTCGCGTGTGCACTAATGTAGGGCTATTGTGAGACGCAGTGGCATTTGAACGAAAAATTTGGTGATCGATGCATGAGAGTACTGTGTTGGTCCATACAGTCGGAGTGCCGTTCTTCCGCGAAGGATGACTTGACAATTTACCATTACACGAACGAGTTTGTTGACGAGTACCTGCGTGTGAACGAGGAAGCATGTTGACATCAGAGAACTTTACCGAACTCGTCCGACCGCAACGGCGCATTCGATCGCTGATCGGAGTTGGTACGTGAACCGTCAGAAATTTGCTGTCGACGCGGCGCTCCTCCAGGAACTCGGTGATCGCCTGATCGGTAAGGCGCACATTGCTTTGGCCGAGCTCATCAAGAACGGCTACGACGCAGATGCTAACGTCTGCGAGATCAAGATTGAGCACGACCGGATTGTGATCGCCGACAACGGTCACGGAATGTCAAAGGACGAGTTCCTCGATCATTGGATGCGTATCGGCACCACTCACAAGGTCGATCAGATAACGTCGAGGACACTGAAACGCACGTTGACGGGATCCAAGGGTATCGGACGGCTGTCCGCACAGTTTCTTGCTCGCGAAATGACGATCGAATCCGTTGCAACAGCACATCCTGATGAACTCCTGTTCGTGGTAGTGGATTGGCGGCAAGTTGATCGTGGCGAGGACCTCAGCATCGTCGAAGTTGAGTGGGAAATGAGGTCGGAGCGGATAGAGTTTCCAGATCATCGGCCAACGGGCACGAGAATTGAGTTGCGAGATCTGAAGACCGCCTGGGATGCCGATGCCATACGGAGTCTAGGGGAGGAGATTTGGCTTCTCCGTTCGCCGTTTGCGCCGGTTACAGGCACTGGAGCTGCACGCGGTGCGGACGATTTCATTGTGGAGATCGAGGCGCCGAGTATTGAGAACGCACGGGTCCCGTTCGACAAAATGCTCCGGATACTGCGAGCAAACTGGCGAGCGCGCGTTACTGGCCATCTTGAGAATGGGATGCGCGGGGACAAGGCTATCGTGACTGTTGAGTTCAAAGCCGGTTATCCGGACGGGATTGATGAGTCATCCGTTTTTGTGGAGCAGGTTGAGATGCCGCTAAATCGGGAAACCGCACGAGAGCGGCCACTCGTCAACGGAACCACGTTTGAGATTCTGATTTTCCGAGCGACTGGGCGACAGGAGGGTGGCCTCTCCGTTAATGACATGCGCGAGTACCTTCGGAAGTTTGGCAACGTCTCGGTCTACGATGCCGGTTTCCGTCTGCCTTACTATGGTGTCGGCAGCGATGAGACAGGGCAGGACTGGTTGAACGTCGCCCGAGATCACGGACGCCGGTTGAGCGTGTCGTCGCTGCTTCCTGATCGGTTGAACATCCGAGGACCTTACATGGAGGACCTTCCGGCCGCAGGTAGGTTGCTGGGTACCGTGGAGGTCGATACCAATGGTGAGCGTGCGGCGGCGCAGGAGACGGATGACTCACCTGCAGAGTGGCTCCAAATCCAGTCTGGACGTGATCGCCTCCAAACCAATCGCGCATTCTTTCAGTTGCGCGACCTCGTGCGGTTCTCACTGGATCTTTACGCCAGCAGATTTCGAGCTCTATCACTGAGGGCTGCGGAGTCGACCGAGTCCAAGGAACCTCCAACTCGCAAGTACGACAGAGCAGTGCAGGCTCTTGACCGAGCGAAGGCCAGCATGCCCCGTCGCGCATATTCAGAGGCACGACGTGAGATAGTCGCCGCACGTCGGGCGGCGTCCGCCGAAGAGAAGTCTCAGGACATGCGGGCTGCACTGCTTGCTCCCTTGGCAGCGGCAGGTATGACAGCCCTTGCCTTCAGCCATGAACTTGCTCGTCAGAGCCAAATGCTCTCTCGTATGGGCACGAAACTTCGTCGGCTCGGGGAAGCGCCCGACTTGACCGATCTTGAGGCAGTAGCATTGGATTTCGAGGTGATGCGGGGCCGGTTCGACTCACTGCAGGAATTGTTCGCTCCGCTTCTATCGGGTGAGGACAGGGTGGCGTTAGACAGGCTCAGGGCGCGCCCTCTGGTCGAACAGGTCGTGCGTGCGATGCGACCGTTGCTACCGCGCGTCGACATTGATGTGCGAGGCGTGTCTCCTGATCTATATCTCCCGACAGGCTCGTTTGCTGAGTGGAACGCACTGTTGCAGAACGTTCTTGCCAACGCATGGAACGCAATGCTTGACAGCCGGAGGTCCGCTGTCTCGTTCGACGGGGACCGGCCACGTCACGGCCGGGCCTGGCTTCGCGTGAGTGACACTGGCCAAGGCTTGGGCTTGCCCCTGAAGGAAACACCGCAACTCTTCGAACCCTTCGAACGCCGTATGACGATCTCCGATGACAATCGCTCTATCGCCATGGGCGGGCAGGGCCTTGGGTTGACGATCGTGCGTATGATCGCGCGAAGGCGGGCGGCGCGGGTTCGCTTTATCAAGCCTCTCAAAGGCTATACTACAACGTTCGAGATGTCGTGGAATGAGGCAGGCGATGAGAATTCTCGTATGTGACGATCTTCCAGATGACGACGCAACCCTGGCAGATACCGCCTCGCGCGGCGTTCCGCAGCATGTTGAATTGCATCGGTTGTGTGGCGGTCAATTGAAAGAGTGCATTACGCAACTGATTGCGGAGGCCAACGAGGTCTTGGAGTCTGAGGCAACCGTTGAGTGCCCGGCGTCAGATTTTGATGATGCCGACATCATCGTTGTCGACAACAACCTCGCGCATCTCGCTATCGACGGGGTTCGCCTCACTGCAGAAGCGATCATCGGTTACATCCGGTCGTTCTCGTCAGCGCCTTACATCGTTTCTGTCAACAAGAACCCGGATGTTGACTTCGACCTTCGATATCTCATTGGCGACTATCCCTCCAAGGCCGATCTGGCAGTGAACGAGAGTCACTTGGCTGAACCCGCACTGTGGGCACGAAACAAGGAGACCGTAACGGGAGACTTCCTCCCTTGGTACTGGCCCTCACTGACTGACGCAGCCCGTACCCGGCGACACCAAATCCAGAATGTGTGCGAGAACCTCAATGAACCTTTGCTGAGGACACTGAAGTTCGACAGTGATTCCGTTGATGCTCTCACACGACAGGCCCGATCCATTCTCTCACAGGCGGCCGTCGGCTCCACGAACGGCGAAGGTGAGGATGAGTTTGTGGGTGTCACATTTCTGGACGTGTTTCGCGCGTCGAACCGCTCTCTGGCCGTCAAGTCCGAAAGGGAAGCACTGGAACGCAAACTTGATGACGGAGCGCTTGGTATCAGACACATGATTGCACGAGCCATCGCAGCGGATATCGATTTCTGGTTTCGCCGCGATGTTCTGGGTCCGCAGAACGTACTGGTCGACGTGCCGCATCTCGTTATGCGCATGCCGTTCCTGCTTGGCGACAGAGCCAACGACGTGGAGGCATGGAATGCTACGGCGAACGTGACCTACGACGGTGCACCTTTCGGGCTTGACCAGACACTCTACGACGAGCACTTGAAATCGGCCCTTTACAGCGGGACGCAGTGGGTATCACGACCGTGCTTATGGTGGGACGCGTTGAGGGACAATGAAAACCTCAACGCCTGTCTTCTAGAGACAAGCGGCGAGGAGTGGCCGGATGTCGTGTTTTGCGAGGACGTTTCTGAATTTCGGCCTTTCGAACAGCCGGATGGGTCGCATGCTGCAGAGTTTGTTACCCAGTTGGAGGGTGCTTGGAATCGCCGATATGTGGCGAATCTTGATGGGTGGCACTACGTCCCTAGAACGCGACTCGCAATGTGACGGCCGAGAGCCGTCTGGAAGCCTTGCGATGGATGATCTGATTGAGTTTGTAACGCAATACGCCCTGTTCGGATTTGCGGACTGGAATGAAAGGTTAGACGGCTTACGAAGATCCAAGGCGTTGCGGAACCTGCAAAGCAGCATCGTTGAGAGCGAGGAAGAAGTCCGTAGCCTGATCAGCGACCTACAAACGACGAACCCTTCCAAAATCATACCGATCCCGCAGTGCGGGCATATCGGTATAGAACGCTGCTTTTTCGTTCCCAGAAAGGTCGACGGGATATGCTCCTGGACCTTAGCGTTCGATCTGGTGCTTCTGGTGCACGGCAATCTTCTTTTGGCCTTCAGGTTTGAACCGGCGGACGGACCATCACGAGCTCACAGCTATCCTCACATTCAGCCTTGTCGTCGTGTCGCCCAAGGGAGGATTCCGCTGGATGGGGTTCCCGGTGGCATGCCGGAGAAGTATCCAGCGTTCCCGTTGCCATCGTCGAAGCCGCAGGATCTGTTTTTGTCGATGTTGGTTTCGGTTCATGGTCATGCCGGTGCAACAGAAGCGGTAGTACGTGAGGCGTTCCAACGAGCAAGTCGGTCAAGACGGGCCACGCCGTTCGTCAATGCGCTACACAGCCTGCTTGGTACCGTCGGCGATCCTAAGGCAACCGGACCGAAGTAAGGAATCTCTTGTAGCAACGGAAGTAGCCACCGCTCACCTTCGGTGCGTGGCCCGCAAGGGCCTGGGCGAGCCGCCCGTCCCGGAGTCTCTCGTACAAGGCAACGATATCGTCATCCGGTGCGAAGATCGCGTAGACGCCATGCGATGGCACTGCACCGGACTCGTCGATGGCAAGTCGGGGTTGCTTCGCGAGTTCAGGAACGAGCAGTTTCGGTCTTGTCCAGTCGACCGCCCGGACGCGGTCGATCGTCCGGTGCCATGGCGCACCGTTTCGCACAACCGCGCGCCGCCGCAACTGTCTCTCAAAGCGGCGGAGACGACTTTCGAGCAGCGGGTATCGGCACAGATTTACGGGTCTGCCGTCGTCATCATGCATCGCGATGACGCGGCGTCCACGCCAATGGATCGCACCTTCCTTGATCTCCGATCCATCGATCCAGGGACGAAGGAGGGCGGGTTCGACATCGACCTCGTCAGGCTCAAGAACAAACGCAGGCGTATGACCGAGTGCTGGCCCGACTCTGATCAGGCAACCCAGGTCGCCGAGCGTCACACCGCGCTCGGGCGGGAGCCGTTCATGGACGCGACACGCGGCGACACTTTTCGTGGCAATGAGGATCGAAGGGTAGGCGCCGACATCGGTCACGAAAGCGCTTGAGGCCGGAACCGGAGTTTCACTGAGATCGCACAGTGCAGGGAGCCACTTCCGGCGGAAGGCCTCCGCGAAGCCCATGAAACGCCATCTATCCGAGCAAAGGAAACCGCATTGCCCACCCGGGCGAAGTTGTTCGAGAGATCGGTCGAGAAACGGCACAAAGAGGTCGCCGCCCGTCATGTCCCTGGGAAGGCGGTCCGCGTACACGGCCCTCATTGTCTCAGGGAGCTTCGACCAGCGGATGTATGGCGGGTTTCCTACGACATGCGTGTACTCGCCAATCCTAGGAGCGGTGAGAAGAAAATCTCCCGTGATGATCCACTTTCTGGCACAAGCCGCGGCAGTGCGATGGTCCACGTCAAGTTGGCGAAGTAGCGTCTTGACTCTGTCGCGTGCGGCTGCCGCGGTCGCGGCGTGAAGTTCGAATGCCTTGATCCTGCCGACGAGGGTTGCCGCAGATATCGGATGGGCGCGACGACGGCATGCAGACACCAGTCTGGCCGCCGCCTCGGTCACGAACTCCCCGTCGCCGGCGCCTGGCTCAAGGAGACTGGCCTCCAGAAGATCGGCCGTCTCAACCCATCCTACGCCGTCGAGGATCGTCCGAACGATCTCCGGGCGTGTGAACACCCCACATCGGCGATGCAACTCACTGATCTCGTGATCCGGAATCTTGTCGGGGCTGGGCGGCGGCACGTTCCCTGCGGCGGCCGGCACCTGGGGACACCACATCGACCGGTCAATCCGATTCAGTCTGGCACTTTCTGCTGAGCGCCATGATATGATGCGAAAGCCCGGATAGTCCACACTGCCCAGAGACCGGAGTGCGACCGTGCCGGTGTTGTCGTGTAGTGTCTGGCGCCATGAAGGTTGCGGGCCTCTTTTCGGGCATTGGCGGTTTCGAACTGGGCTTCTCTCAAGTCGGGTTCGACACCGGTTTGCTCGTCGACATCGATCCGGCCGCCCGGGCTGTTTTGAAAGCACAGTTTCCTGACATCACGATACGTTCCGACGTGGGCGAGCTCGATGGGTTGCCGCCCGATGCGACGGTTGTGACCGCCGGCTTCCCTTGCCAGAACCTCAGTATGGCGGGTGACAAGTCGGGGATCTCAGGAACGAAGTCGGGTGTGGTGGAGAAGCTATTTGCTCTCATCGCGACGACTCACCCTCCGACAGTCGTTTTGGAGAACGTGTACTTCATGCTCCAACTCGACGGCGGCAGGGCGATGGCCTGGTTAGTGGAACGCTTCGAGGAACACGGCTATCGGTGGGCCTACCGGGTGCTCGACACGATGGGGTTCGGCCTCCCGCAACGCCGGCGGCGGGTTTACATTGTGGCTTGCCGCGACCTGGACCCTCGTTGCGTTCTCTTCGCCGACGAGCACCCTTTACCGGAAACGCCATTGCCAGACGTCAGCCGTCCGATCGGATTCTATTGGACCGAAGGGAAGTCGGGCGTGGGGTTGACGGCAGACGCCATCCCGCCGCTCAAGGCCGGCTCAACCAGGGGCATACCCTCTGCTCCAGCGGTGCTGTTTCCTGATGGCGAGGTTCTTACTCCGAGCCTTCGATCCTGCGAGGCACTGCAAGGCTTCCCCGCCGGCTGGACAGAAGCGGCGGCCGAAATTCGAGAACGGAACCCGGAATGGCGGCTTGTTGGGAATTCAGTGTCCGTCCCTGTGGCGCGCTGGGTCGCAGGCCGGATTGCGGAACCCGGCGACGTCTTGGACTTCGAAACGGCCCCCATCGAAGACGACGATCGATGGCCGTCCGCAGGATGGAAAGTCGACGGCGTTCGAATGCGCGTCAGGGCAAGCGACAGGCCCATCGCCGCGGCTGCTCCTTCGATAGAACTGTTCAGGGAACCGACCTGGTCGCGATTGTCCGAACGGGCGTTGGCCGGTTTCGTCCGGCGGGCGGTGGAAGGCCGCCTTCGTATGCCGGATCGATTCCTAGACTCGGTCCGCGACGCCCCGCGGAAACAGCGGGGTGGAGTGGACGAGTGACGACGATGTTGACGCAACGGCGTGAACAGTTGCGCCGGGCCTTAGCGCTACCAATGATATAGACACGGACCTTTCAGGAGAGACCATGACGAAAGCTGCGAGACGAGTCTTGAGCGATTGCGAATCGGCCCTTGAGATGCTTGACGACGAGCGAGACGAGCAACGATGGAGAGTGCTTTGGATCGGCGCGATGGCGCTGTTGCGTACCGTCGGGCACGTCCTTCGGAAAGTCGACGGAGAGGATCTGCGACGACGTGAGGAGTTCGATGCCGCCTACAAGAGATGGAAAGATGCCGAACGTGCCGAGCACGCCGTGTTCCGGGAGTTCATCGACAACGAGCGAAACCGCCTTCTGAAGGAGTATAGCTTAAACGTCGTTGATTCGGCGGAGGTTGGTGTTGGCGTGGTCAGTATGCAGGACGGAGGCGTTGCCAATGAAACGGCGTTCATACTCGACGAGAATCTCTTCCGACCGGTGATGGAAGGGTTCGGGGCCGGTGAAGACGCACGAGACGTCTATCGACTGGCGCTAGAATGGTGGGATTCCGAGCTTTCTCAACTCGAAGGCGCGATGAACGCTGCAATCCGGCAAAGTGCTAGCGGACGCGAAGCGGTCATTCGTTCAAAACGCGACGGTGGTTCCGCGTGACCTACATACGTGGCGGCAGATGGCCGCCACCTGCCCGCCGCTCTCGTGCACGGTGGCCGCCGATTGGACTAAAGTCGGCTGTATCGTAACGCCATCAAGCAAGCAGATCGATTCGGGCGGCCGGGGGTTGGTCGCCGCCGGTAGCATGAGCGACCCGGCAGCAAAGGTCAGCCCGGATTGTCAGGACTAAGGTAGGATTGTACAACAAGCGGTGGTCGACAATCGCACACAGGAGACTAGGTCGAGGATCATGGCCTCGGTCGGTCAGAGGAATACTGGACCTGAGATGTCGGTTCGGCGTCTGTTGCACCGCATGGGGTATCGCTACGCTCTTCATCGTCGCGACCTGCCCGGGCGCCCTGACTTGGTGTTTGCGCCCCGTCGCAAGATAGTCTTTGTACACGGTTGCTTTTGGCACGGACACCACTGCCGAAAGGGTCGATTGCCGACGAGTCGAGTCGATTACTGGAGCGAGAAGATCAAGAAGAACCAGGCAAGGGACGCAACGAACGTCGCAGAGCTCAAGGACGCGGGATGGAACGTCTGCGTCGTCTGGGAGTGCGAAACGCGCGATCCCGAGGCTCTTCGACGACGATTGGTCCGCTTCCTCAAGGAGGATTCGTCGTGACGCGGCCCACAGTCGTCGACGTGTTCGCCGGCGTGGGCGGGTTAGGACTCGGCTTCGAGCAGGCCGGGTTTGACGTGGTCGCAGCGATCGAACTCGATCCCGTCCATGCCGCCACACACGCCTTCAACTTCCCCCTGTGTGAGACGTTCTGCGCCGATGCGACCAAGATAGGCGGCATGGAGATTCTAAGCCAGCTGCACGCTCCCGTCGACGTGGTAGTCGGAGGCGCCCCTTGCCAGGGCTTCTCCATGATTGGCAAGCGGGCGCTCGACGACCCCCGCAACGAGCTCGTGAAGCACTTCTTGCGCCTCGTAGTAGAGCTTGACCCGTCCGTCTTCGTTCTTGAAAACGTTCGCGGCCTAACCGTCGGCAAACACCGCCAACTGCTCGACGAGGTCACGGCAGAGTTTCAGGGCGCCGGCTATTCGATGACACTCCCGTGGCAGGTGCTGAATGCGCGTGACTACGGCGTTCCACAGGACAGACAGCGCCTCTTCCTGATCGGCGCCAAACGCGTCCGAACCCCGAGGTATCCGACACCAGACCCTAGCGCCCCGCCACCTTCATGCCGCGACGCGCTCGGCGACCTGCCGAACGCCGAGGATTTCGATGAGCTCACGTCCTCCGACACCGTTCGGATCGACCGAGACCTCGTCGGACTGAACGCATACGCTCGGTCTATGAGATGTCTTGGCAACGACGCTTGGCACTTCGGTTACGTCCGCGATTGGGACGCTCAGCTGCTCACGGCCAGCCTTCGGACCGACCACACGGACATCTCGCGGCGGAGATTCCGCAGGACCCCGCCAGGCACCGTGGAACCTATCTCACGACTCTTCAAACTCGCTGCGGACGGCGTATCCAATACGCTGCGAGCCGGCACGGACGCTGCACGTGGTGCCTTCACCAGCCCCAGGCCGATTCATTACAGCTACGACCGTTGTGTCACGGTCCGAGAAATGGCTCGTCTTCAAGGGTTTCCGGACTGGTTTCGCTTTCACGTCACCAAGTGGCACGGAGCACGACAGATCGGTAACTCCGTGCCGCCACCGTTGGCTAGAGCCGTCGCCGCGTCGGTGCTTGAGGTCCTTTGCGTCGATCCGGTCACGCCGCGCGCATCTATCCCGTTGGGCTCGCCTCGTCTGTTGGAAATGGACATGACTGAAGCGGCTGTCCACTGGGGCGTGGACGTCCCTATCGGCAAACGGGACCGCAAGAGCGGCGCTACCAAACGCAAACAGCGGGACATCGAACAAGACAGAGTGGCGGCGACCGGGTGAGCACGTACCATCGCATTATCGAGCGGGTCTTCGCCGAACGGTATCGTCCGGGTGACATAGAGGTCGCATTCGTAAGGCAGGATCTGGTTGACGCCGCCGAAGCGTTGGGCCTACCAGTCCCGAAGAATCTCGGCGACGTGACCTACACCTTCCGGTCCCGCAGAACATTTCAAAAGTCCGTCGCCGACACGGCTCCCGCCGGCAAGCAATGGTCTATCCGGGGCACGGGTCAGGGCACCTACAAGTTTCGACTCGTTACCGTCAGCCGAATTGTCCCGAACACCGCGCTGATGACTATCAAAATCCCTGATGCCACCCCGGAAATTGTCTCTGCGCACGCGATGTCGGACGAACAGGCGCTCCTCGCGAAGATTCGCTACAATCGCCTCATCGACATCTTCTTGGGGGTTTCAGCTTACTCGCTACAAAGCCACCTTCGGACAACTGTCAGGGGTATCGGTCAGATCGAGGTGGACGAGATATACGTTGCCGTGGACAGCGCCGGCCGACAGTTCGTGCTGCCGGTGCAGGCCAAGGGCGGTAGCGACCAGCTAACCGTCGAGCAATCAGAACAGGACCTCCTTTGGTGCCACGAGAGACTGCCCGACCTAATTTGCCGGCCCATTCTCACTCAGTTCGCGGGGAGCGACCTGATTGCAATGTTCGAAGTGACGATGGTCGACGGCGAAATCAGGGTAGTTCAAGAACGACACTACCGGCTTGTGCCGGCATCTGATGTGACACCTGAAGATTTGTCTCGATACCGAGACTCCGCCTAGCTAAACCGGAAAGCGACACCGGAACAAGATCGACGCATTTCACGTGAGAGTCAAGCAATCGCGTTGTAAACACGGACGTTTACCTCTGTCGGTCAATCGACTCTAATGGAACTTTTCACCAAACTCTCCAGAAGTGTCACAGCGGTACAACAAGTTGGAATTAAAGAGTTAAATTTGGAACTCCTGTGAAGTTCTCTCTCGCGGATTTCCAATGTCAATACTCTCTCATGTAACCGCAAAAGTAGTCCACGCCTAAGGGCAAGAGACCCTTGCCCTTTCTGCTATTATTGATTTTTTCCTCCCATGCTGTACACGCCAAGAGCTGCAATTCTCTCTCCAAAAGCGTTGCTCTTAGTGCCTCATTCGCGTTGTGATTGACAATATTTGCTCTTTCCATACCTCCCAATCGCACTCCTCCGTATATGGATGTGGAAAAAACCACCACAGTGACACTGAGGAAAACGAGGGTGATGTAGATTCCCTGCGATTTGAAGGAACGAAGAACCTTAGAAATTCTATTCTTGTTGAGACGCAGGTATATGATTAGGCCAAACCCAGGCAGCAGGGCTGTGATTATTGCTGGCAAAACTGTTGCTATCACCGAAGCGTCGGGACCGCTACGACCAAGAAGCCATCCGATCAACAGTCCGATGGAGGATACGGCGATCCAAATTGATACCGCGGAAATTCCTCGTGCGCACGTCAAGACACCGTTTCTTCCTATTTTGTATGTGACAAGTACTGATCCGCCGGGGTGGGCAGCCAAATTCCTCCCCGTGAGTGCACGCTATTTTGGTATATATCCAAGTGTCCAACAAAGGATTCATTAGATAAGTAGTTGCCTATTGTCCCACTTTCTTCTAAGCACTTGATCAAGTCAGTGTTGTCTGACATACATTTGTCGAAGTTATCTTCGGCAATGCCCGTTTGCGGCGTGACTAATGTCATGCTTATGGCTAAGGTCACCATATGCGCACACCGTACAAGCATAGTTCCCTTGTCCTCTCATTAGTCAGTTTAGTGGTACAGCCTGCTGACCCGCCAAGATTTTGGCGACAGCGCAGTTGACTGGATCAAGAGTTACTATACTCATTAGGCGGGTCGCCGTCAAGCAACCCCCAGCTCCGTCCTGTATGCAGAGCAAGTCCAAAGGTTGCACCTTCCACTCTAGGTCCGGCGGAACAGGCCAGTTAACGACGAGATAGATCTTCACCCGGCGAAAATGAAAAGACTTATGATCGAATTGCCAATGCTTCGCCACGGATCGCTTCCGGGGATTCCATAAGTAAGGTGGCGGAAATTCACAGGGAGTCGGGCGGCGGCAAGGGTCTGACGTCCACATGTGTTATCTTTCTATGGCATTGTCTCGAATGCGGACTACGACCGGTGCACCCACTAATCCTTGTTGATCGCATGCTGGTTCCGCAGGTTTAAGCAGGGAGGTACGTGGTGCAGGTGCGCATTGTCCGATCAATGCTGCTCCTAACGGGCGGTGGGCCGTCAAATGCTTGTCGGCATCTCGAGTAGTTCTGAGATTAATCCACCAATTCGTTCAGCGGCAGTTTCGGTCTCCCGGTCGCCGGTGTGGGCGTAACGCAAGGTCATGGTCGAATGCGAGTGACCGAGGAGTCTTGCGACGACGGGGAGCGGCGTTCCCAGCATCACGGCATGGCTGGCATATGTGTGACGCAGATCGTGAAGGCGGACATCCACGATATCTGCCTCCTTGCGGATGACGTACCAGAGCGCAAGATGGTCGTGGAGCGGTCGGCCGGGATCACGGGGCGACGGGAAGACAAATGCGCTGTCGCCGGGGATGCGGCGCTCGATGATGGCCCGGGCCTGGGCATTGAGGAATACCGTTCGGGGACCGGTCTTGCTGTCGCGAAGCCGAAGACTGTTGGCGACTACCTCCTGCTTCTTCAGGCGGACAATCTCGTTCTTGCGGCATCCGGTGAGGATGAGGAGCCGAATGACGTCAATTTGCATGCGCTGTGCTCGCGTGATCTTCCCAAGATTCTCATGGCGATCCAGTACGCCATGCAGTCGATGAAGTTCCTCCCGCGACAAGAAGCGGGTGAGTTTTCTGCGGGGGTTGGGCCTGACCGACCTTGCCGGGTTCGAGGCGATGTGGCCACAGGCAACCGCGTGGTTGAGGATGTGGCGCAGGATCTTCAGACAGGAATTGGCGCCGCCGGGCGCCGTTCTGCTGTAGTCGTCGAACCAGCGATGCACCATGACGGGCGTGATCCGGTCGAGGGGACGGGACCCGAAAGCGGGCGCCAGACGGTTCTCGAGAACCCGGCTGCGCAATCGGATCGTCCCGGGCTTGCACCGATGGAGCCAGGAGTCTCGCCATGGGCCGGCGGCAAAGTCCCTGAACAGCGGGGCCGGAGTCCTGTCGTGGTTGACGGTCGCCAGTCTGTCGAGGCTCTCCTTTCGGGCCTCCCTGACTGTCTTGAACGCGGCCGGACCGAGCGATGTCCTCCTTCCGCCGCCGATGTGAACGAAACCGCGACCGCCCGACGGATGGACCCGAACCCCGAGCGAGGGAACGATCGCATCGCGCAGCGTGTACTCCCGGGGTTGCGGCTTGAGGTTCCGGATGAGGGCATCGGTCAGTTTGCATTTCATGCGTCGTTCCTCCCGAGAACGGCGCCCATGGCCCTGGCGGCTTCGGCCACCACGCCGTCGGCGAGGTGGGTGTATCTGAGAGTGGTGGCGGGGTTGGCGTGACCGAGCAGCCGGCCGACGGTGAGGATGTTCTCTCCCTGCATGACGGCAAGAGAGGCGTACGTGTGACGCAGGTCATGGAGGCGCACATCCTCGATGCCTGCCTCCGCGCGGATGGACGTCCAGAACCTGATCGCCGCA
>JAJEHK010000054.1 GCA_022823765.1 Alphaproteobacteria bacterium | reverse complement strand
GGGTGCCGCCGCACAGTTCCGTCGACCAGCCTTCCCCGCCCATGGAGACGACCCTCACCTCATCGCCATAGCGTTCTCCGAAGAGTGCAAGAGCACCGGCCTGCGTCGCCTCATCGGGAGTCATCAGACGGGTGGTGACCTCATCGTTCATCCGGATCCTCCGGTTGACCTCGCCCTCGACCGCCTCAAGAGAATCCTCGCCCAGCGCGGACGGGTGACTGATGTCAAAGCGCAGCCTGTCGGGGGCGACGAGCGAGCCCTTCTGGGTGACATGATCGCCGAGGTGGCGTCTCAGGGCCTCGTGCAGCAGGTGGGTGGCAGAGTGGGACGCACGTAACCGGCTGCGCCGGTCATCATCGATGGTGAGAGTCACATGATCGCCTGGCGACAAACATCCTTCATCGATGTGCGCGATATGGAGGTGCATGTCACCAATGCGCTTCTGGGTATCCGTGATCGTGGCCCTGACTCCCGGCCCCGCAAGGCAGCCCTGATCGCCGATCTGTCCTCCCGATTCGGCGTAGAAGGGTGACTGATTCAGCACGATGCCGACGTCGTCGCCAGGACCGGCGCTCAAGACCTCGGCGTTGCCGGCAACGAGAGCGACAACCTCTGCTTCGGCGGATTCCGTGGTGTAGCCGAGAAACTCCGTGGCGCCGCACCTCTCGAAAAGGGCATACCAGAAGGGCCCGTCCGCCGCGTCCCCTGTACCTTCCCAGGCCTTGCGGGCCTTCGCCCGCTGCTCGGCCATCGCGTCCTCGAAACCCTGGCGATCAACGGCGCGGCCCTCCCGGCGCAGGGCGTCTTCGGTGAGATCCAGGGGAAAACCGAAGGTGTCATAGAGACGGAAGGCAATGCTCCCCGGGAGCGGGGCGCCGCCGGGGAGTTTCGCGGTCTCGTCGGCCAGCAGCCGCGTCCCTCTCTCCAGCATGGTCCGAAAGCGCTCTTCCTCGTGACGCAGCGTCTCGGCGACCAGCGCCTGGGCTCGGACAAGTTCCGGAAATGCCTGACCCATTTCAGCCACCAGAACGGGCACCAGGCGATGCATGACGGGATCCCGGCCGCCCAGGATATGCACGTGGCGCATGGCGCGGCGCATGATCCGGCGCAGGACATAGCCACGGCCCTCATTGGAGGGAAGGACACCATCGGCGATGAGGAACGACGAGGCACGCAGGTGATCGGCGATGACGTTGAACGAGGGCCGCGATTTCCTTTCGGCGGCCACGCCGACGCAGTCCTCGCAGGCGGTGATCAGGGCGTTGAAGAGATCGGTGTCGAAATTGCTCTTCACGCCCTGCAGGATGGCCGCCATGCGCTCGAGACCCATGCCGGTGTCGACCGAGGGCTTCGGCAAGTCGATTCGCTCGTCGGCGCTCACCTGTTCGTACTGCATGAACACCAGATTCCAGAATTCGAGGAAGCGGTCACCGTCCTCGGCCGCACTGCCTGGCGGCCCGCCCTCGAGTTCGGGCCCCTGATCGATGAAGATCTCCGAACAGGGGCCACAGGGACCGGTATCGCCCATCGACCAGAAGTTGTCCGATGTCGGAATGCGAATGATCCTGTCGTCTCCAAGTCCCGCCACACGCCGCCACAGGGAGGCGGCCTCCTCGTCGGAGGAATGCACCGTGATGAGAAGGCGGTCGGAAGGAAGCCCGAAGACCCCGGTCACCAGGTCCCAGGCGAGTTCGATCGCGTGGTCCTTGAAGTAGTCGCCGAACGAGAAGTTGCCCAGCATCTCGAAGAATGTGTGATGGCGGGCCGTGAAGCCCACGACGTCAAGGTCGTTGTGCTTGCCGCCGGCACGGACGCACTTTTGTGCCGTGGTGGCGCGGTTGTAGGAGCGCTTCTCAACTCCGGTGAAGACGTTCTTGAACTGCACCATGCCGGCATTGGTGAAGAGCAGCGTCGGATCGTTGTGCGGCACGAGCGGACTCGACTGCACGGCGACATGATCGTGTTCCGTGAAGAAATCGAGGAACGTGGAACGGACCTCACTGACGCTGGTCATCACCCGCCTGCCGCCCTGTCCGGCGCCTAGGATGCTCCGCCTGGCGCTTCATCTGATGCAGGGAGCGAGTCCTCATCGACAACAAGTCCCGCCCTCGCCCGCACCTCGTGCTCGATGGCGTTGGCAATGCCGGGATTGTCACGCAGGAACACCTTCGCGTTCTCGCGCCCCTGTCCGATGCGCTGGTCGTTGTAGGAGTACCACGAACCCGACTTTTCGATGATCCCCGCGCCGACGCCGAGATCGATGATCTCTCCGGACCGGGACACACCCTCACCATACATGATGTCGAACTCGACCATCCTGAAGGGAGGCGCCATCTTGTTCTTGACCACCTTGACCCGTGTCTGGTTGCCGATCACCTCGTCGCGATCCTTGATCTGGCCAATACGGCGGATGTCGAGACGCACGGTGGCATAGAACTTGAGCGCGTTGCCGCCGGTGGTGGTTTCCGGGCTGCCGAACATGACTCCGATCTTCATGCGGATCTGGTTGATGAAGATCACCAGGCAACGAGACCGGGAGATCGTGGAGGTCAGCTTGCGCAGGGCCTGGCTCATCAACCGAGCCTGGAGCCCGACATGGGTATCACCCATTTCCCCCTCGAGTTCGGCCCTTGGAACGAGGGCGGCCACCGAGTCGATGACCAGCACGTCGACCGCGCCCGAACGCACGAGAGTATCGGCAATCTCGAGGGCCTGCTCTCCCGCATCGGGCTGCGAGATCAGGAGATCATCGGTGTTGACCCCGAGCTTGCGCGCATAGGTCGGATCAAGGGCGTGTTCGGCATCGATGAAGGTGGCGATTCCGCCGGCCTTCTGGGCCTCAGCGACGGCGTGCAGGGCAAGCGTCGTCTTCCCGGAGCTTTCCGGTCCGTAGATCTCGACAATCCTTCCCCGCGGCAGGCCCCCGATACCCAGGGCAATATCGAGGCCCACGGACCCCGATGAGATCACCTCCGTCTCGACGGACAGGCCGTCCTGACCGAGACGCATGATCGAGCCCTTGCCAAAGGCCTTGTCGATCTGGCTTACCGCTGCCTCAAGAGCCCTGTTCCTTTCCATACCGGTTCCTTCCACCACCTGAAGTTGTGGGCCACTTCTCACCATCGTTCACTCCCGGATTGCTGTTGTCACGGCACCATCGTGATGCCGCCAACGGGAATGTACGCAATTTGTTCTCTCAACGCAAGAACATTATGTGAACAACCGGTGATCCGTTCTCAATCGTCCCGGTGAACGCGCTCACGCCGTTCATGGCGCTCCTGTGCCTCGAGGCTGAAGGTGGCGATGGGACGGGCCTCGAGACGCCTGAGACCGATCGGCTCACCCGTCTCCTCACAGTAACCATAGGTTCCCTGTTCGATGCGCCGCAGGGCTTCGTCAATCTTGGAAATCAGCTTGCGTTCCCTGTCGCGTGTGCGCAGTTCGAGCGCCCGGTCGACCTCTGCCGTGGCGCGGTCGGCAACGTCCGGCTGGGCCACGGTGTCTTCCTGGAGATGTCGTATCGTTTCCGAGGAATCGTGGAGAAGCTGGGCTCGCCATGACACCAGCTTGCGGCGGAAATACTCGCGCTGTCTCGCATTCATGAACTGTTCGGTGTCCCCGGGCTTGTAGCCCTTGGGCAGTTTGACGGCTTTCGCCGGACATCCGTTCTTGCGCTTCACAGAATTCAATCCCACCAGGCATGTTCAGGTTGGCGGCGCTCTGTATAGTTTGACATGTCACTCCAGTGCAAGCGTGAACGCCGCCGGCGCCAAGACCTGCCAAGGGCGGCCGGCCCGCAAGGAAGTGCGCTGCGAACGGGCGGTCAGGGGCGTATCAGGCGACCTCGGGATAGCCGCAGTCCCGCGCCATGGCAACAAAGGCATCGATCCGGTCGTAGGCCTCGCGCGGCAGGATGACGAACCCTTTCAACCTGAGGCGCCGTCGCACGTCGTCGTGGCGCGGGTCCGACGCGGCCGCCATCAGGCCTTCGCGCAACGCCCTCACCTCGTCGTCACCACGGTGTAGAGAGGTAACGTAGGGAAGAGCCGGTGCGCTGGGGGTGGTGGCGAGAACCCGGATGCCATGCGTGGCATCGGGCATCGTGTCCTGCATGAGGGCAAAGGAAACGCAGTCGACAGCGCAGACATCGGCTGCGCCTTGCATGACCATCACCACGGAGTCCTGGTGGCTTCCTGAAATCCGGACGTCCCCGAAGAAGGTCCCATCTGACGCGAGAGGAGCAATGGTGGCTCGCAGGGCATTGTAGCCTGAATGGGAATCGACGCCGTTGACGGCCGCACGCAGGCCTCGCAGATCCTCCAGTTCCGCCACCTGTGAACCGTGACGCACCAGGATCAGGCTGCAGTAGTCGCTTCCCCGGCTGCAAGGCACGTCATACCGGGGGGTCGCCAGGAGCCGCAGGTGTCCGGCAAATGCGTTCACCAGGGGCCAGCCGCAGGTCTGGGAAACGAGGAGGTCGCGGGACGACCAGTGATCATGGCGATCAGCCCTGTCAAGACGGTCCGGAACATCGTCAAGGCCCCGTTCTCGAAATGCCTGTGCCAGCGCCTGCCACCACGCATCGTTGGCGTCCCGCAGAGGCTCGAGGTCGTACATGGGAAGGCTGGCAAGCACCATCACCCTGACCCGGAAGCCGCCTCGCTCGCGGATCCCCGATATTCGTCGAGACCATCGGTGATGGCGTACCACGATGGGCGGTCGGCGGTGAAGATGTGCCGTTCCAGCTTCAGGTTCTGCGGATCATCCAGTGCTCCGGCGGCCACGGCCACGTATCCCCCGGCGGCCGGCTTCCAGAAGAGACTTGACCCGCACTTCCTGCAAAAGCCCCGCCTCGCCATGGGCGACGACTCGTACCAGGTCAGCAGCCCGGTGTCGCTGATGGCGAGCATCTCCCGGGGACACGCGCTGTAGGCGGCGAAGTTGCCGTGAAACTTCTGACACTGGCCACAGTGACAGGCAATGATCTCCCGCATGCTTCCGGTGACCGCGAAGCGGACACCGCCACACAGACATCCGCCCGAAAAACGCTGCTGCTCAATCATTGAACGGGTTCCCCACGCGATCGTCCGGACAGACCGTATCCCCTCCTCGCCGCCAAACAAGGGGGAGGGTCGCCGCCGGGTGCCCGATATGCTATGCGACGGATGTCACTCCTGCCCAGCCCTTCCTTGATGATCTCCCTACCAGCGGTCGATGACACTGACCCTTGACGCAGCGCATCGACCTTTCCGTTATCGGACCGATGCTCTTCGTTTTCCTGTGGAGCACCGGGTTCATCGCCGCCAAGGCGGGGCTTGAGGAAGCGGGGCCGGCCACCTTCCTGTTCCTGAGATTCTCCCTGGTCTCGGTTCTGATGCTCTGCCTCATCCCGGTGCTGCGGCCGGTCTGGCCGGCAAGCCCCGGGGCGTGGACCCACCTGGTGATCCTGGGCATCATGATGCAGGTCATCTACTTTGGTGGCGCCTGGATGGCAATGTCGACCGGCGTCGGCGCTGGCACCGCTGCCCTCGTCCTCTCCCTGCAGCCTGTTCTCACCGCACTGCTCGCCGGACCCGTGCTTGGCGAACGCCTTCAACGCCGACAGTGGCTCGGCCTTGGTCTCGGGATTACCGGTGTCTTCATGGTCGTCGACCACAAGCTTGCCCTGGGACTGGGGAGTATTGCCGGAATGATCTTCTGCCTGGGTTCGCTTCTGGGTATCACGGCGGGCACTCTCTACCAGAAACGGTTCTGTCCGGCGCTGGACGTCTTTTCAGGCCTCTTTGTCCAGTTCATCACCGCAACCGTGATCTTCCTGCCACTGGCGTCCCTGGAGGGCTGGAAGGTGACATGGAGCCAGCAGTTTCTCGCCGCACTGGTGTGGGTCGCCGTCCTGCTCTCCCTTGTATCGGTCATGCTTCTCACTCTCATGATCAGGCGTCACGAGGCATCGCGCATCACGAGCCTCTTTTTCCTCGTACCTCCGGTCACCGCCCTCATCGCGTGGCTGGTGCTCGGAGAGACCATGGGCGTGGTGGCCATTGCGGGCATGTCCCTCGCCGTTTTCGGCGTCGCTCTAGTCGTCAGCGGCGGCCGCAGGCCTCGGGCATGACGGCGACCCAACTTCGCGAATGCGCCCTGACCCTGACGATCGCCGCGTGCGGCGGCGTTCTCGCCGGCGCCACGGGCGTTCCTGCGGGATGGTTGGCCGGGCCAATGATCGTCGTCGCCGCGGCAGCTGTCCTTCGCGTTCCCGTGGCCATGCCGACGTTGCTGCGCGACGGCGCTTTTGCCGTTCTCGGCACCATGATCGGCACCACGGTGGATCGGCGTACACTCGAGGCTCTGCCGGAATGGCCGGTGTCTGTCGCCGGCCTCGTCGTCGGCATCGCGATCATGCTCGCCGTCATACCCCTTTGGCTCCATCGCCTTCACGGTATCGACCGCAAGACTGCCAGAATGTGCGCCATGCCGGGCGCCATGGGTTTCGTCATCCTCTATGCCATCGAGACCGGCGCCGACAGCCGACGTGTCGCCATCCTGCAGATCCTGCGCCTTTCCACCATGCTGCTGGTGGTGCCGGGACTCTTTGCCATCATCTACGACACCGGACCTCCCCGGGCATCAGGCGATGTTCCATTCCTTTCATGGCCGGTGGCCCTTGGTCTTGTCGCCGCCGGATTCGCCGTCTTTCCGCTTGCACGCAGACTGCGGTTGCCGGCACCGGCATTCTTCGCTCCGATGTGCCTGTCGGCCGGTCTGTCGCTGACCGGCTTGTTCGAGCGCGGATCCCTGCCCCTTGAACTCATGCTCCCGGCACTGGTTGTCAGCGGTGCGGCGATCGGCTCGCGTTTCCGCGACACCTCGCCACGCTATCTGCTCGAAAGCGTCAGGGCCGGGTTGGGAAGCGTGATTCTCGCCGTGGCCATCACGGGAACGCTGGCCTGGGCGGTTGCCGGCATCACGTCATTTCCCTTCCTGCAGGTGTTGCTCGCCTACGCTCCAGGCGGCGTCGAGATGATGACGGTCCTGTCCCTTTCCCTGGGTCTCGACCCGGCCTTCGTTGCCGGACACCAGCTGATGCGACTCCTTGCCGTCTGCCTCATCCTCCCCTTCTTCGTGACACGCTCCTGACAGCGTCCTTGCCACGTTCTGAGAGACGCATGCATGCGAGCAAGGTCTGGAATTGATCTCCCGAACCCAGACCTGCCTACCCGGTTGCCTCGCAGCGACGTTCTACATGACGACAAGGCTCCGTGTGGCCACAGCCTGTCGTCAGCATTGAGGTCGGTCACGAAGAGGCCGCGCTCGGTTGAGTTCGGGCCGGTCAGGCCGCAGCGAACCTGCGGATCTCCACCGGCTCGCGGCCATGCTGTGCCTGCCAGAGGTCGTATTGCATCTGCTGGGTCAACCAACTTTCGGGATTGCCACCGAATGCCTCCGACAGCCGAATTGCCATCTCCGGCGAGATACCGAGGCGGCCGTTGAGCAGGAGTGAGAGCGTGTTGCGCGAAACCGCGAGCCCCTTCGCGGCCTCGGTCACCGTGAGACCAAGAGGTTCGAGACACTGGCGCCGAATGAATGCACCGGGGTGAGGCGGATCGTACATCAGCATGAGAGTATCCTCGCTAGTGATAGTCCAGGTAGTCAACATCAGCGGCGCGGCCGTCCTCGTGTTGCCACCTGTCATATGTCCTGTGCCCATTCGCTGCACCAGTCATCCCCTTGCACATGCGGCCAGCCGTGGTGCGGGTGCGGCGGGAAGCGGCGGCACTGCGTGCGGGCTTCCGGTGGCAGTGGTCCGACCATTATGCCCGCTCCCCATTCCCCCGGTTGTTCATACCTGTGCGCAGGTCTCGCACCGCCTGTCATGTGCCGCGTCGGTCATGTGTCAGCCCTCCCGTCAGTGGCGCTTTCAAACTCTCCACAACCTGCGTCTTTCTCCGTTACTGGCCACGGGTCAACCTCTCGCCATTTGGTCATCATTGTCGGCGGAAAGCGGTGGCATTCCCCTTGGCGCGGGTTGTCATTCTTCACCTGCCAATAGAAGCAATTTCCACACAATCCATAGTTGGCCATTGTTCATCCTCACAGTGGGTCAGGTGCACAGGGTCAATCCAGACATTCGGCAATTTTCTCGTATGTCTCAAGACTACTGGAAACAACATTCGCGAAGGCGTCGCCAATTTTGAACTCAGTTACGACGGTTTCATCCTGTTCAATCACGACGCGCCAAATGTCGCTTTTGCGGATCGTATGGACTTCGCGTCCGACGCTGGTCACAACCGGCTGCGAGACAAAGGACTTGCCGCAAGCGACAGGAAGCACCAAGTCATCTTGGCATTTTCAGCACTACAGTCTGCTACTCCCATTGCTCCGGTTCTTCACCGAATCTCTCCGCGCCGAAGCCCTTCATAGTGGGCCTGAATGCACCGGTCCTCCTGCCTTTCACCGCCCGGCAGGCTCCGATCCGTCTGCGAAGATGCGGATGTAATCGCCATAGAGGAATGCCCGGTTGCGCTTGCGGCCGCTGAACTCTTCCAGAATGCCGACGGAAACCAATCGCGCGACGAGGTTGTTCGCCGCCGGATAGCTGAGATTGGTGATGTTCCGAACTTCGGCAACCGTCACGACAGGCTTCTTGTACAGTACCTCCAGTACACGGTGGCCGTTGCCGGCAGCGCGCCCGAAGCGGTCAGTCACAACGGCGCGATGGGCCTCTCGCAAGTCGAGGATCCTGCGAGCCGTCGCTGTAGCCTGGTTGCCGACCTCGGCTACTCCGCGCAGGAAAAAGGCGAGCCAGCCTTCCCAGTCGCCCGTATCCCGCACGGCCTGCAGTCGATCATAGTACTCGGCTCGATGCTGTTTGAAGTAATGCGAGATATAGAGAACCGGCTTGGCGAGAATGCCTCTCTCGCAGAGAAAGAACGCGATCAGCAGTCGGCCTACCCGACCGTTCCCGTCGAGGAAGGGATGAACCGTCTCAAACTGTGCATGGACCAGTCCGATGCGAATGAGTGGGGAATACTGTCTTTCTGATGCAGAAAAGTCTCCAGATCACCCAGCGCGGGGCACCTCATCGAACGGAGGAGGCACGAAGATCGCCTCGCGCAGCGTGCCGCCGGATGGATCGATCCAGTTCTGCGTCCGGCGCAGTGCCGTCGACATTGCAGCCCACAGCCTGCACCCAAAATCGCTCCTCGGCGTTGAGGATCGGGCCACGATTTCGCGGCCCGACCTTGCGAGGCTGTCGGACATCGGTGCCGACGTGGTCTCGTCGCTGGCGTTGAAGAAGGGAAACCTGCAGGCCGCATCGCGGCCTGAGAGCCTGGATCAGGCCGTTGCCGCGTGGACATCCTCCTGACCGGTACGATCATCAGGCCTGCCATGGGCGGCCGGACCGACCCAGCCATCGACAAACGCTTCGGTCCATCTCTGGATGGCCGCTTCGTGGAGATGCGCGAGGCGAATCTGCTCGTCAACACCCTGGGCGCCCTTCACGTCGATGAGTGAATCGCTGGCAATCGCTTCGGGGGTGAGCTTGTCCAGCCTGGCGTCAGGATGGAACTGCACACCGTAGGCATTCTCGCCGACACGAAAGGCCTGGACAGGGAAGTTCTCACCCGTGGCCAACAGGACAGCGCCAGCCGGAAGTCTCGTGACGCCTTCGTAGTGGGCCTGATAGAAACACTGCGACTCGCGGAAGAGGCTGGCTCCTTCCGCAGTCGGCTCCACGGGATAGAATCCGAGTTCGCACAGGCCATCGGCCCGCCCGCCCACGTCTCCGCCACAGGCGCCGGCCAGAATTTGACACCCCATGCAGATGCCGAGGAAGGGGATGTTCCTTGCCAGGACATCTCGGACAAAGGCGATTTCCCTTGCCACCCAGGGCGGATCGTCGGGCTCGGCAACGTGGCCTTCCTCGCTGCCCCCCACCATGACGACTGCATAGCCATCGAGTGCGGGCAGTTCATCGCCGAAGGGGGGACACACATGATCGATGGTGTATCCCCTGGTCTCGAGCGTGTCGGCGACCCGGCAATCGGTCCATGCCGGATTGTGGATGATGTAGAGGACCTTCGATGTCATGGCGCGTTCCCTCCCTGGGAGACGTCAAGACGCGCCAGGGCCTCCTCGAGGCGATGGCGTGCGTGGAGTGCCGCCTCGAGGCGTTCACGCTGTTCCTCCACGACCTCTTCCGGGGCCCTGGACAGGAACTGCTCGTTGCCGAGCTTGCGTTCCATGGCGGCAATCGACGTTCCCGTCCTGTCGATTTCCTTTTTTAGCCTGGCTATCTCCGCATTGATGTCAATGACGCCTTCAAGGGGCAATGACACGGCGGCGCCATCGAACACCGCCTCCACCGAGCCCGGCAGAGGTGACCCGCCGATGGTGAGCTCATCGAGGCGCGCCAGGCGCTTGATGAGAACCATGTGACGTTCGACCACGCGCGCGAGTGCGTCATCGGCATCACGTACCCGGGCGGCGAGCCGACGCGCTGGAGGAACATTCAGTTCGGCCCGCACCGTCCTGATCAGCGTGACAAGACGCACCACCTGATCCATCTCGTGCGCCGCACTTTCATCAATCAGTCCTGGTTCAGCTGCCGGCCAGGGAGCCTCGATGAGTGGCGTCTCGCGGCTACCGTCAGTCTCGCGCCACAAGGCCTCTGTCACGAAGGGCATGAAGGGGTGAAGAATCGCCAACAGCTGATCGAGCACCCAACCGGCGGTCTGCCTGGTTTCGGCTGCCGGGCCCTCGTCACCTTTCTCGAAAACCGGCTTGGTGAATTCGAGATACCAGTCACAGAAAACATTCCAGATCCCCTGATAGACGGCCTGTGCGGCATCATTGAACCGGTAAGCTTCAAGAGCCTCGTCGACCCGCATGCGAAGGCCCGCCACCTCTCCCACCATCCAGCGGTTCACCGTCTCCCTCAACGTTTGCGGATCAAATCCGGGATCCGCACGGCAATCGTTCATCTGGCAGTAGCGCGCCGCGTTCCACAACTTGGTGGCAAAGTTCCGGTATCCCTCGACCCGCTTTTCCGAGAGGCGGATGTCACGACCCGGCGCCGCCATGGCGGCCAGCGTGAAACGCAGGGAATCGGCACCGTAGGTCTCCATCAGTTCCAGGGGATCGATGATATTGCCCTTCGATTTCGACATCTTGGCGCCGGCAGCGTCACGCACCAGGGCATGGATGTAGACGGTGTGGAAGGGAACATCGCCCATGAAGTGAAGACCCATCATCATCATCCGGGCAACCCAGAAGAAAATGATGTCAAAGCCTGTCACCAGAACATCGGTGGGATAGTAGCGGTCGAGTTCCGGCGTCTCCTCGGGCCAGCCGAGGGTTGAGAAGGGCCACAAGGCCGAAGAGAACCAGGTGTCGAGCACGTCGTTGTCGCGCACGAGGTCGACGTCTTCACCATAGTGCAGGCGTGCCCTCCTTTGGGCCTCGTGTTCGGTTTCCGCCACGAAAACCCCGCCGTCCGGTCCGTACCATGCGGGAATGCGATGACCCCACCAGAGCTGCCGGGATATGCACCACGGCTGGATGTTG
>JAJEHK010000017.1 GCA_022823765.1 Alphaproteobacteria bacterium | reverse complement strand
CGCGGCGCCGAATGACGGTGCGGTAGAGATCCCAGACGCCCGTCGGCACCGGTGATCCGTGATCGTCGACGCGGATGCTGTGTCCGTTCGCCTGGTCGACGGTATGCCCGGCGAGGTGGATCTCCTCGACAGCTTCGAGATGGAAGGCATCCAGCCAGGCGATTGGTTCGAAGCCTTGGTTGCACGCCGACACGAACAGGTTGTTCACGTCCAGCAGCAGACCGCATCCGGTTCGTCGGGCCAGCTCGCTGAGAAATTCGGGTTCCGGGATGTCCTGATCGCGGAACTGGAGGTAGGCCGAGGGATTCTCCACGAGGAGAGCCCGGCCGAGGTGGTCCTGCGCCCGGCACACGTTGGCCGATACGGTTTCCAGCGCCTCGCGGGTCATCGGGAGCGGGAGAAGATCGGCGAGGAACGCGTCTTCGGTCCGGCTCCACGACAGGTGTTCGGACACCACGAAGGGCTCGAACCGTTCGATCAGGCCGGCGAGATGATCAAGGTGATCGGGTGCGGGAGGTTCGACAGACCCGAGCGACATGCCAACCCCGTGCAAGGACAGAGGGTAGTTGCTGCGAATGGCCTCGAGGTACCGAAGCGGGGGCCCGCCCTCGACCATGTAGTTCTCGGGATGGACCTCGAACCAGTCCAATGGCGGGGAGGTGTCCAGCACCTCCTGATAGAATTTGGCCTTGAGCCCGATTCCCGCGCTTACCGGCAAAGGCCGGTCCGAGGCAGGTGCTGATGCCTGGACGGCTGGTGCGTCAGGCACGGGCGACTGCCCCGGTCCGGATAGCTGGGCTTCAGCGAATCAGTCGGAACGAATCAGGCTTCCTCAAGGCTGCCGCCGACCAGTTTCTCGCAGAGGCCAGCCGGGACGTAAATCCAGGCATTCTTCTGACCATCGACGGTCGACGTGCCCTGACAGGTCGTGCCCTCGCCAGCCGCACAGTCATTCTGGCCGGCCTTGGCGACGCCGTAGCATTTTTCCATGTCACCATCGGCGGCGAGCGCGGTCGAGGCCGGCGCGGCAACGAGAAGAGCGGTCAATGCCCCCGCTACGACGGCAGCGGAAGTACGTTTGTGAACAGCCATGTCTTCAGCTCCTTACAGGATCTTGAATGTTTGCGATGCCGGAGACCGTCTGACGACGGTCTCGCAAGTACTGGACATCCCCACCGTGCGCGGCGGGTGCGGCCAAAAGGCATATACGAGATATATGTTTGACTAACTGCCGAGACAACGTGGCGATCGCGGGCTGCGACCGGTGTCCCAACCGACTGTCGCCACTGGGCTTCCGAGGCGCTCCATGTGGTATCGGGGTGGTATCGGGAAGCCGGACGGCAAGCCTGCAAGTCGTCGAGAGCGGGCGGCGGCCCGATGACGACAGGCGAGAAATCCGCCTCATTGATGTGGCGCACCGCCAGCGGTGCGTCGCCCCCGGCCGCCGACCATGCGGCCGGGTTACCCGCCGTCCGGGAAGCCCGCGGCGGCGACTTGGCGGTCCGGCTTTGTGTATAACCCCAGCGCAGCGCGGGCCAAGGATTAAGGCGCCTGTCCCTGCGCCCCGCGGGCCCATGTCGAGCCCGCCCCGCCGATCACACGATAGTCGGCAGCGATATGCGATCCAGCCACGGGCCACGGCGGCGCGTGAACCTCTCCAGGGAGTCAATGGTCTTGAAACTTTACGATTTCGGCCCGGCGGCCAATTCCAAACGTGTGCGCATGTTCCTGGTGGAAAAGGACATGGAAGTGCCGATCGTCCAGTTGAATGTGCGGGATGACGAACAGTTCAAGGAACCCTACACCTCGATGAATCCGTTTCACTGCGTGCCCTTTCTCGAGCTCGACGACGGCACGGTGATTGCGGAATCGATCTCTGTCTGCCGGTATCTCGAGGAACTGCAGCCGGAGCCGTCGCTGTTCGGCCGCACCGCGGCGGAGCGGGCGGTCATCGACATGTGGAATCGCCGGGTGGAACTCGACGGTTTCATGCCAATCCTGCATGCGACGCGGAATCATGTGCCGCTGTTCGCGGGCCGGGTCGTGCCGGGGACGCGGACCGATTTGCCGCAGCTGCCGTCAATGGTGGAACGTGGCCAGGAGATGCTGCACGTATTCCTGGAGCGTCTGGAACCTCAGCTGGCCCGTAACCGGTTCATTGCAGGGGATGACGTCAGCATCGCCGACATCACCGGCTTCTTCGTGATCAACATGGCGAACCGCTTCGAGATGGGCGTTGCGGACCGGTATCCGAGCGTCCATCGCTGGCATGGCGAATTTTCGGAACGTCCTTCGGCCAGCGCCTGAATGCTCGTCGGCGTGCCGAGTCCTCGGGGCTCGGCATGGCCGGTCTGCACGGCAGGTGGCACGACCTCCAACCCCGGCACCTTGGCGGCCCGGAGCTGCGGGTAGCCCGGCCCACGATCAGGAGTCGGGCCGATCCTTCCTAGGGCGCGGGCTCGCCCTGATGGCCATGTCGTCCGCGAAGCCATTCAACCACGCCCATGAGAACGAGGACGAATGCGACGAGGAAGGTCGCCACGGCGAGGATCTCGGGACTGATTTGCTCCCGGATTCCGGCCCACATCTGTCTCGGGATCGTGCGTTGCTCAAGGCCGCCCAGGAACAGCACCGTGACGACCTCGTCGAATGACGCCGCAAATGCGAACAACGCACCGGCGATGACGCCGGGAGCGATTAACGGCAACTGGACGCGACGAAAGACCACGAACGGACCGGCGCCCAGGCTCTCGGCGGCGCGCACCAGGTTGCGGTCGAAGCCGGCGAGCGTGGCGGTCACCGTGATGACTACGAATGGCGTGCCGAGGGCGGCATGCGCGAGGACCAGGCTGAGATGGGTTTGCGAAAGGCCCAGGTACGAATAGAAGAAAAACATCCCGGCCGCCGAGATGATGATCGGCGTAATCATCGGCGAAATCAGCAAACCTGTGACGAGGGCACGGCCAGGCATTGCCGGGCTGGTCAACCCCAGCGCGGCCAAAACTCCGAGGACGGTGGCGATGGCCGCCGCCGCAAGGCCGATGAACAGGCTGTTGGCCAGGGCGAGGCGCCACTCCTCGTCCTCGACGATGTTGCGGTACCAGCGCAGCGAGTACGCGTCCGCGTCAAGCGCCAGCATGCCTTCGCTGAACGTGAAATACGGTTCCGCGTTGAAACTGAGAGGAACCACCACCAGCATCGGTGCGATCAGGAAGACGAAGACCGCGGCACAGAACGCGAGGTGCAGCCACCGCGCCAGGCGGTCACCAAGGCCGAACGATGCCGTCCTCGACGTCATCAGGTGAAGCGCATCCGCTCGACGCCCACCAGCCGGTTGAACAGGAAGAACAGGAGCGCCACGCAGACCAGCAGGATCGCCCCCAGCGCAGCGGCAAGACCCCAGTTAAGGGACTGCTGCATGTGGTAGGCGATCAGGTTGGAGATCAGCTGGCCTGTGCGCCCGCCGACCAGGGCGGGCGTGATGTAGTAGCCGATCGACAGGATGAAGACGAGCAGCGACCCGGCGGCGATGCCGGGAAGGGTCTGCGGCCAGTACACGCGGACGAACGCTTGTCCGAAGGACGCGCCGAGTGCCGCCGCCGCGCGCATCTGGGATGGCGCAATCGTCCGCATGACGGCGTAGAGCGGCAGGACCATGAAAGGCAGGAGGATTTGGGTCATCGCGACCAGGGTGCCGGTCATGTTGTAGATCATCGGGATGCGACCCTCTTCGGTGGTCAGCCCGACGGCGACCAGGAGGTCATTGATCACTCCTTGGTTTTGAAGGAGGACGATCCAGGAGGTGGTACGGACGAGCAACGACGTCCAGAAGGGCACCAGCACAAGCAGGAGCAGCAGATTTGATCGGGATGGAGGACTGTTGGCGATCAGATAGGCCACCGGATAGCCGAGGATCAGGCAAATCACGGTGATCACGACGCTGACCATCAAGGTGCGTCCCAGCAAGGACAGGTAGATGCGCTGATCCGGAGGCTGGGCAACCACGTTTCCTTCGGAGTCCCGCTCCAGGTCGAGCGCGTGCAGGAAGTGTCGGAGCGTGTACCGCTCCCCCGACCGCTGGAGCGCGCGCCACGCCTTCGGCTCATTCCAAATGGGGGCGGCGGCGATCATGGCTTCCCGCCAAGACCCGGGGTCGGCGTTGCGGAGCTGGCGTGCCGTGCGGACGATCGCACTTCGCATGCCGGATTCGAGGCGATTGACACGGGTGGCGACGCCGCCGAGGGAACGTTGCTTGTGCAGCGTCAGGAGTTCCCGTGCCAACGCCTGAAATACGTCCTCGCCGGGAAGCGACACGCCGTCCCAGTTCTCGAGTACTGCAAGGGTGTCAGGGAGGGAATCGGCGACCAGCGGTTCGTGGACGCTGCGAGCCAGCATCAGCCCCAGCGGTGCGAGAAACGTTACACCGATGAAGGCTACGAGCGGCAGCGTCAATGCCGCCGCCCGAACTCGTGCGCCTGCTAGCGAGAGAGCCACGCGCTGAAGCGCTCGTTCATTTCCTCGCCGTGGTCGGCCCACCACTCCCAGTCGTTCCGCACCACGCGACCCATGTTCTCGGGAGCGCTGGGCATGTGCGGCCGCATCTCCACACCGGTCTCGCGGTGGGTGGTGATCAGGTCGATTCCAGAACGGCGAGTCGGGCTGTAGGCGATGTAGTGGCCGATGGCCGCCATGTTTTCCACCCTGGAAGCGAACAACAGGTAGCTTCTGGCAGCTTCCAGGTTGGGCGTTCCGGCAACAATCGCAAATTGTCCGTAGTCGAGGACCTGGCCGTCCCACACGATGGTAAAGGGCTGCCGTTCCAGAACTTGGGCGTTGAAGATGCGGCCGTTGTACGCCGTGCTCATGACCACTTCCTGGTCGGCCAGCATTTGCGGCGGTTGAGCGCCGGCCTCCCACCAGACGATGTGTTCCTTGATCGTGTCCAATTTGCCAAAGGCCCGGTTTACGCCTCCCGGGGTGTCCAGGACGGCATAGATCTCGTCCGGTGGAACTCCGTCACCAGCAACGCGAACTCAAGGTTTG
>JAJEHK010000262.1 GCA_022823765.1 Alphaproteobacteria bacterium | reverse complement strand
CCATGTCGGCGGTGGACCGCTGCTCTCCTCCCTTGTCGAAACGGCCGCCCGGTCCGGACTGGACGGGCGAATCACCTGGCTTGGCGCCAGGCGCCAGGACGAGATCCTGGACATGCTCCATGGCGGCGATCTCTTCGTTCTGGCGCCCGTCATCGCCCGGGACGGGGACCGTGACGGACTTCCCAACGTCCTCCTCGAAGCACAAAGCCAGGCCCTGGCGGTGGTCACGACCGACGTCTCGGCGGTCGGTGAACTGGTGAGCGACGGTGTCAACGGCTGCCTGGTTCCTCCCGGCGATGCTCCGGCGCTGGCTTCCAGTCTGCGCCACCTTGTCCGCAATCCGCAGTTGCGCGACCGCATGGGACGCACCGGGGAGGATCGCGTGAGAACGGATTTTTCCATGGAGAATGGCATCGACAGGCTTGTCGATCTTTTCGCGTCAAGCGGGGTGGCATGCGGATAGCCTTCTATGCGCCCATGAAGGCGCCGGATCACGAAAGGCCCTCAGGCGATCGAACGATGGCGCGCCAGTTTCTGCGCCTTCTCGGACATCTTGGACACGACGTGGAGATCGCCTCGACGCTGCGCACATGGGAGGCTGGCAACGAGGAACGCCAGGACGCGATCCTGGACGCGTCGGTTCGGGAAAGGGAGCGCCTTCTCGTCCACTGGCAGGACCATCCACCGCAGGTGTGGTTTACCTATCATCTCTACCACAAGGCGCCCGATCATCTCGGACCGGCCGTCGCCGACGTTCTTGGAATTCCCTACGTCGTTGCCGAACCGTCGATATCTCCCGCCCAGGCGAACGGCAGGTGGCGGCGCCCCTGGGCTCATGCGCGGGCGGCCATCGAGCGTGCCGATGCCCTGCTGCCCATTACGCTCAAGGACGAAGAGGGCCTCCTCGCCGCAGGTCTGCCGAGCCGGAAGATCGTGCGTCTGCTTCCGTTCATCGACGCCGCGGACGTCTCCACGGGGAGCGGAGAAGCGCGCATCTCACTTGCCCGGGACTTCGGTCTCGACAAGGACCGCACCATTGCCGTCACCGTGGCGATGATGCGTCCCGGCGACAAGCTCGAATCCTACCGGGTCCTGGCCCGGACCCTCACCACACTGGATCGTGAGGACATGCAGCTTCTGGTCATCGGCGACGGCCCGTCACGGGGCGAGGTTGAACACCTTCTTGCCGGACGCGCCGTCTTCGCCGGGATTCTCGACGAGGATTCGATCCGCCGCATCATGTCCGGATGCGATCTCTTCGTGTGGCCCGCCATCAACGAAGCCTACGGCATGGCGATCCTTCTCGCCCAGGCCTGCGGATGCCCGGTGGCTGCCGGTGATGTGCCGGGGGTGGGCGAGATCGTCAACCATGGCTGCACCGGTCTTCTGGCGCCGCCAGGTGATGCGGAATCACTGGCGCATGCCGTCTCCCGCCTGCTCGACGACGCCGCTCTGCGCCGCTCCATGGGCGATGCCGGACGCCGCCATGTCCTTCGGAACCATTCGTGCGATGCCGCCCGGCGCGTTCTCGCTCGCGTGCTGGAGATGCAGCCGTGAAGCTTGCTCTCCTGAGACATGCGCCGACAACGTGGAACGAGGCAGGCCGGATCCAGGGGTTGAGCGACGTGCACCTCTCGAGAGCCGGCAGGGCCGCGGCCAGGACCTGGCGCCTGCCGGACCGTCTCCATGGCTGGCGGCGGCTTTCGAGTCCCCTGCAGAGAGCACTGGAAACGGCCGCGCTGGCAGGCTTGCGAGATCCGGAGATCGATCCCCGGCTGCGCGAAATGGACTGGGGGGACTGGGAAGGCGAGACGCTCGACAGTCTGCGCCATGCCGATCCGTCGGCCATGGCCACCAACGAGGCAGCCGGTCTCGACTTCCGTCCGGCTGCCGGCGAGAGCCCCCGGGAGGTCCGCCACCGACTCCTCGAACTTGTCCGGGATCTCGCGGCAGACGGCCGCAACACGGTTGCCGTGACACACCGCGGTGTCATGCGCGCTGCTCTCTCGGCGGCCACCGGCTGGGATTTCACCGGTGCGCCGCCCGTCAGGATGCCGCGGTACGGACTGCTGATGCTTGAAGTGGGCGGCAACGCGATGCTGTCTCCCGACGATCCCCTCGTCATCGCGACAGGAGGGGCATGATGAAGGGACCGGTTCTCTTCTGGGTTCAGCATCTTCTGGGAAGCGGTCATCTCAAGCGCGTGGCGCGCATCGCATCGGTCCTGGCCGAGAATGGCACGGCGTCGGTGATCGCGTCGGGAGGCATGCCTGTGGCGACTCTCGACACGGGAAAGGCCCGTCTCGTCCAGTTGCCTCCAGTCCGTGCCGGTGACGAGGGATTTTCGACGCTGGTTGACGGCATCGGGCGGCGGGTGGACGAGGCCTGTCTCGAGGAGCGCCGCCAGCGTCTCGAAGACCTGGCCCGCCAACTGGAAGCGCGTCTTGTCGTGACCGAGACCTGGCCCTTTGGCCGGCGCAAGTTCACAGAGGAAGTGCTGGCCCTCATCGATGCCGCCCGTCGGGTTCGTCCCGACACGGTGGTGGTGAGTTCTGTGCGGGACATTCTTCAGCGCCCGTCAGGGCCCGAGCGCCACGACGCCATGCGCGACCTGGCGCTACGGCACTGCCATCACGTGATGGTGCACGGAGTCGAGAGTTTCGTGCCGTTCGGGGAGACCTTTCTCCACGCGGATGCCTTGAGCCACCGGCTTGTCTACACGGGCTACGTTGCCGACGTGCCACCGGTCGTCAGCGACCGCGGTGCCGGTGAGGGGGAAATCTTGGTGTCCGCCGGTGGCGGAGCCGTCGGAAAAGAACTCCTCGAGGCGGCCATGGCGGCGCCACCTCATTCGAAGCGGGCGTGCCGGAGACGATGGCGTCTGCTCGTCGGCGACAGCGGCGTTGCTCCATGCGAACATCAGGACATGGTGATTGAAACCAACCGACCCGACTTTCCCGAGCTTCTCCGCCGCTGTGCCGTTTCGGTATCGCAGGGTGGCTACAACACGGTTGCGGAGCTCCTTGGCGCCCGCGCCCGGGCCGTTGTGGCGCCGTGGTCCGGGGATGGTGAAACCGAACAGCGGGAGCGCGCGAAGCACCTGCAGCGCCGCCGGCTTGCCGTGGTTCTCGATGATGGAGCGCTGACGCCCCGAGGCATTGCGAGAGCCGTCGATGAAGCCTTCGACCTCCCGCCTGGCGACATCGACGACATCAGCCTCGACGGAGCCTGCGAGAGCGCCAGACTCGTCGGCGGATGGCTGCGCCATGGCTGACTGGAAGGCGCTGACGCAGGAACTCGACACGTGGGCGCAACTTGGGCAAACGGCGACCTTCTGGTGGCGTGACGACGATGCCGGTGCTGATGCCCGGAAGCTGGAAGAGCTTCTTCATCTGCGGCAGGGACTGGGAGTACCGCTCGCCATGGCCGTGGTGCCGGACTGGCTGGTGCCGGACGTCACGGCGCTCATCGCCGGGACCGGCGACATCCATGTCTTGCAGCACGGCGTTGCCCATGCTGACCACAGCGGGGGCAGGGGGCGCAGAATGGAACTCTGCGGCGCGGCCCTGCCTTCCGGTCTCCGGCAAGCCCTGATACGGTCGCGCAACGTGCTGCGCACGTCCTTCCCGTCGTCTCTGATCGAGGTCATGGTGCCCCCGTGGAACAGGATCGATGAGGCTGTTCTCTCCATCCTTGCCGGGAGCGGTTTTCTTGGACTGTCGACACTCGGTCCACGGTGTGCGGCGCACCGGCACGGTCTCGTCGTCAACAACGTACACATCGATATCATCGACTGGAAAGCCGGCAGGCGCTTTGCCGGAGTCGAGGCCTGCCTGGACGCTTCTCTCCGGCATCTCGAGAGCCGCCGTCGCGGTGTCGTCGACACTTCGGAGGCCACTGGACTGATGACTCACCACCTGGTTCATGACGCGGCATGCCACGCCTTCATTTCCCGGTTCGTCCATACCGTTGCGCGGCATCCGGCAGGTCGCTGGCTTTCTGCAGCCATGGTGTTCGGCGCCGCAAGGCGAGCAGAACCATGAAGGCTCCCGGGGTTCTGCGTTATGACAACCGGAGCATCGCGGCCGACTACGCGCGCGCGGCGTTTGGAGCGGTGGTGTGCCTCGCCCCGCCGGTGTTCATGGATGTGGCGGCCGTGCTGGCATGGGTCCTGGTGGCAGTGGGCGCGCTGTTCGTGGCCTTTGGCCTGAGAACCCTGCTGCGCCACCTGACCACCTATGAACTCTCGCAGGACGGGATGAGGGCCACGGGTCCGCTCGGCGCCACGGTCTCCTGGAATGGGTTGACAGCCATCAATCTCGCCTACTTCCAGACGCGCCCGAGGCGCAAGATCATCGCAAGATCCCCGGGCGGCTGGATGGAGCTCACCCTTCGCGAAGGGCCGCAGGCCATCAAGATCGATTCCTCCCTTGAAGGATTCGATGATGTCGTTGGCGAGGCCGCCCGGGTCGCCCGGGAGCGCGGATTGACGCTCAATTCCGTCACTCTTGCCAACCTGGCGGCCATGGGATTCGCCCAGACGTCAGGAGACGGAGAGGAGGTCTTGTCGTGACCCCCCTCATCGAGGTCAGGGATCTCCACATCCGCTTCCGGGTCGGAGACGGCACCGTCGAGGCCGTCAAGGGAGCATCGCTGACCATGTGGCCGGCGCGCACCCTGGCGCTGGTCGGTGAATCGGGCTCCGGCAAGACCGTGATATCCCAGGCGATCATGCGCATTCTGCCGCAGCCAGCCGAGATCACGTCGGGCCGCATCCTGTTTCACGATCCCCAGACACATGGCGAAGCGCCGGTCGACATCATCTCTCTCGAGGAGAACGGCCGGGCGATGAGAGCCATTCGCGGCGGGCGCATATCGGTGATCTTCCAGGAGCCGATGACGTCGCTTTCGCCGTTGCACACTGTGGGTGATCAGGTGAGCGAGGCGCTCCATCTCCACCGCCGCTGCACGAGGGCAGAGGGACGTGAACTGACCACCGACATGCTGCGCCTTGCCGGCTTTCCGGATGCGCGCGCTGCCTACAACAACTACCCCTTCGAACTGTCCGGCGGCCTGCGCCAGCGCGCCATGATCGCCATGGCGCTGGTCTGCCGCCCGGCATTGCTGATTGCCGATGAACCCACCACCGCGCTTGATGTCACCATCCAGGCGCAGATCCTCAAACTGGTGAGCGACCTCAAGGACGAACTCTCGATGGCGGTGCTGATGATCACCCATGATCTGGGTGTCGTCGCCAACGTCGCCGAGGACATCGTCGTCATGTACCACGGCAGAATCATGGAACAGGGTTCCCTCGACGACATCTTCCGTCGGGCCCGCCATCCCTACCTCAAGGGACTTCTGGCGGCCGTGCCGCGCTTCGGTCTGGGACCTGGGGAGCGTCTGGTTCCGCTGCGCGAGATACCGATGGCGAACATCGCCTCCATGGGCCGCTCGGAGGCTCGCGGGAAAACGGGCGAAACGCTGCTTTCGATCGAGGGACTGACGAAGACCTTCACCACCCGCAAGTCCGGGTTTCCGTCCCGCGCCAGGATCCGACATGTCGCGGTCAACGATGTCAGCTTCGAGGTGCGGCGTGGGGAATGCCTTGGTCTGGTTGGCGAGTCGGGGTGTGGCAAGACCACCACGAGCAAGCTCATACTCAAGGCCCTGGAACCTGATGCGGGAACCATCACCTTCGTTGACGACGGCAAGCCGAGGGATGTTGCCGGCCTGAAGGACACGGATCTCTTCGCCTACCGCAGGAAGGTGCAGTTCATCTTCCAGGACCCCTTCGGATCGCTCAATCCGCGCATGACGGTGTTCGACATCATCGTCGAACCGTTGCTGATTCACGGTGTCGGCAGCGCCGAAGAGCGTGCCGACAGGGTCAAGGATCTCATCAATGTCGTCGGCCTGGACGTCCGCCACCTGCGCCGCTATCCGCACAGTTTCTCCGGCGGCCAACGCCAGCGGATCGGTATCGCCAGGGCCCTTGCGCTCGAACCGGAACTGTTGATCTGCGATGAACCGGTCTCGGCTCTCGACGTCTCGATTCAGGCGCAGGTTCTCAACCTGCTGAAGGACCTGCAGCAGGAGCTGGGTCTCACCTACATCTTCATTTCGCACAATCTCGCCGTGGTCGACTACATGGCGGACCGTATAGCCGTCATGTGCGCCGGGCGACTCGTCGAACAGGCGAGCCGCGAGGAACTCTTCAGCAATCCGGTGCATCCCTACACCAGGGCCCTGCTGGCCGCCGTTCCGGAGCCCGACCCGCATCACCCGCTTGACCTGTCGCTGCTCATGGAAGGCCGCGCTTCCGTTCCGACCGAATGGCCCGCGCCCTTCACGGAGACCGGTGGCCTCGACACGGTACGCGTCGGTGAAAGTCACTGGGTGCGTGCCGCGGCCGCTCCAGGGGATGTCCTGTCTTGAGCGGGCGGACCATCATGGCGCTCCTTGCGGCGCTGATTGCCATGCCGGCTTTCGCGGAGGAGGCGCCGTGGCTTGCGGAGCGGGTCGCTGCCGGCGATTTGCCGCCTCTTCACGAGCGCCTGCCGGTCGAACCTCTCGTCGTCGACGACGGCCGGGCGATCGGCGACTATGGCGGTGACTGGAACATGCTGATCAGCCGCAGCAAGGACACGAGAATCCTTGTCGTCTTCGGATACGCCCGGCTGGTCGGATACGACGGGTCCTTCTCCCTGGTGCCCGACATCCTCGACTCCTTCACCGTCGAGGACGGTCGCATCTTCACCTTCCGGTTGCGCCGCGGCCATCGATGGTCGGATGGCCATCCCTTCACCTCCGAGGACTTTCGCTACTGGTGGGAGGATGTCGCGGGAAACCCGGAACTCTCTCCTTCGGGCCCGCCCACGGTGATGCGCGCCGGCGGCGTTCTGCCGCACTTCGAAGTCATCAGCGACGAGGTCGTGCGCTACACGTGGCCCACTCCCAACCCCGATTTCCTGACGGCGCTCGCCGGCGCAGCGCCGCTCTTCATCTACCGGCCGGCCCACTACATGAAGCAGTTCCACGTGGACCATGGTGACGCCGAGGCGATTGAGCGTCAGGCCGCCGAAGCCGGCAAGCCGGGCTGGGCATCGCTCCACAACGCCCTCGACAACCTCTATCGCTTCGACAACCCCGACCTTCCCACCCTGCAGCCATGGACCATTGTCAACGAGGCGCCGGCCCAGCGGTTCATCGGCGAGCGGAATCCCTTCTACCACAAGGTGGACGCACGGGACCGGCAACTCCCCTACATCGACCGCGTTGTCATGACCGTCGTCGACAGCAAGCTCATCCCGCTCAAGACGTGGGCGGGGGAAGCCGACCTTCAGGCGCGGGGACTTGCCTTCAACGACTACACCTTTCTCAAGGAAGGAGAGGAACACAACGACTACCAGGTGCGGCTGTGGCAGACGGCGAGGGGGAGCCAGCTTGCCCTCTATCCCAATCTCAACGTGGCCGATCCCGTGTGGCGCACGGTACTGCGTGACCGCCGCTTCCGGCGGGCCCTTTCGCTTGCCATCAACCGCCGGGAGATCAACCAGGTCATCTACTTCGGTCTCGGCCTTGAAGGCCAAAACACCGTTCTTCCCGCATCGCCTCTCTACCACGCAGAATTCCGCGATGCCTGGGCCCAATTCGATCTCGAGGAGGCCAACCGGCTGCTCGACGACATGGGGCTTGTCGTCGATGACGGCATGCGCCTGCTTCCTGACGGCAGACCCCTCGAGGTCATCGTCGAGACCGCTGGCGAGAACCCTGAAGAGACCGACATCCTCGAACTGATCCACGATTCCTGGGCTGCGGCCGGAATAAAGCTCTATCCCAAGCCCCTGCAGCGCGAGGTCCTGCGCAACCGCATCTTCGCCGGAAAGACGGTGATGGCCATGTGGTTCGGCAACGAGAACGGCGTTCCGGCGGCGGACATGAGCCCCGGCGAGTTCGCACCCACCACCCAGCAGCTGCTCATGTGGCCGCGGTGGGGCCAGTACCACGAGACCGGTGGCGCCGCCGGGGAGCCCATCGACATGGAAGCGCCCCGTCGCCTCATGGACCTCTATCTCGCATGGCGCGACAGCCGGACCGTTGATGAACGCCGGACCATCTGGGAAGAGATGCTGCAGCTCTACTGCGACGGCGTCTATTCCATCGGCCTTGTTGCCGGAATCCTTCAGCCCCTTGCCGTCTCGAACCGGATGAGGAACGTGCCGGAGGAAGCCATCTACAACTGGGATCCCGGAGCCCAGCTCGGTGTGTGGCAGCCCGATACGTTCTTCTTCGTCGACGGCGACGACGGTCGGCCATGATCGCCTTCACCATCCACCGGCTCATCATCATGGTGCCGACGCTGATCGGCATCAGCCTCATCACGTTCATTATCATCCAGCTGCCGCCCGGCGACTTCCTGTCGACCATGATCGCCGAATGCGAGGCCCAGGGTGAATCGGGCTGCATGGAGCAGATCGGCATCTACCGCCAGGAGTTCGGCCTCGACCGGCCCATGTGGCAGCAGTACGTGATCTGGGTCGCCGACCTAGTCCAGGGCGACATGGGAATCAGCTTCGAATACAACAAGCCGGTGGCCGAGGTCATAGGCGAAAGCCTCTGGCTCACCATCATCGTGTCCGGCGCGACCATCATCTTTACCTGGGTCGTTTCCTTTCCCATCGGCGTCTACTCGGCGACCCACCAGTATTCCTGGGGGGATCACGGGCTCACCTTCCTCGGTTTTCTGGGTCTGGCCACGCCCAACTTCCTGCTGGCCCTGGTGCTGCTGTTCCTCGGAAACGTGTGGTTCGGGACGTCGATCGGCGGGCTGATGGACCCCGTCTACATCGATCAGCCCTGGACCTGGGGAAAGTTCCTCTCGATCCTGGAACACCTGTGGATTCCGGTGGTGGTGATCGGCACGTCCGGCACGGCGGGCATGATTCGCCGTCTGCGCGCCAATCTGCTTGACGAACTCCACAGGCAGTACGTCGTCACGGCGAAGGCCAAGGGACTGCATCCGGCGAGAGTGCTCGTGCGCTATCCGCTGCGCATGGCCCTCAATCCCTTCATCGCGGATATCGGCAATCTGCTTCCCCAGGTCATCTCCGGCGCGGTGATCGTGTCGGTGGTGCTGTCGCTCCCCACCACCGGGCCGATCCTGCTGCGTGCCCTGCAGACTCAGGACATGTATCTCGCCGGATCGTTCCTGATGTGCCTGGCGCTGCTCACCGTCCTCGGCGTGCTGGTCTCGGATTTGTTGCTGGCCGTGCTCGATCCGCGCATTCGCCTCGGCAGCAGCGGGAGCCGGTGATGAGCAACGCACCCGGCCATCTCGATCACTGGACCGATACCGGGCCCTGGGATCCCCATGATGTCGACACGCTGACGCCGGAACTCGAACGCTTCTATCTCGCCAACCAGTGGACGCTGATGTGGTGGAAGTTCCGCCGCCACCGCCTTGCCGTCATCTCCGGCATCATCCTTCTGGCCACGTTCCTTTCCATCGCCATATCGGAGATTCTCGCCCCCTACAATCTCCACACGCGCAACACCGACCACATCTATGCGCCACCGCAGATGGTGCGGCTGTTTCACGAGGGCCGGTTCGTCGGACCCTTCGTCTACGGCTACGACTACCACCTCGACATGACCAACCTTCAGCGGGTCTACACCCCGGACCGAACCAGAGTCGAACGTCTGCAGTTCTTCTGCCTGGGCGACGAATACACGTTCTGGGGCATGGTCGAGATGCGGTTCCACGTCGTCTGTCCGGCCGAAGGCGGCACGCTCTTCCTGCTGGGGACCGACAGGTTGGGACGCGACCTCCTGTCCAGAATCCTCATGGGTGCCCGGATATCGCTCACGGTGGGCCTCATCGGCATCGCCATCAGCTTCCTCTTAGGCATCGTCCTGGGAGGCCTTTCGGGCTACTACGGCGGCTGGGTCGACGGTCTCGTGCAGCGCATGATCGAGATCATTCGCAGCTTCCCGGAACTGCCCTTGTGGATGGCGTTGTCGGCGGCCCTGCCGATCACCTGGAGCCCGGTCCTGGTCTACTTCGGCATCACCATCATTCTCGGCCTCTTCGACTGGACCGGTCTGGCGCGGGCCGTGCGCTCGAAGCTGCTGGCCCTGCGGGAGGAGGACTTCGCCACCGCCGCCGTGCTCATGGGTGCGAAGCCGTCACGGGTCATCTTCCGCCACCTGCTTCCCGGCTTCACCAGCCATCTCATTGCCTCGGCGACGCTCTCGATTCCCGGCATGATCCTTGGCGAGACGGCGCTCTCCTTCCTGGGCCTGGGCCTGAGGCCGCCGATCACGAGCTGGGGCGTTCTCCTGAACGAGGCCCAGAACATCAACATCGTGGCACTCTACCCCTGGCTCATGCTCCCCGTCGTTCCCGTCATCATCGTCGTTCTCGCCTTCAACTTCCTCGGCGACGGACTGCGCGACGCCGCCGATCCCTACCGGTAGCGGCATCCCCGACGCCACTGGTCAACAAGGCCGCAGTCGTTGTGAACCGGCAGGGGCGGCTGTTCGTCCCTGTCGCGGAAGGCGGATGTACTCTCGACCGGATGCCTCCTGCATCGCGCCAATGTCGCGGAAGTTGGCCTACACCTCGTCATCGAATCGGGCGGCGTGCGCGCCCCGCATGGCCCCGATCGGGCCGGTCGGATGTCTCGCCCTGGTTGGCCCCCGGAAGCCGGTTCAGCGTGCAGATGACCGGACTCATCACCCGCCTGACGATGTCATCGGCCTCAACCGGGCGGAGCGCGCGACGGCGATCGCGCGGGCATCATGTCCCGGCCGGAACCGTCGGATCGTCGAGGGGCGAGGGTGTTGGCGGTGTTCAGCCGCTTGAGTCGGAACCCTTCGGTTCCGTTGTCGTTTCAGATGCGCGGGAGACATCGTTCCCGGCCGTGTCCGGCAATGGAAGGAGATTCTGCACGTCGGGTGGTAGGCCCTTGCGCCCCCGATCCGCCGCCTCGCGCCAAGTCGGCCCGCGCGCGCGCATTTCCTCCCAGGCATCCCGGAGTTCTTCCGGGCTGTCGCTCGCCAGCACCCGCACAAGGTGCGCGGCCTGTGCCAGGTCCTTCCGCACCTTGGCGCGGCCTGTTGAATCCGTGTGCCTGCGCGCCGCGACGAGCAGTTTGTGGACGGCAAAGCGTTCCGGAGCAGGCACCTTGACGGGGATTCCCGCCCCGTGAAGAACAATCGCCTCGATCTCCCGGTACAGAAGGAAGTCGAGGAACCGGAGTGGCTGGGCGTCGCCTTCCAGGGCGGGGAGATGCACGGGTCGATCCTGGGGCGGGCCGCGCATGGGGGCGAGCACGTCCACGACAAACCTCTCCTCGCTCCCTCCCCGGATCGCGTAACGAAGGGTCCGGCGCGGATCAAAGGGTGACGGGATGGCCTCGAATGCAGGATTGACGCTCTTCAGAACAGACAGCAGTCCAGGTTCGATCCGGTCGCCCACGGCGACCGAGATAGAGGGAAACTGCCCGATATCCACGTCACCCGTGCGCGCCGTCGTGCCCGGCGCCCTGAAACCGAGCATGGGCAGGTAACACTGGAAGGCGAGGGATCCGACGACCACGGCACGCAGCCGGAAGGCGCCGGCAGCGGCCAGAGCGGCGAGCACGTTGCCGCTGAGGCTGTCGGGAGCGGGCATTCTCCCGGCACGCAGGGCCCGGACCATGCCGATCCGGTCCTTCCGTGCTTCGGCGTGTTCTACCTGAGCCTCGATCCTGCGACGGATTTCAGGCGTGTCTGGACCGAGATACCTTGCCGGAGGGCGTTGCCCATTGCGTGTTGCAGGATGCCAGTACCAGTAGTCCCGCCCCTTGACGACGTGCTTGTGCGGCGTCCCTCCCGCATCCATGATCTCCTGGAAACTGCCTGCCCAAGCCCGGTCGGCCAGTTCCGCGTAGACCGTCTGCAGCGCGACGGGCAGGCGTTGAAGGGTCCGCAAGGGAGCGTCCTTTCACGTTGTAAACAATTTGTCGTTTTGTTTACAACCAACGGCTGGAACGGTCAACCTGTCTTTGAGTGCCGACGTGGCCGTTCAGGCTCATTGCCGGACGGACATTGGTTCACCTGACGGGCGTCAGGCGTCGAGGCGATACTCGCTGAATGTGATGTTGCCGGCGTAGGGCGCCCGGGCCACTCGCATGACACGCTCCGTGGTGTCCATGATCACCGTGGCCACGGTCGATGATGGTTCGGCGGCACCCGCACTGTCGGCTCCCGGAGAAGCCAGGACGGCGGAAGGCGTGCCGTAGGTATCGGCGAAGGCGTCCTCCATGTCCGTCGGGGTGACGTGACCGATGCACTGGGCAAGGCGGCGTTCCACCCGGCTGTCGCGATAGATCGAGCTTGGCGCGCTGGCAAGACCGGTGTCGACCACCCGTGCCCGGGCGGCGGCGGTACGAAAGTGATTGGCGTGGACGAGAATGCCGCGATCCGGCTTTTCCCAGAAGACCTCTGCCGGCGTCGTCTCGAGATCGACGGCTTCACCCGCCGCGTCGGAGATCATCAGGTTGACGGAGAAGGAACGCCTGGAGTTGAGAACGCTGCCAACAGCTTCCGCGAGACCCGTTGATTCCAGGATCCGGCGGCGGATGAACGGAATCGGCACCGCGTCTTGAGCCGGGGGTTCGGGACAGTCGAGAAAGTTGCCTGTGACGGCGATGCCATGGCTGTTCATGCCGGCGCGGGCGACGATTCCCGCCTCGACGAAGATCAGCAGTCGCAGGCCGTCCTCCTGCTCGAGGCGCATGACAACCGCAGTATCCTTGCAGGCATCGAACCAGTCCCAGTTCTGGCCATGGATGAGGTGACCGTCGGCCGTCGCCTCCGGCAACACGATGGCCCCCGTGCAGCCATCGGCATGAAGTTCGGTATCTCCGTTCCTGTCATAGAGCAGTTCGGTTCGCGCATTGAGAGCGACGATATCCTCGACCGGCCGCTCGGATCCCGCGGCGATGCCGCGAATCTCTTCTACGACAGCCGCATTGAAGGCAACGAGACGTGGCAGATAGTGACCGGCCAGGAGACGGACCTCGGACCACGCGAGGGAACGTTGTTCCAGAAGGCGGCTGTACATCTCGATGCTCCGGGCGATCCTGCCACCACTCTGGCGTCCGATCGCCACCCCGCGCTCGAACGGCGGGCCCGCCGCCTCGATGAGAGGAAACGCCTCCGTCATGACACAATCAAGGGCCTTACCGGAGTCTGGCGCGGTAATGTCCTGGCCACTCACTCTCTCGCCATGGCTGCAAGGACTCATTATGGAAGGCGAGCGCCACGCCCGGCAAGACCGCGAGGGTTGTGCTGCCCGAACGCAGTACCGGTCCGGGGATCCGGAACGTCACCCGGGTGACGTTTCTTACCGTCTCCGCCTCGTGCCATGGGTCTTCCCATTTCGACTGGCGAAAGCCTGTTGGCACTTTAACCTGCAGTGGACATTGCTCATGAGTGATTTGGAGTCGGATTGATTTTACCAACTTGCCCGGCTCCCATGACGACCGTGCCCAACACCTTGCCTCGCTATCTTGCCGGCCCTATCAAGGACGACCTTGAGCGCAAGATGGTGTTTCTCGGCGGTCCCCGGCAAGTGGGCAAGACGACATTGGCCCTGAACCTGCTGAAAGCCGAAAGTCCCAGCCACCCCGGCTACCTGAATTGGGACGACCCTCAGATCAGACCGGACATCATGAGAGGGGACTTTCCAGGCGGCGAACCGTTGCTGGTGCTGGACGAGATTCACAA
>JAJEHK010000232.1 GCA_022823765.1 Alphaproteobacteria bacterium | reverse complement strand
CGACGCGCACCGACATGAAGCGAAGCACGTCCTCGTTGAAACGCAGGTTGCGCTCGAGTTCACCGAGCGTCTCGACCGATGCGTCGACATTCATGAAGACATAGTGGCCCTTGCGGTTCTTCTTGATGCGGTATGCCAGGGACTTCAGTCCCCAGATCTCGGTCTTGGGAACATCGCCGCCGCCCTCCTGGACCAGGGTTTCCATCTTGCCGGCAAGGGCCTCGACCTGTTGCGGAGATGAGTCCGGGCGGACGATAAAGACACTCTCGTAGAACGGCATCGAACTTTCAGCTCACATCGTTGATCCGGAACTTCTAGACTCGCGCCGGGCATGGTGCGGGCGCGACAACCCGCTTGCGACCGGCTGGGCGCAAGGGTGGCGCACTATAGGCACTGAACGGGGGGATGCAAGCGATTTTGCCGTCCGGCACCCACCGGAGCCTTGACAACCGGTGGGTGGCATCCGTTGAGTGCCCGCCGGACAACCACGGCAGGTTTCGATCGTCATGACTCGCATGTTCGTGTTTCCTGGGCAAGGCAGCCAACGCCCCGGCATGGGGGCGGCACTCGCAGATGCCTTTGCGGTGTCGCGCGAGGTGTTCGAGGAAGTCGACGATGCCCTCGGACGCCACCTTTCACGCCTGATGCGCGAAGGCGATACCGACGACCTGACGCTCACCAGCAATGCCCAGCCGGCCCTCATGGCGGTTTCCGTGGCCGTGCTGCGGGTCATCGTGTCCGAGAGCGGCCAACCGGTTCAGGCGCTGTGCCGGCTGACGGCGGGTCATTCCCTTGGCGAATACTCCGCTCTTGTGGCGTCCGGGGTGCTGGGCCTTGCGGATACGGCACGCCTGCTCGACCTGCGCGGCAGGTCCATGCAGGAAGCGGTGCCATCCGGTGAAGGTGCGATGGCGGCGGTGCTCGGACTGGAGATCGACGACGTCGCCGACATCGCTGCCGAAGCGTCGCATGCCGGTGTCTGTGTCGTCGGCAACGACAATGCGCCATCGCAGGTCGTGGTCTCGGGAAAGAAGGAGGCGGTCGAGGTGGCATCGGACCTGGCATCGCAACGCGGCGCCGGGCGTGTCGTGCCGCTCCAGGTGAGCGCACCCTTTCACTCGCCTCTCATGGAACCCGCTGCCCGGCGCATGGAAGAGGCCCTGGCGGCGGTGACGTTCGCCACTCCCGCCGTTCCGGTGGTGAGCAATGTCACGGCAAGGCCGGAAACGGCGCCAGCAGACATGCGCCGCCTCCTTGTCGAACAGATCACGGCCCGGGTGCGCTGGCGTGAGAGCATGAGCGGACTCGCGGAGCATGGAATCGGGTCGGTGGCCGAGCTCGGTACCGGCAGGACCCTGTGCGGACTGATGCGAAAGATCGACCGGGACATCCAGGCCGTGCCAGTGGAGACCCCGCGGGATGTCGAAGCATTTCTCAATGCCCTTTGACGATTCGCGCCGGGCGGATAGCCTGATCCGACGGCACACGCTTCCGGCACGGACAACAGAATTGGGGATGACGCCATGCATGACGATTTGACGGAACGGACGGCGCTCGTCACCGGAGCCTCGGGCGGCATCGGTGCTGCCATCGCCAGGCGGCTGCACGCCCGGGGTGCGGCGGTCGTGCTCTCCGGACGCCGCCGCGAGGCCCTCGATTCCCTCGCTGCGGACCTTGGCGAGGCGGCGACGGTCGTGGTTGCCGACCTGGGGACCGCCGATGCGGCGCGGACCCTCGCCAAGGCTGCCGGGGATATTGACATCATCGTCAACAATGCCGGAGTCGTGGATGATTCCCTCGCCCTTCGCCTTGGTGACGATCAGTGGCAACGGATCATCGACCTCAATCTCTCGTCAGCCTTCCACATCATTCAGCCTCTGCTGCGTGGCATGATCAGGCGGCGCCATGGGCGCATCATCAACATCACGTCGGTGGTGGGCCACACCGGCAATCCGGGGCAGGCCAATTATGCGGCAGCCAAGGCCGGCCTTGCGGGCATGACGAGGTCGCTGGCCCTGGAGGTGGCGCAGCGTGGCATCACAGTGAACTGCGTGGCGCCCGGCTTCATCGATACGGCGATGACGGACCAACTGCCGGAATCGCTTCGCGACTCCATTCTCGACCGGATTCCGGCAGGCCGCCTCGGAACAGCCGACGACGTGGCGGCAGCCGTGGCCTGGCTTGCCGGTGACGACGCCGCCTATGTCACGGGACAGACAATCCACGTGAACGGCGGCATGGTGATGCCGTGATTCGCCTGTTGATCTTTCCCGTCCGGGCGCCGTCTTGACCTATCGCGTTGTGCCGGGTTTATGGTAGAGACAGGCGTTTCCCGGAGAGCACCCGTCGAGGCGGCACAAGGAACGTGACATCCCAGACCCATTCAGGACCGGAGGCGGCTCGACCATGAGCGATACAGCTGAACGTGTACGATCAATCGTCATAGAGCATCTTGGAGTCGATGAGTCCAAGGTTGTCGATGGTGCCAGTTTTATCGATGACCTCGGGGCCGACAGCCTCGATACGGTCGAACTCGTGATGGCATTCGAGGATGCCTTCAGTATCGCAATACCCGACGATGCCGGAGAGAAGATCGTCACTGTCAAGGATGCGATCGACTACATTGAAGAGCACATCTGAGTCAGTGACCGGCATCTCTGGCTGCAGCCTGCCATGATGTCAGCCGCAAGCCGGCCCCGCCGGGTCGTGGTGACCGGACTCGGCATGGTGACGCCACTCGGAGCGAGCGTCGTCCACAACTGGTCCCAGATTGTCTCGGGCGCCTCGGGCATACGCCGGATCGAGAACTTTCCTGTTGACGATCTGCCGGCGAAGATTGCCGGGCAGCCGCCGTGCGGCAGTGGTGACGGCGCTTTCGATGCGGCGCGGTACGTGGAGCCGAAGGAGCAGCGGCGCATGGATGATTTCATCATCTATGCCATCGCAGCAGCGCAGCAGGCGGTCGAGGATGCCGACTGGATCATCGATGACGTGGAGGAACTGCGGCGCACAGGTGTCCTGATCGGTTCCGGCATTGGCGGTCTGAAGACCATCCAGGACGGTTCCCTGATTCTGCGGGACAAGGGACCGCGCCGGATCAGCCCCTTCTTCATCCCGTCGGCTCTCATCAACCTCGCCTCGGGTCATGTTTCCATCCGTTTCGGCTATCGCGGCCCCAACCATTCGGTGGTGACGGCCTGTTCCACCGGCGCCCATGCCATCGGCGATGCCGCCCGCCTGATCGCGTTCGGCAACGCGGACGTCATGGTGGCCGGAGGCGCCGAGGCTGCTGTCTGCCAGCTGGGGATCGCCGGATTTGCGGCATCGCGGGCGCTCTCCACGAGTTACAACGACGAACCGGAGCGGGCTTCCCGACCCTGGGACAAGGGCAGAGACGGGTTCGTCATGGGCGAGGGGGCCGGCGTCGTCGTGCTCGAGGAGTACGACCACGCGCGCAGCCGCGGAGCCCGGATCCATGCGGAGATCCTGGGTTATGGCCTGTCAGGCGATGCCCATCACATCACTGCTCCGCCGCCTGACGGAGACGGCGGATACCGGTCGATGAAGGCCGCCATCGA
>JAJEHK010000261.1 GCA_022823765.1 Alphaproteobacteria bacterium | reverse complement strand
CCGACCACGGACGAGGTCACCGGCTTTGTCTTCAAGATCCAGGCGAACACCGACCCGCGTCATCGAGACAGGATTGCATTCGTTCGCCTGGTGTCGGGACATTTCCGGCGGGGCATGAAACTCAAGCACTCTCGGACCGGCAAGCACATCGTCATGCACAGCCCGCAGGTCTTCATGGCGCAGGATCGTGAACTGGCCGAAGAGGCCCATCCTGGCGACATCGTCGGGGTCCCCAATCACGGCAACCTCCATATCGGCGACACGCTGTCCGAGGAGGGGGACCTCACGTTCACCGGCATTCCGAGTTTCGCGCCGGAGCACCTGCGGAACGTGCGCGCCGCCGATCCCCTCAAGTCCAAGCATCTTGGACGCGCCCTGCAGCAACTGGCCCAGGAGGGTGCCGCCCACGTCTTTCGTCCGGTGATGGACTCCGATTGGGTGGTGGGTGTCATGGGCCCCTTGCAGTTCGATGTCCTTGCCGACCGGATACGCAGCGAATACGAAGTTCCGGTGCGATTCGAGCCCTCTGGCATTCATACGGCACGCTGGCTCGATGCGCCCTCGGAGCGGATGATCCGCACCTTTGCCGACCGCAACCGCGGGGCGATGGCGACCGACCACGTCGGCCGGCCGGTGTTTCTGGCGCGCAATGCCTGGCATCTCGACAGGGCCATCAGCGATGCTCCGGATCTCGCCTTCCGGGATGTCCAGGAACACGTTCATGGCGTCTGACGCGACACTCTTCGGACTCAAGGGTTTCAGTCATGGCGCCACGCGCCTGATCACCGTCCTGAGTCCATCGGGCATCTCGGCGGTAATCGAACGCCTGACCTTCGATCCAGGTGAGATTCGGGCCGAGATCTATCCCGGCATTCTGCCACAGTATCACGAGAAGGTACGTGGCGGGGTCGATCGTCTCGTCGAGCGCCATGGCATCGTGGTGCTCGATTTCCCCGCCTGGACGGAGAAGAAGGCCCGGTTCGGGGCCTCCATCTATTCCTGAGATCACGAAGGAGCGACCGACATGACCGACATCCACAGGGCCGAACCGGAGGCGGTGGGTCTCTCGTCCATGAGACTTGACCGTGTCGGTGACTGGATGAAGCGCTATGTCGACGAGGGCAAGCTGCCCTGGGCCATGACCGCCATCGTCCGAGAAGGCGCCCTCGTCTACCGCGAAGCCGCCGGTCTCGCAGATGTGGAGGCCGGACGGGACATCTTTCCCGATGCCATCTGCCGCATCTACTCGATGTCCAAGCCGGTGACCGCGGTGGCCGCCCTCAGGCTCTATGAACAGGGCCTCTTCGGGCTCGAGGATCCGGTGGATGCCTACATCCCGCAGTTGGCCGACATGTCCGTGCGGGTGGGCGAGACTCCCTACGGCATGCATCTCGAGCCCGCAAGGCGGCCGATAACCATCCGCGATCTCTTCTGTCACACCTCCGGGTTTACATACAGCTTCAACGGCAACGACGGCCTGGCGAAACTCTACCGGGAAAACAGGGTCGATTTCGGGTCTCGGGCCGGGACGCTCGGCGAAGTCGTGACCCGTCTTGGCGATCTGCCGCTCGATCATCACCCGGGGGCACGGTGGACCTATGGCGTCTCCATTGATGTCCTGGGCTACCTCGTGGAGGTCATCTCGGGCAAGTCGTTCGATCGCTACCTGGCCGAGGAGATCTTCGAGCCCCTGGGCATGGCCGATACCTTCTTCGAACTTCCCGGCGATCGCGTCGACCGCTTCGTGCCGTGCTACGAATACACTCCCGACAACCATTTCAGGCGTGTCGATGGCACCGCGGACAGCCGCTTTGCTTCCACGGTCAGCTGCTGTTCAGGAGGTGGCGGCCTGCTCTCCACCATGACCGACTACCTCAAGTTCGCCGACATGCTCCGGGAGGGAGGACGCGGCATTCTGGGACGGCGCACCGTCGAGTTCATGGCGACGAATCATCTTCCCGATGACAGCGATCTTGCGGCCATGGGCCAGGAGGTCTTTGCCGAAACGAGTTACAACGGCGTCGGCTTTGGACTGGGTGTGTCGGTGATGCTCGATCCGGCTGCCGCAGGGGTCATGGCCTCACCGGGTGAATTCGCCTGGGGCGGCATGGCGTCGACCGCTTTCTGGGTCGATCCGCTCGAGGACATGGCCGCAGTGTTCATGACCCAGCTCATCCCCTCTGGATGCTATCCCATCCGCAAAGAGCTCAGGGTCCTGGTCAATCAGGCGCTGACAGCATGACAGCCGGATTGATATGATCCGGACGCCATCGCAGGACTGCCACATGACCGGTAATGCCTTCTTCCCTTCGGCACGGGGTTTTAGCCCGCAGGCACTCGAGAGCGTGAACCTCGACTATGGAGAGGCAAAGCCGCTTCCGGCTGAGGCCTATGTGTCGCAATCGTGGTTCGAGAGCGAGAGAACCCGCCTGTGGTCGCGCAACTGGGTGTGCCTGGTGGCTGCGTCCTATGTGCCCGAGCCCGGCGATGTCATGCCGCTGGATCTCGTGGGAGTTCCCCTTTTCGTGGTGCGCGGTCACGATCACCAGGTTCGTGTCTTCCACAACGTCTGCCCGCACCGGGGCATGCGGCTCGTCGGCAAGTCCGGCAAGACGGGTGTGGTGCTCACCTGTCCCTACCATAACTGGACCTTCGGTCTCGAGGGCAGCCTGCGTCTCACACCCCACATCGGCGGACCGGGTCGGCACGAATGCGAAGGGTTCGACAGGCAGCGATTCCACCTCAACGAGGTGCCGAGCGCGGTGTGGTTCGATCAGGTCTTCGTCAACCTCTCGGGCGATGCCCCTCCCTTCGCCGAGTTCATCCGCCCGCTTGCCGAACGCTGGTCCTGCTTCGATGAGTCGCTGCTCTGTCACGGCGGCGAGGACTCGATCCTGACCTTCGATCTCAAGTCCAACTGGAAACTGGCCATCGAGAATTTCTGCGAGGCCTACCATCTGCCCATGGTGCACCCCGGACTCAACTCCTATTCACGCCTCGAGGATCACCTCAACATCGAGGAGGAGACTTTTTCGGGACAAGTCAGCCTCGTCTACCAGCCCGACCGCAACGGTCGTCAGCTGTCGCACTTTCCCGATCTGCCGAAGCCCTGGCAGACCCGCGCCGAGTACGTGGCGCTCTATCCCAACGTCATGCTCGGCATCCACTACGACCATTTCTGGGCGGTCCGCGTGCTGCCCGACGGTCCGGGCCGCTGCCGCGAGATTCTGGACACATACTACGTCGGCAAGGACGCCGCCGGGCCCGGTCACGCCGATCTGAGGGCAACGGTGCGCGAATCCTGGCGCGAGGTGTTCCAGGAAGATGTGGATGCAGTCCAGGGCATGCAGGAAGGGCGCGCCTCGCCGGGATTCGCAGGCGGTGTTTTCACGCCTGTCCTTGAAGGTCCCTCGCACTGCTTCCACCACTGGGTCGCACGCTCCATGCTGTGA
>JAJEHK010000053.1 GCA_022823765.1 Alphaproteobacteria bacterium | reverse complement strand
CCTGTCGCGTTCTCGATGGCTTGGGCTGCATCGAGGGTCATGTCCTCGCGATACCGGTTGCCGATGATTTGCACCCCGAGCGGCAGACCGCCGGCCATTCCCGCCGGCACGCCGGCTGCCGGAAGACCGAGGAAGTTGACGGTCGTCAGCAGGCGATTGGCGACAAAGATCTCCCCGAGCCGTGCGGCGCTCACAAGATCGTCGTCCACCGGAAACTGCGGCTCCGTGGACACCGGGCCTAGAACCAGAGGATGGTCCTCGAGAAAGAGGAGCCATTCGCGCAACAGCGTCTGTCGTTCGCACAGCACCGCGAGATAGGGCTCGAGGTCGAGCGTCGGCACGTTGGTCCTGATGAAATCGAGCTTGCGGTTGATCGCATGGCCACCATGGCGTCGGATGTCCCGCTCCATGAAGAATGTCAGTTCGGTGGCAATCTGGCGCTCCCAGCACCGCATGGCATCACCAACGCGCGGAGGCTCGGCTTCGACAACATCGTATCCGGCAGCAGCAAGGGCATCAGCGGCCGTCGTGACCGCGTCGCGTTGACGCGGGTGAACTCCCATGGCGCCAGGGTCGGGTGTGACGGCAACCCTGGGCTTGCGATCGGGAAGAGGAGGCGCGACCGGCGCCGGCACCCACCACGGATCCCGGGGATCACGTGCCGCCATGACCTCGAGGGCAAGACGCACGTCCCTTACCTCGCGCGCCATCGGCCCCTGGACCGACATCAACTGGAACATGGGTGGGCGTTCAGCCGCCGCTGATGGATTGAAGGCCGGGACACGCCCGAGCGTCGGGCGAACGGTTGCAACACCACAGGCAAAGGCGGGGTAGCGCAATGAACCGCCCACGTCGTTTCCATGGGCGATGCAGCCGATACCCACGGCCAGGGACGCGCTGCCGCCGCCTCCCGAACCGCCGGGCGTGACATCCCGGTTCCAGGGATTGAGCGTGGCGCCACGCAACGGATTGTCGGTAAACCACCGGAAACTGAATTCCGGAGTGTTGGTACGGCCGATGATGATGGCACCGGCCTTCCTGAGATGGGCAACGACAGGAGAGTCTGCGCTGGCCACATTTTCGGCGAAGGCGGGAATGCCGTTGGTGGTCGCCTGCCCGGCCACGTCGACATTTTCCTTGATGGTGACAGGGACTCCGTGCAGCGGTCCCACAGGAGCGCCGGCGGCCATGGCGTCGTCGGCCGCACGTGCTGCTCGGCGCGCCTCGTCGTCCATGCGCATGGTGACGGCATTCACATGCGCATTGACCTCGTCCATGCGGGCGATGTGACTCTCCACCACTTCGAGAGTACTCACATCCCGGCGGTTGATTGCCGCCGCCGTCTCAACGGCGCTTCTTTGCCACCAATGACCCGTCAACGGCACATCAAGGAGCACACCCCGGTTTCAGCGGTTTCAGGGTGGTCCGTCTCCGTCAGGATCGCCTCAACTCCTCCACATCGTCCGCATCGGGCATGACCACGAACTCCGGATAGGCCTCGATGCCAAGCTCGGCGGAATCCTGGCCAATCTCCTCCACGGTCTCGGACACCCGGACGCCGACCATCTTCTGGAGCAGGAACCACAGGGCGAGCGACACGACAAAGACGAAGACGCCGATGGCAAGCACACCGAGGAGCTGGACCCCGAAATCACCGCCACCCGTGATGCAGACGGCAAGGGTGCCCCACGCGCCGGCGACGAGATGGGCCGGAACCGCGCCGACCACGTCGTCGAGCTTCAGCATTTCCATGACCTTCATGCCGACGGTGAAGACGATGCCACCCACGGCACCGATGATGACCGCCCAGTAGTGATCGACCATGTCCGGACCGGCCGTGATGGCGACGAGTCCGGCGATGGCGCCATTGAGGCCGGCCAGCAGGTCAACGCGACCGAAAATTGGACGGGCGGTGCTGATTGCCGCCATGACGCCCGCCGCCGCGGCGAGATTCGTGTTGACGAGGACGTTGCTCATGGCGACGGCGTCGACCGCGCCGCCAAGAGCGAGCTGAGATCCGCCGTTGAAGCCGAACCAGCCCAGCCACAGGATGAAGACACCTAAAGTGACCACCGGAACATTCGATGGAGGAGTGGACTTGACGCTGCCGTCCGCCCGGAACTTGCCCCGGCGCGCACCCACCACAATGGTGCCGGCAAGGGCCGCCCAGCCGCCCGTCGAGTGGACGATGGTGGAACCGGCAAAGTCCTGGAAGCCCATCTCGCTGAGCCAGCCACCACCCCAGGTCCAGGCGCCGACGATGGGGTAGATGATGGCGGTCAGAACGGTGATGAAGGCAAAGAAGGACCACAGCTTGACGCGTTCGGCGAGAGCGCCGGAGACGATCGAGGCCGCGGTGGCAACGAAGACCATCTGGAAGAACCAGTCCGACATCACCGAGTAACCGTTGGACACGACGGCTGCCGTCGCTCCCTCATCGCCGTCGAGCAGGGCCATTTCATCGCCTGACGGGCCATAGAGGAACGTGACGGTGCCGATCCAGCCGGAGACGTCCACGTACATGAGATTGTAGCCGATGAAGTAGAAGGCGAGACCGGCGATGGAGTAGAGGCCGATGTTCTTGAGACAGATGACCGAGGCGTTCTTGGTGCGCACCGAACCCGACTCCAGCATCGTGAAGCCGGCGCACATCCACATCACGAGCGCACCCCACACCAGGAAGGAGATGGTGTTGAAGCCTAACTGCGATTCGGCGGGGACCGCCGCCGCCGCCTCGCCCGGCACGGCAACCAGGAGAACGGTTGCCCAGAAGAGACCCTGACCCATTCGACGGGCGGCACGATCAAAGATCCGGTTCATGTACACCTCCGATGATGCCGGCGGCCACCCGGCACGTGAAACCTGCGCCTGCATTGCCGGTGCGAAGCCTGTCACACACGACCCGAACAATCCGGTGATTGACGGTATTTTTTAGCCGGTTTGCTGTCAACGAACCGCTGAAGAGTCCTCCACAGGCGCCGATGTGCGCCCTGATCACCAGCACCTACCACCAGAAATCGGGAGAGTGGGTGAGGACTTCGTTTCCGCCGGCATGGACAATGAGATTCTGTTCGTGCGCGGCAGTGCCGGTTCCCTCGCTGTCAAGAAAGACCTCGACGCCAAGCACCATGCCGGCCTCAAAGCGTTCGTGCGCTTCACACATCTTGAGGCCGATGTAGGGATGCTCCCAGAAGAGACCGGTACCGTGTCCGTAGAGCGGCCACTGGGCGCTCATCTGGCTGGCGCCCTGGCGATGGCTGGCCGTCAGCCGATCTCCCAGACGCGCCACATCGTGGACCAGAACACCCGGCCGGATGGCCTCGATCAACGTGTCCACGATCGTCACGCAATTCTCGATGAGGGACCGCTGCTCGTCTGTCGGCCTGCCACCGGCGACCGCCGTGCGACCGGGATCGAGCCAGTATCCCTGGTAGATGATGCTGTCGAGCCAGCCCCTGACAAGGTCGCCCGGGCGTGGCACGTCACGGCTGGCACCTGTCAGAGGCTCGGACGTCCAGTGGCCGATGTGAGGTCCATGGGCCACCGGAATCATCTGCGATACGGCGCCGGACCGGCGCAGCTCGCGGATCGCCTCACCCACGGCTTCTGCCTCGGACATGCCACCCAGGAGACCCTTCATGAGCAGGTCGAGGGAACGTGTCGCGATCTCTCCGGCTTCGCGAAAGACCTCCATCTCGGCCGAACTCTTGATGCGGCGGGCGCGCTGGATGAGGGTGTCATCCTCGGTCCAGGCGACATTCCCGGCCGCGGACCGGATGAGCCGCCAGTACTTGAGAGGCAGGAAGTCGGCTCCCACCAAAGCGATGGTGCCGTCGATGGCGCGCTCCGCCAGCGCCCGGCCGGCGGCAGACATGGGGTCGTTGTGACCACTGACATGCCCCGTGGCGAGGCGATCACGGCGCGGCTCGGGATCATCGATCAGGAGTTGCGGTTCGCGACCCTCCTCGAGCAGCAGAGCCGAAAACGAGCGCGCCGTGTTGAGCGGGTTGTCGACTTCGTGACCCGATGCCGGGGAATAGTGGTTGGCAAGGTAAAGGACATCGCCGCTGCGGTCGTAGGAACCGCCGCCGCGGCCGATCACGAGGGCCGCGGCATGTCCGCGCCCACGCATGTCTTCGTGCACACGGCGCCAGCGATCCTCGTACTCCTCCCGCGCAAAGGGAGTCCTCATGGTTCAGGTGAATCGCCGCGGACCTTGCGCAGGCCGACGCCGAGACGGCGGACGCCTTCGTCGATTTCCTCGACCGTCGGAAAGCCGAAGGCGAGGCGGATGACCGATCCGGCGTCGTTCCTCACGTGGAATGCCGAACCGTCGACGACCTCCACCCCCTCGTCACGGGCCACGTCGACGAGACGGACGGGATCGACATCGTCGGGCAGCCGCACCCAGATGAAGAGGCCGCCTGGTGGCCGGACAACGGAACACGCGTTGCCCAGTTCCCGCCTGAGGGCGTTCATCATGGTGTCGCGCTTGACCTTCAGCGCCCGGTTGGCCATGGCGACATGGTCCCACAGGCAATCCTTCAGGTACGCATGGGTGATGGCGGACGCCAGGGTGTTGGGTCCCGCGTCATGACGCTTCGCCAGCACGTTGTCGAGCATGGGCGGTCGCGCCACCATGTAGCCGAGGCGCACGCCGGGAGCGAAGATCTTGGAAAGCGAACACAGGTAGATCAGCGAGGGGGACGGATCGAGCGCGTAGAGTGCCGGAGGAACCTCACCGTCGAAGTGGACGTCTCCGTAACAGTTGTCCTCGACGATCGGGACGCCATGACGCCCTGCAATGGCGATCATCTCCAGGCGGCGGGACCGCGGCATCACCGTGCCGGTTGGATTCTGATAGGTGGCAAGGGTGTAGATGCAACGCGGTCGACGTCCCTGATTCGCCAGTGACTGAAGGGTGTTCTCGAGGGCCTTCATCACCATGCCATCGCCATCGACCGGAACGCCCACCATCTCGATTCCCATGGAGCCGAAGGCAACGATGCTCCCCGAATAGCTGAGCTCCTCCATGATGACGATGTCATCCACTCCGGTGCACAGCGTCTCCACAGCCAGAGTGACGGCCTGCATCGACCCGTTGGTGATCAGCACGTGATCGGGGTCCACCGTTATCCCCTCGCGGTCCATTTCGCGCCGGGCCATCAGCTGGCGCAGCCCTTCATGACCGAGACTCCCGGGATAGGTGGTGAGATCCACTGCCATGGTACGCATCACGTCGGCCGCAGCCTCGGCGAAGTCTGTCACCGGAAAGGTCTCCGGATTGGCGTTGCCACTGGCAAAACTGATCAACCCATTATCCATGCCTTTTCTCCGGCTCCCTGCCCTCACAATAGCTGCGAGAGGCCTGCGGAACATCCCCCACCCTCGCGCGCGAGACCTTCTTCCAGAGGATTGACGAGTCTATCCTCTCCCGATGAAAGGCGCGCCTGGACAACTGACGCGATACGAGGATGCTGCGGGGCGAGCCCTCGCCGATCGCTACGAGTCCATCGACCCCGACGCGCTTCATGCCTGGTTCGCCGATCAGCTGCCGCCTCCACCGGCTGCCGTGCTCGACGTCGGCGCCGGATCGGGCCGCGACGCGGCGTGGTTCGCCGCAATGGGCTACGAGGTCGTGGCTGTCGATCCCTCGGCGACGATGCTCGCCGAAGCGCGACAAAGACACTCGACACCACAAATCACCTGGATCCGCGATTGCCTGCCGTCGCTCGACCGCGTTGTGGGGCGGGGC
>JAJEHK010000280.1 GCA_022823765.1 Alphaproteobacteria bacterium | reverse complement strand
AAGAACCGGATCAAGCAGATGCGTCTATCGTGCGGAATGACTCAGGAGGCTCTGGCGAAGGCCTGTCACACAACCATCCAGCACATCAGCCGCCTGGAGGTGGGGCTGCAAGTATTGGACGTCCCATGGCAAACCCGTCTGGCACGCGCCCCGGAGTGCCCACCGGTCGATCTCCTTCCCCTTGAAATCGTCTTTCCTGAACTGTCGGAGCAAGTTGACGGTCCGAACGATGAAGAACTGTTCCAATACCGCGAGCGGGTCAGCTTGGACATCCAACCATGGCCCGTTCCATCAAGGAAGGGAGATTCTGGTACTGCCCGGATGGTTGTGCCTACTTCGAAAAGGAGTTTCTGGCTCGGTTCGACATTGACGTCAGACACTGCGAAGTCATCGAGGTTCACAACTCATCGATAGCGCCGACGCTGGTCAACGGCAGCGTGAGCATGATCTACAAGCGCCTCAATCTCCTGGAAGATGACGACCTGTTCGCCGTCGAGCACGACGGCGAGTTGCTGATCCGTTGGCTACAGCGATGTGGCAGCGATTGGTGTCTCGCGGCGAACGATGCAAACGTGGCGACAGTATGTCTCGACAGACATACCGAGGCCATCGGCCGGGTCGTGCGGGCGTGTCGGATGATCGGTTCGCGTCATTTCGAGCGCCGTGCCATGGCGGTCGGGCATCCGGTCGCCGCTGAGTAAAATATCAAGGCAAGTCGAAGGACCCCCAGTGCTTTACATCGACCGGACCGCGGTGGCGGCGCGCCTCGTATCAGTTCTCGCGACAGACCATCGATTGAGCGACCTACACGTGAAGGCGGCGTTTACGAAGGCGATGCACACGATCTTTGCCGCGGCAGCCGGAGACGTGTCTGCAGGGAATTTGGTTCAAACGTCGGAACACCGTCTTGAAGAGATGGTTCAACGTGTTGTCGACGACCCTGAGCCCTTCATTGGCGCGTTGAGGCGACGTTGATGGACGACGGGTCGGGCAACACACAAGGAAACACAATGCTGACGTTCAACGCAATTGATGTCGAAACGGCGAACCCCGACCGTGCGAGCATCTGCCAGATAGGGATCGTTCACGTAGTTGAAGGAAAAATCGACGGCTGCTGGCAAACGCTGATAAATCCGAAGGATTGGTTCGACGAGGAAAATGTCTTGATTCACGGGATCGACGAGAAGGACGTAAAGAACTGCCCCACCCTGCCGGAAGTTCGTGGCGAATTGCGAAAGCGGTTGCGAGGCTCGGTTGTGGTCAGCCACACTTCATTCGATCGCGTGGCGTTCGAGCGTGCGATGACTCTTTGGAATCTCGAACAACTCCAAGTTACCTGGCTGGACAGTGCGAAGATCGTCCGGCGCGCTTGGCCTGAGCAGTTTGGGCGTAAGGGCTATAACCTCAAGAACGTCGCAGCGGTTCTGGGCATTCAGTTCACGCATCACGATGCACTGGAAGACGCTCGAGCCTGCGCCGAGATTGTGCTTTGCGCGTGCGCCGAGACCGGCAACGACATCGATAGATGGTTGCGGAGGGCTGATCTTCCCATCGCCCCCAGGGTCCCGTCATCAGCGTCACCATCAGTCTCGTCATCAGTGAAGCGAGAGGGAAGTCCAGACGGGGTACTGTTCGGCGAAACCATCGTCTTTACCGGCGACATCTCCGGGTGTTCTCGCCAGGAGGCGGCGGATATGGCTGCGGAGGCCGGATGCAACGTAGTCACCAACATCAGCAAAAAGGTGACCATTCTCGTGCTCGGAACGCAGGACATGAAGAAGCTCAAGGGCAAATGCAAGAGCAACAAGCATCGGAAAACCGAGGAACTCGTAGCGAAAGGCGCAGAGATCCAGATTATCTCTGGGAGGGATTTTCTTGAACTCATGCGAGTATCACGAACGTAACCGAAGGGGGACAGCCATGAGGTTCACCATGATTGCCGGAGTCTTCGCCGGCGCCATGCTGGCAGCACCTGCGCGATTGCGCAGGATGATGACAGTGTCGAGGAAACCATATGTGAATGCCAGGATCCCACTGGACAAGTGTTCACAACACATGTGGACGACGACGGCAACATCTTCATCTGCCAGGCCGTTGGCATGCCTACCATTCTTGGAAACGGTTGGGTGTGGTCTTGCACATGGCATTTGATGCCGTGAAGCAATCTCACCTACCGCTTCATGAGGCACATGCCATTGCTGATCTGACAAGTTTAGCGGTCGACATGTATGTTGGAAAAGACGGCGAACTCGCGGCCGTTCTTGAACTTCACATCGAGGCGTCGGACGGGAAGGAGTTTCGGAAGAAACGCCTTTTGAGGCTCGCAGTTGGTCCCGATAATCTCCGGACGATGGCGCGGCAGATTCTGGACGCTCTCGAGTGATGAGCTTCGACCTGGAACGCTTCGTCATCGAGAGCAACATAATCGAGGGGATCACCCGCCACTCGATCGATGCCGAGGTTCAAGCCCATATCGACTTCCTCGCAGGGCCGGTGACTGTGGAAGCCCTGGAACGCTTCGTCGACGTCATCCAGCCCGGCGTCGAGCTGCGGCGCCACGAGGGCATGAACGTCCGTGTCGGGAAGCATATCCCACCGAGAGGTGGTCCTCACATCGAGGAGTGGCTTGAACACCTGCTGATCCCGAAACCCGAGACGACGCCCTACCAGCGCCACTGCGCTTACGAGACCCTGCATCCCTTCATGGATGGGAACGGTCGCTCCGGGCGCGTGCTGTGGCTGCACAACATGGGCGGCATCGAGAAGGTGCCGCTTGGGTTCCTCCACACCTTCTACTACCAGGCGCTTGCCGCCGGCGATGGGCGGAGACAGACATAAGCGGGACGCAGTAGGTGCGTGAATCGAAGGGAGACAAGAAATGAACATGAGAGCGGTCACGGTTGCATTGAGCATGGCCTCGCTACTGGCGACGGTAGGCTGCGGCAGCGATCCGATGGCGACAGCGGAAGGCCCGACGCCGGAGGAGATCGCAACCTTCACCGAAGCCCAAGAGCAGTTCAGGACGAGAGCGGCGTTCGAGAACGCCATGCAGTTCAGAACGAAGGCCACGTTCGAGGACGGGGTGTTCGCGGTCGAGGCGCAGCGCAGTGGGCAAAGCCCCAGAACGCTCACGACCGACGCGCACGCTCTGTACGAGTGGGCGATCTACCTTCCTGCGCCGCCCATCCCCGGATTCGTGAACCGCGAGTGGTTTCTGGCCGAGAACCGCCACGATGGCAGATCCATTCTCTATGCCGCGGTCGAGTGGGACAACGACGACCCGTCCGACTATCTGGCCGTGGGCTGGTGGCTCCACTATCCTCCTGGTGTTCCGACCGACGAATACGAAGCGGCCGAGCGCGGCGTCTTCATTGACGGGCCGGAACTGGATCCGTCCAATCCTCCCGCAATGCCGGTAAGCGGCGAGGCAACCTACGTGGGTGGCGCCGGCGGGCTTTACGAGTACTTCTACGGCAACGGTTGGGGAGAGCTGCAGGGGGAAAGCCAGTACGTCGAGTTCTCCGCTCCCATCACGCTGACGGCGGATTTCGCCGAGGCGACGATCTCAGGCTGTATCGGCTGCGAGGGAGACATCAGCGCCGAGACACTTCACCTGTGGCCCGCCGTGGCGTGGCGGGGGCCCGACCCCGATGCCCTGCCCACCGATTACGAAGTGCACCTTGGCCCTGCGCCGTTCAACCCGGACGGCATGTTCCAGAACACCGCGATCTCAGTGAGCCATCCCGAGCGAACCGTCATGCAGTCCGAGGGCGTGTGGGGCGGACAGTTCTCCAATGTCCTGGACCTGGACAGCAATCCCCGCCGGGTCGTCGGCTACAGCGGCGTCAGGTTCGAGGAGGTCGACGGCAGCATCGGGAGCTTCGAGAGCATCTTTTCCGCTTTGACGCCGGCAACCGTGAACCCGCAGGAGAGCGGAATGCCTGATGAGTGATGGTCATGTCCGCACAGTGATTGTGACGGTGACAGGTCCAACAGTTATGCTGAGGCTCACTGACGCCATAACCTGAAGAAGGCTCGGGTCTGCGGCAGTCGGGGGGCGGGTGCCGTCGAGAACATCTTTGAGAGTCTGTAGTTCAGCAATCGCTTCGTCGAGTGTATCCGTTTCAATGAAGAACAATATCGGTGCGGCCGGAGTGACGCGGCAAAAACGTCCGGTGGCACTGTCGAACGTCGCCCAGGCGAGCGCCACCTGCTCGGAAAGACGTTGCATCGTCATGGGTGCCCTTCACGCCACATTCAGGATCGACATGCCTGAAAATGGGGTGCTTCGTTCGCCATGAATGTTTCGCGCTGGGGCGCGCGCACGTCTCCCGTGGCGCCTTCGCGGCGCTGTGGTCATCTGTTGACTTTTGCCGTTGCAGCCTGCGTTGGTGATCCGGCCCTTGCCATGGCGTCGTGCGTGACTCCGAAGATGAAGTCTGTCGCCACGCGCAGGGTGCTGGACGATCAGGAAACCGACAGCGTGTAACGCCAGTTGCCGCTGTCCAAAGCGGATTCGTCCGGAACGAACCGGGAGCCAGAATCCGCAGCACCCGTGCCGACCGCACCGATGCCCTCATCGACCAGGCCGGCAACTTGCGCCATGACTCCTTCGAACATGGCGGGCACGTCGCCCTGGGGCATCAGTACGGTGACATAGGCAGCGCTCGGCTCGCCCGTCAGGACATTCCAGACAACCCCGGTTCCATCATCGGGCTGCCAGATGCCGGCGCCGCACGGATCTTCGCACACTGCGCACGGATTGCATGGATCCTCCTCGCACTCGGCCG
>JAJEHK010000313.1 GCA_022823765.1 Alphaproteobacteria bacterium | reverse complement strand
CCCCGCCACCGGCAGCGATTCAGCCATGACGAACCTCCGCTCTTCGGATGCCCGGAACCCTAGGCATCACCCCGCCCCGAATCAACGCTCCCGGACCACTCCGGTGGCGGCCGGCGTTCAGTCCAGAATGTACTTCTTGGGAACGGCCGCACCGATCGTGTACTTGGGATCCACGAAATTGCCCAGGCGCACCTTTCCGCACTGACTGAGCATCATGTAGGCATCCCACTGGTCGAACCCGTAGTCCGCCGCCATCCACCTGACAAGTTCACGATAGGCAATGCGTGCGCTGTCCTCGAGCGGACGGGTGCTGCCGATGCCCATGATGAAGTCGTCGGCCTCCAGACGCGGCCACTCGATCGGCCAGTTCTTGATGAGATCGACCGTCATGGTGGTGGTGGTCGGATACTCAACGGCTACACCGCACACCTCACCGTCACCCTGGCAAGCATGGGCATCGCCGATGAAGAGACGGCCACCCTTGGTGCGGACCGGCAGGTAGGTGATCGTGCCCGGCCCCATGTCTGGAAGATCCATGTTGCCGCCATGACTGTCGGGTGTCAGCGAATTGATCGAATCGATCTCGGGGGAACAGCTGAGAGTACCGATATGCGGCTTGTAGGGCAGTGTCACCCTGTCGCTCCAGTAGACCTTCTCCTCATCGAGGTCGATCTTTCGGACGATCTCGGGAAGCGGTGCGTTGAGCGTTGCCGTCAGGCCCGTTCCGGTCAACGCGCCGAACTCACGGATCATGCAGCAGGTGCCGCGAGGGTTCGGGCCCCGTGGGACCATGCTCTCGATATGGACGCACAGGACATCACCCTTTTCCGCCCCCTCAACCATGATCGGACCGCACTGGGGATTGAGCCAGGGCATCTCCAGGATTTCGGAGGGAACATCGCATTCGCTCTTGATCTTGCCTTCGAAGGCATCGCGTGTCTCGACGACCACCCGGTCTCCCGGATTGATGTGCAGAACCGGCTCGGAATAGGGACCAATCGTGTAGTGAAAGACACCCTGGACCTCTTCCGTGAGATGGCGGGTGACCCCTGTTGAACCGTAGCCGACACCGCGCCGGTACATGATGGAATCCGCTACCCAGTCATTCGGGTAGGATCGCATGATCATTTCCATAGCCGTCGTTCCCCCTATGTCAGTTCGTGGGCCATTCCGTCAGGCAGGTCATGGACATGCCGCCATCAGACCGCGAGGTAGGTGGCCACATGTTCCGTGTCCAGAAGACGCTCGCGGTCAAGATCAGCAACCACCCTGCCCTTGTCCAGAACATAGGCACGCTGTGCCACGGTCTGGATCAGGTCAATGTTCTGTTCGACGATGAGCACGGTCAGTTGTCTCGACTGGTTGAGTTCGCGGACGAAGGCGCCGATATCCTGAACGATGCTGGGCTGGACGCCGTCGCTTGGTTCATCGAGCAGCAACAGATCGGGAGCGTTGATCAGCGCACGCGCAATGGCAAGCATGGCCTGCTGCCCGCCACTCAAGGTGCCGCCGCGCTGGCGTTGCCGGTCGCGAAGAAACGGGAAGAACGAGAACGCCACCTCGGGATCGGGCGTCTGCCGGTCACGGTTGATGAAACCGCCCATGCGAAGATTGTCGCGCACCGTCATCTGCGGGAAAATTCCCCGCCCCTGCGGCACATAGCCGATCCCCAGGCGCGCCCGACGGTCGGCGGGCAGTGCCGAGATATCCTGCCCCTGGAAGTGGATGTTCCCGGCCCGTGTCGGCAGCAGACCGATCAGCGTCTTCATCAGGGTGGTCTTGCCCACCCCGTTGCGGCCAAGCACGCTCACGACTTCACCCCGCTCTATGGCGAGATCAAACCCCTGCAGCACATCGCCGATCGCGTAGCCCGATCGGAGCCCCGTTGCAGTGAGAAACTCAGTTCCCATCATGCCTGTCCGAGATAGATGCGCCGCACGTCATCGTGCGCCGTGATGTCTGCAACGGTGCCCTCCGCAAAGATGGCGCCCTGGTGCAGCACCGTCACGCGCTCGGCCACCTCCCTGACGAAGGCGATGTCATGTTCAACCACGATGATGGTCAATCCGTCATCGTTGAGATGACGCAGAACCCTGGCTGTCTGCAGTGTCTCCTCAGGCGACAGTCCGGCCGTAGGCTCATCGAGAAGCAGGACCTCGGGTCCACCGGCAAGCACCATTGCGATCTCGAGCCACTGCAGCCGATGGTGCGGCAGTTCCCGTGCAGGAACATCGCTTGTCGTATCGAGACCGAAGGTCGACAACGCATACTGGTAGCGCTCCTCGGATGTGGACGAGCGGCCACCCCGGGGAAGTCTGAACGGCGCTTCGAGATTCTGCCTCACCGTGAGATCGTGGAAGGCGCGATTGGTCTGGAAGGTCAGACCCAGACCCAGCCGTACCCGGCGGAAGCTCGGAAGCGCCGTGATATCGCGATCCTTGAGGAAGATATGGCCTGAGTCCGGCGCGTGAATGCCGCACAGCAACGCGAACAGGGTCGATTTTCCGGCGCCATTGGGTCCGATGATGCAGCGCAACTCCCCTTCGGGAATGTCGAGATCAACGTGCTGTGTGGCGACGATGCCGCCAAACCTCTTGTCGAGGGCCGTGGTGCTGACGATGGAAGGCATACCCACGGTCTCAGCTCCTCCCCGGTCTCCGCAGAAGGCGGGTGAGCGCCTGGCGGTTCATGTTGCGGGCCAGGGTGACGACGATTCCGTCAGGGAAGAAGAGCATCACAACCACCAGCAACCCCCCGATGATCACCAGGGCGTACTGGTTCCCGGCTGACGACAGCGAATAGGTAATCCAGTTGAGGGCGTACGCGGAGATGGCAACTGCCAGCAGCTTGCTTCGCCCCCCCACGGCAACCCAGATCACCGGCAGGGCCGCCTGCACCAATCCGAGTTGAGAAGGCGTGATGTAGTTACCCCACTGGACATAGAGGAGGCCGGACAGTCCGGCGAGAACGCCGGCAATGACAAAGACCGCGAGCTGGCGCGCGCGTATGTCGTAACCCAGAAGTTCAGTGCGCAACGGGTCCTCGCGCATGGCCAGCATGACCTTGCCGTGATGCGAATTGACCAGGGCCCGGCAACCCAGGTAGCTCACGAGCACGAGCAACACGACGTAGTAGTAGAAGGAATAGCCGAAGAAGGTGAAGTCGCCCAGCTGGAACCAGGGAATGCCTGTCATGCCGTTGTAGCCGCCAAGCTGCACGCTTCCCACGCGCCATTGATAGCCTGCCGTCTGCCCGAGAAAGGTCTCGAGCAGGAGGGCCAGCACCAGCGTCAGGATGGGAACAATCCACCGCTGGACCCGGGCATAGAACATGAAGTAGCCGAAGATGGCCGAAACCACGGCACACGCCGCCAGGCCACCCACCTCACCAAGCAGTGGACCCCAGGGATCGCCTCGCATGTTCCCCGCGATGATGCCGTAGAGATAGCCGGCGATACCGAAGTAGGCGACCTGGCCGAAACTCAGGACGCCGCAGTATCCCCACAGCAGGCACAGACCCAGCGCCATGGGGAGATTGAGCAGATAGTAGGAGACATTGGACGCCTCGAACTCGCTCATCCACAAAGGACCCAGAACAAAGTTGAGGACGAGCAGCACGAAGACTATCCAGAACAGTCGTGACTGCCCGATGTCTTCAGGTCCGGTCAGCAGGGCAAGATACTTCATCGCCGAAGCCGTTCAGCCTGACTGGGCACGACGGTCAGACCAGCGCAGCAGGGCAGCGGACACCCCGTTCGGCATCAGCCGGATGATGATGAGTGCGGCCAGCAGAAGCGCAACGAGACCGAGAAACGCGCCAAGGTAGAATCCGACAGGGGTGCGGACGAGGGACAGGAGAACACTGCTCCCCACGGCACCGGCAATCACGTTGGCCGCACCACCGACCACGACGGTGATGAAGGCGGGCGCCACGAACTGCTGTCCCATGAACGGCATGATCGATGCCGTGGGAGCGAGCAGTGCACCGCTGAATCCCGCCAGTCCGGCGCCAAGACTGAATGTCAGCATGTAGATGCGCCCGGTGTTGACACCCAGTGCCCTCGCCATGGCGGCATCCTGCATGGTGGCGCGGGCATGGAGGCCGAATGTCGTGCGGTTGTAGAGCCAGGCGAGCGCCACCACGACAGCAATGGAAACCGCGATGAGGATCAGCCAGTACACCGACAGGGAATAGGCGCCGACGTCAAGGGATCCGCCCGGGATGGGAATGGAAGGAAGGAACGGACCGAACACCATCAGGGTGCCCTGGCTCAACAGCAGGCTGATGCCCCAGGTCACGACCAGGGCGCTGAGTTCCCGGCCATAGAATCGCCGCACGACCAGGCGTTCGAAGACGGCGCCCACGAAACCGACAACCAGGAAGGACACGGCGACGCACACCGGAAACGGAAGACCCGCCTGGTAGCTGAGCGACGCCGTATAGGCACCCATCATCATCAACTCGCCATGGGCGAGGTTGATGATGTTCATCATACCCAGAATGACGATCAGTCCGAGTGCGCACAGCAACAGGAAGGCCGCATTGGTCCCGAACTGATAGACAACACTGATGACGAGGCCGAATTCCTCCACCGGAATGCTCACTCAGGTGACGAAGACATGAACGGACTCCGCCAGGCGGACCCGGAGGTCGCCTGGCGGAACCTGACTGAACAGATCATCCGAACATCGAGAAGAAGGGATCTTCGTCGGGAACGTACTGCTTGTACTCCGGATTGCGCACGAGGTTCACGCCGAGGCGCTGGAGCCACCATGCCTGGATCATTGGCCACTCACGCACGAAGTATACGTCGTGATTCTCGTCACACACCGCCAGGCGGATGTAATGGGCGCAGTGGTGAGTCCCCGGTTCCAGGAAGACCGCACCTTCCGGCGCCTCGATGGCCCATCCCAGTTCCAGTGCCCTCTTGACCGTCTCCTGGTCGGTGGTTCCGGCAAGGCGGGCGGCCTGGGCGTACATGTGGACGGTGAAGTAGGTGTTCTGAGCCATCTCGCCGATGTACTCGTCCTCCGGGAACATATCCATCCACCGCTTGACGAAGGCACGGTTGCGGGCGGTTGGCACCTCAAGCTGGTACTGGATGGCGTTGTGCATCTGGTTCAGCGATGGCGGGGGGAACCGCTTGTGTTCATAGCCCTGCGCCATGTTGACCGTCGACGCCATCGGATAGCTCAGTCCGGCGGCCGCTGCCTGCGGGTAGTAGTTGTGATGGTTCTGACACACCAGGAGGGTCATGACCCAGTCCGGCTTGGCCTGCTGGATGCGGGCGATCACCTGACTGAACTCGGACACGGACAACGGCACGAATTCCTCACCGATGATCTCGCCGCCGACAAGCGGAGCGAAGGCCTTGGTCCAGGCTGCCGTGAGCTGACCGAAGTTGTAGTCCGCCGCGATCGTGTAGCAGCGGGGTCCGAACTTCTCGACCATGTACTGCACGACGGGAATGACCTGCTGCTCGCAGACCGGTCCGGTGCAGAACGTGTTGGCGTCGGCCACACCGCCCTCGTACTGGTTGGTGTAGAAGTAGAGCTGGTTGAACTGGTCGACGATCGGCCTGATCGCCTCGCGCTCGGCGCTGGCGAAACCTGCTACGAGGACATCGACCTCGTCCTCCTGGATCAACCGGCGGGTCAGCTGCTGCCACAGCGCATTGTTGCTCTGGCCGTCAACTGACACCAGGTCGACTTCGCGGCCGAGAATGCCCTGATCGCCCGAGTCGACGAAGACATCGTCATCCTCGACGAACACTGTTGCATCGCCGGACATGTCGCCGCCGGCATTGACGATGTCGAGCGCGACACCCTCCTTGCTGATGGTCGGCGCGTTGGCCGCATAGGACGCCAGGGGTCCATAACCGCCGGTGCCGATGTTGGCGCCGCCCTTGAGGGTCTTGCCTTCGTTGATTTCCTTCACGGCCAGCTGCGCGGCGTGCAGTTTCTGAATGCCGTAGACAGACAGGTTGCCTGACTCGTCCTCGATGAAACCGATCTTGACGGGACTGCCGTCCTGCGCCTTCGCAGTCTTGAGATTGGGCAGCACGGTTGCCGCCGACACGGCTGCAGCGCTGCCCGCGAGAAAGCCCCGCCGACCGATGCTGAGCCCGGCGTCTTCCGTCGTTGGTGTCGTCGCGTCCTGCGGGACATCCGTTTGACTGTCTCGTTTACTCATGGTTCCTCCTCGTTTGAATCAGGGGGCCCATCGACCTAACGCTGATGGCGAAAACCTCCTGATGATTCGAATTGAATACAATTTCCGGATGGTGGGCAAGCAAACAAAGGGACTTCTGATAACCCGTGGCCATGTGCAATGATCCGTCATGATCTGGACCGCAATCACCAACGGGCGTTCCAGCGGGTCCGACAAGCGAACCGGGCGAACCTTCCAGGGCGATGGCTGAGAAGATGGCGCGCCCGAAAGGGTGTCGGGGATGACCGGATGCCGGACGTCACCAACCATGACAGCATCTCTGTCGTGCACCGGACCGGCACCGACGCGAGAGATGCTGATGGCGATGATCGGGCAGGACTGGCTCCATTCATGGATCGACCCGGTGCCGTGCTCGCATCACCGGCACCCTGATCAGGCCATATGAGATGTCGAAGACCCGCTTCCTCTTCAAATGGGGTGTCCCAGCCGTTCTCGTGACGGTCCTGATCGTTGCGGTGGCAGCCGCGCTCGTCACCCGCAAGACCTTCGTCGTGGAGACCTGGATCCCCGCTCCGCCCGAGGCGGTGTGGAAAGTCCTGATCGACACAGAGGCCTATCCGCAGTGGAACCCGGTCTTCGTCGAGGTCGAGGGTGCCTATGTGGCGGGAGAGACGGTGCTGAACAGGGTACGCGAGCCAGGCGGCGCCATTCTGGAGATGACCGCGACGGTGGAGACCCTTCTCCCGGGCGCGGAGCTGCGCCAGTCCGGAGGCATCCCCGATATTCTGACCTTCGACCATCGCTGGCTGCTGGAGCAGGCAGACGACGGAACAAGGGTAACGCAGCACGAGGTGGACCGCGGCATCGGCCT
>JAJEHK010000256.1 GCA_022823765.1 Alphaproteobacteria bacterium | reverse complement strand
GGGAATGTCCAGTTCGATCCTGTAGGTACGGGTCTGTTCATCCGCAGTTCTGGCAATGTAGCGCACGACCCCTGTCACGGTCTCTCCCGTCGCCAGCGTCACCATGCCCCGAACCCCGGTCTCGAGGCTCGCTACCCGGGTTTCGCTGACAAATCCGACAACCGTGATCGGATCGAGATCAACGATCTTGCCGATCGTGTCGGCTGCACCGGTAAAGACGACGGATCCCTCCTCGATATCGAGTTCCTCGAGAATGCCCGATATCGGCGCCTTGATTCGTGTGCGCTCGATATCGAGACGGATGGCCGCAAGGTCGGAGCGCGCCTGGTCGAGCTTGGCCAGTGCTTCGGCCTCCGCGGCTTCGGATTGCCAACCGCTCTCTGCCAGCCTGGAGGCCGCCTCGTACTCGATTTCACGGAGGCGGACGCTTGACCGGGCCTGCTCGAGGCGCGCCATGCGATCGTCAGGCGCCAACCTGGCGATCAGGTCGCCGGCCTCAACGAAATCGCCTTGCCTCACCTCGACGGATTCGACACGACCCCGGGTCTGCGCGCTGAGCGCCACAATTCTCTCGGCCGCAGTCTGTCCCGTGAGGGTCAGTTCAAGCGAATGAGGTGTCGCAACACTCGTTGTCACCCTGACAGACGTGGCAGGGGGCACCTCGATCACGGTTTCCGTCACCGTTTCTGCCCCGCCTTCTGCCGCGGGCACATCGTCCCCGAGATTACCGGACAGCACCCAAGCTGCAGCACCCATCGCGAAGACAACAGCGAGAATGTGGGAGAATTTCATGGTGCCGAATTCATCACGGGCCATGCGCCGGTGATGACTGTTCTCTGAAGCACCACTATAGCGCAGAGCTTCCGGATATTGGAGTCACCAGCGCCCAGGTCATCGACTTCCGCCCCGAGCGAGGCCGATATGGCGTGCGGCCCACGAGGGTGACTCCCTCCATGCCAGTGCAGCAAGGCGTGAATCGACGTCCGGCGGAAAGGGCGTCGTTCGCGTCGCCTGGTGATCAAGATGGAGCCACATGCACTCGATGGTTCCGCACTGGCGCTCGCCGACACGAAAGACGTGACCGATGTGGAGGCGTTTGGCATCGTATCCGATGACAAGGCTGTCGAAGGTTAGACATTCGCCCCTCGATACCTCGGCGAGATATCGGACATGCGTTTCCACGGTCACAAGGGCGCAACCGGTCCTGTCGTAGTAGGCGGTGCCGATATCAAGGTGAGCCTGGAACGCCCATGAAGCGTCACTGGCCGCGACCACGAAGTACCCTTCGTTCATGTGACCGTAGTGATCCGTCCATGATTCGGGCACATCCACCTGGTAGATGTCCGAAAACAGCGGGTTGTCACCGTTCATCTCAACTCTCCTGACCGTCCATCGGGCCCCTGCCGGCAACCCGTTTCCATGCCGTTGTAGCAGATCAGGGGTTCGAACCCAGCGTCTCGAGACGTTCGATCACGTCCGCATGAAGAAGGGCTTCGGCAGCATTCCTGCTGTCCATGCTGATGCCCTTCATCAGAAGGTCGCGGGCGTGTGCATCCCCGTCATCGAGGATCAGCATCCCTGTAGCGCTCTCCAGCAGGACGGTCTTGCTGTCAGGCTTGAGTTCCAGGGCCCGTTCGAGATGTTCCAGGGCTGCGTCCTCGCTGGCATCGTAGAGCATTCCAGCCAGAAAGGAGCCCAGGGCATCGATCACACCGGCATGCCAGCGGCCCATGGTAAGGTGGGCCTCGGCCAATTCCGGGTCGAGGGCCAGGGCCTTTTCTGCGGCCTCGCGAATTGCCTCGCCATACCCCCGATTCGACGCCTCGAAGGAACCGACTGCCTCTGCATGCCGGCCGATGGCGGCGGCCAGGTGCACATGGGCCTCGGCGCTTTCCGGGTCGACGCGGACGGCCTCCTCCGCAAGTTCGATGGCCTGCCTGAGGTACAAGTCCGCCTGGTCGCCCTCGGCAATGAAGTGGCCATGGACCTGCAGGGACTGGGCTGCCAGCATGAGACCGGCAGGCGTCCCGAGATCCTCCGCGATCCGGGCTGCGTCGATGAACCTCCCCTCGGCAAAGGCAGTCTGCGCAAGGTCGAGGGACCCGGCGTCGGCATCGAACGGAAGACTGAAGGTCAAGCCAAGGCAGAGTGCGAGGACGAGACGCCTCCACACCCGGCCAGATTCAGCCTGACAAAGCTTCCCGTGATCCATGGCCTTGCCTCTCCGCACAACCTGGTGCTGACGGCACCGCAAGTCCCGATCGGTGTCGACGGCGGGCCTCATAGAGACCCAGCACATGGAGAGGAAAATACTGCCGATAGAGAGTGTAATCCAGCAGCGCCGTTCGGAAAAAGACTCCTGCCATGTCCTGCTTCGGCCATGCTCCCTCTGCATCCTGGGAGTCGATGAGAAACTGAACACCCCGCGAAATCGCCGGCCAGTCGGTTTCGCCGGCTTCGAGCAGGGCGATGAGGGCCCATGCCGTTTGGATGACCTGGCTCTCAGTGTGTTCCACGTAGCGGCCTTCGAGACAACCACTGTGGTGCTCCCCCCATCCGCCATCTTCCCGCTGGCGTGCAAGGAGCCACCTGCGGGCCGAGCACAGTGCCGGATCGCCGGAGCGGACACCGGCGGCGAGAAGGCCCCTGATGCCGAATAGGGTGCCGTAGATGTACTGGACACCCCATACGCCCCGCCACGACCCGTCGTGGTTCTGCGTCCGGTGCAACCACTCGCACCCTCTGGAGATGGCATGTGTTACCGACCGGTCGGCGAGACCAGGGATCGTCCGGACAGCGGCCGCGAAGGCCGCCAGGCAAGAGGCGGTACACTCGACGAAGGACTGTTCGGTCATCGATTCGCCGAACATCTCCGCGGGATTGAGCCACTCCAGGGACATCGCCGGACGACGTGCCTCATAGCTGCCGAACCCACCGTCCGGGTTCTGACTGTCCAGCATGAACCGGATCGCATCACGCAGGGCATCCGGGTCCGAATGTCGGCCCTGAGCGGCAATGAGTCCCAGCACCGCTTCGGCCGTACAATCGGAAACAGGCCACCCGTGCCATGCGCCGGCGAAACACCACCCGCCCCGGGGGTCGGCCCGCCATGCGCTCTCGTATCCCTTGAAACTCGTCCTGATCTGGTGCCTCGACAGAAAGGCGGCCCCCCTGTCAAGGGCCTGACGGACCTTCGGGCACTCTTGCGCCGTTGCGAGGGCCTGCAGGGCAAAGCCCGTATCCCACGAAGCACTCCTGGCGCCGGTGATACGCGTTCCCGCTTCCTCGTCCTCCCAGATCCACCCTTCGAGCTGCTGAAGCGCCTTGTGGGCATCGGCGTCGTCGCGATCATCAAGCCACAGGGCCAGAATGTTGAGAAGACCACTGACCGGAGAAATGCTCGTGTGGTGGCTCACCGCGAGCTCCCACCTGATCTGCCCGATGATCTCCCTCGCACATCGCTGTCTCAGGCGCCCGCTGTGACATCTCTCGTAGAGTCGCGAACAGGCATAGCCTAATCGCAGCCACGTGCCGGGCCGCCCGAAGAGGTCCGCATCCCTCAGACTGTTCCGGGCACGCGAGAAGTCGGTATCGGCATAGGCCCGGGGATAGAGTTCCTCGCGCAGGCGGGCAATCTCCGGCGTGACGGGCACCTGGTGGAGATGCCGGTAGATGACCGCCATCGCCATGTAGATGAGGCGCGTGTGGCAGTACCACTTCGAGGGGTGGATGGGGAGCCAGCGCGGCAGTGCCCACAATTCCGGCAGGATGGCGTTGATGCCGTGCCAGTCGTAGAGGTTCAGAAGTGCCAGCCAAAATTTGCCCCAGCTCGGAATGTTGAGCGTGTCTTCTCTCTGAATGAAGTTGCGGGCAGGCTCGATGAGGGGATCGCCTCGTTCGACACCAATGAGGCGTGCGGCGACATAGACCAGTACGGTGACGAAGAGGTGGGGACGGGAGTGCTCGTGCATTCCCCAGGATCCGCCCGGCAGACGCGTCTGGCCAAAGGATCGCAACACCCGGCGGCGGCGGTCGGGTTCAAGGTGCTTGCCGATGATGTGATGCAGCAGAACATACTGTGCCGTCAGCATGGGGCACCAGACCATTTCGCCTTCCCAGCCGCCGTCATCACCCTGCAACGCAAGAAGGCGTGCCGTTGCCCGATGCAATGCCGGCGCCGTATCAGTCACCGGCAGGTCCCGGCTGCGCAGCCCATTTCCCTGTCGCGTGCCCGATGTCATGGAACACAGGAAGGCTCTGGAGAAGTGGTCCCTGATCCGCGTGTCCTCCCTGCCGCCTGAACGACGCGCATTGGCCAGATGCCACGCACCCCGTATTAACCACGAGAGACGGACAAGAAGCGCCTTGATGACGACACGCGCGTCAAACCGTCCGGGCAGGTTGCGCCGACGCGACAGGAAGCCGCCAATCGCCTGGAACATTGTCCGTGAAAAGGCCATGGAGAAGGCGAACACGGAGCGGTCTTCACATGCCAGAATGCGGACCGTGCGTTCGCGATAGAGGTTGTCGGACCTCCAGCCCTGATAGATTGCGTGCCGCAGGATGGCCGCCTCGGCCCGGTCATCGACGAAGACCTCATAGAGTCCTGCAGCGAGCAGTTCCGGTACGCGGATCGCCTGGAATCGCCGTGCCGTGAAGTCCCGGAATGAGCCTCCCCGGGCAAGGTCCAGGGCGTCGCCAAAGCCAAGGGTCATGCCAACGGCCGTGATGGGATGATAGTGTCCGGCCGCGTCACCGATGAGGACGCAGCGGTCGGTCCCATAGGTGACACGGAGCATGATGCGATTCGCAGCGGTGTCGTAGCGGCCCTCGCACAACGCCTCGACAAATCCATGCCGGAGCGGCTCCGGAAGCAGCGCTGCATAGGATTCCGACAGGAAAGCGAGACGGTCCTGTGGTGACCAGAGATTCACCGGAACGTCCACGATGATTCGCACCCGTCCCGGGGCCGGACGGTACATGAGTACAGGGCCGGGACCACCCAGAAAGACGTGACCGTAGTCCTCGAACTCCAGATCCACTCCTTCGAGCAAGATTCCCAGCATCCTTGAGCACAGCTGTTGCTCGGTCGGCAGGCCCAGGGACCGACGCACGACGGATGCCCTGCCGTCCGCGCCGACAATTCGCCCGGCACGCAACGAATGGGCCACGCCGTTGCAGGCATAGGTCAATGTGCTGTTCCCCACCGCCGTGACACGGGCCCGGGTGACGAAGTCGATGGCATCCTCGCTTGCGATGGCTTCGTGCAGCCGCGCGACGAGAACCTGGTGTTCGCATGCCAGTCCGAGCGATTCCCCCTGGTAGGGCAGGAGGATCGGATCGGTGCCATCCTCGGGAAACACCACAAATCCCCTGCCCTGCGTGCGGCCTGGAAGCGAGTCCGGATCGACTCCGACGTCTTGCAGGATCCGCACGGCAGCTGGATGCAGCCATTCGCCCGCCAGTCGCCGGGAGGCTTTCGGGTTGGCTTCGAGCAGGATCACCCGGGCGCCCTCGCGCGCATGGGCCAGGGCACAAAGACTACCAACGGGTCCGGCACCGACGATGGCGACGTCATAGCCACGCGCCGGAGCGTCACTCATGCAAAGAAACCTGGTTGTGTCCGGCGCCGGTAACGTACGCGGCAGGGTGTCTGCGGGCCTGTGACCCAGCTGCTGTAGTCGGGTTGCGGGAACGTGGAGTCAGAGAAGAAGTCGAAGCGGTCGAGCAGGACGGTCCAGATGGCCTTGAGTTGCATGTATGCGAAGTTCTTGCCCATGCACTTGTGCTTGCCGCCACCAAAACCGATCAGCGCAAAGTGGTGTTGCCGGTCCTCGTTCTCCGGAGGAGCGAACCGGTCCGGTCGGAATACTTCCGGATCGGAAAACAGATGAGGCAGGCGATGCGAGACGGCCGGCGAAACCAGAGCCATGGCGCCTGCCGGCACCACCTGACTGCCGTAGTGCAGTGGTTTGAGCACCTTTCGGATCAGCATGATCAGGGGCGGATGCATCCGTTCACCCTCGCGCACGGCATTGTCGAGCAACACCTGCCGTTGCAGGCTCTCGAGACTCATCGCATTCGAATCACCATATATGGCGGCGATCTCCTCCCTCAGGCGCGCGGTGTAGGACGCAGCCCTGATCAGCTCAAGTCCCATCCAGGATGCGAGCACCGCACTGGTGTGCTGACCCGCGAAGAGAACGGTCAGCAGGATACCGGTGATCTCGTCATCACTCAGCGCCCGGCCGTCCTTGTACCTGGCACCCATCAGGGCCTGCATGAAATCATCCGGAGCCGCCCCGGACTCCCGGCGTGCCGTCATGATCCCGCTGAACAGCGTGGTCACCCTCTGCCTTGCACGGTCGCGGCTGCGATGCGAGGGCGTGGGGAGTCGCGGAAAGAAGAACCCCAGGACGTTGATGCCCTTCTGCAGATCGTGATAGGCCTCGGCAAATCCGCCGTCGACCTGCTGGCGAACCTCCTCGCCGATGAGGCAGTGACAGGCGATCCTGAC
>JAJEHK010000066.1 GCA_022823765.1 Alphaproteobacteria bacterium | reverse complement strand
GATACCGGGCGGTAGAGGGCGACGGACATGCCGTCACGACCCCCGAGGAACTCGGCCAGGGGGAGTCCGGCCGCCTTCGCAGCGATGTCCCACAACGCGATGTCGAGCGGCGACTTGACGTCCATCTGACCATGCATCGCCGCATCCATGATACGGGCGAGCTTGCCTGTTTCCCTCGGATCAGCGCCCAGCAATTCGGGCCCTAGACGTTCCAGTCCGGCGCGCACGCCGCCGGTGAAGGCCTCGGAGTAGAAGGCGCCAAGAGGAGCGATCTCTCCCCAGCCCGTGATTCCCTCATCCGAGTCGACCCTCACAATGGTCGCCGTCTGTGCGTACTCGGTATGATTGCGGCATCGGTAGGAGCCTTCCCGAAAGGGGAGGTCCAGGCCATGGACGGATATGCGGGTGATCTTCATGGGAATGGCCTGCGTTGAGGTGACGAAGGGGATGACCGTTCAACCATGAGACCCTATCGTGAGGCTTGACGAAACGACATCCTGCCTGTGCAGCACTGAAGGGACGAGGCCATGGTTGAGAGCAGCCAGCGGGTTGCAATTGTAACAGGCGCCAGTGCAGGCATCGGGCGGGCCGTCGTGCTCGGACTGGCCGAAGACGGTTTTCATGTCGTTCTCGCCGGACGCCGCAAGGAACGTCTTGACGGCGTGGTGGCGGAACGCCCCGATCTTGAAGGGCGCCTTGTCGCGATCCAGTGCGACGTCACGCAACCCGAATCGATCGATGACCTCTTCGTCAGCTTCGAACAGCGCTTCTCCCGCCTCGATCTACTGTTCAACAATGCCGGCATCGGTGCCAGGGCCGTACCTCTCGAGGAACTGGAAATCGACGAGTGGCAGGCCGTTGTCGATACCAACCTGACAGGATCCTTCCTGATGTCACGCCGGGCGATGCGCATCATGAAAGCTCAGGCCCCCAGGGGCGGGCGGATCATCAACAACGGCTCGGTGTCGGCCCACGTGCCGCGCCCACTCTCCGCTCCCTATACGGCAACCAAGCACGCCGTGACCGGCCTCACCCGCTCCATATGCCTCGATGGCAGATCCTATGACATCTGCTGCAGCCAGATCGATATCGGCAACGCCCTGACCGACATGACGGCAGGCGCGGGCGATGGCCTGGCACAACCCGACGGGCGCATCGTGCCGGAGCCTGTCATGGATGTCGCCAATGTCGTCAACACCATTCTCATGATCGCCAACATGCCGCTCGATGCCAACGTTCCCTTCGTGACCGTCATGGCCAATGGCATGCCGTACATCGGCAGGGGGTGACGGTTGCGCAAGCCTTGGCGACCTCCCTATAATCGCGGCTCGCGGACTCTCATAATCGCCCGGGGAAACGATCCATGGAACTGACAGGCGCCGGACTTGCCATCTGGATGTTCTGCGGCTTTCTGCTCGCCGCCGTCCTGGCAATGCTGTGTCGCGGGTTTGGCAAGGCCACGGAAATGAACACCGAGTTCCTGGCCAACATGGGGTTCTTCTGGTCGATCCTTCCCGTGGGCATCTTCGCCGCTAGCGGCTACTTTCCCTTTCTGGACATCAGTGTCCTGGCGCCCTTTGGCTATGTTCTCGGCGTCATTCCGCTGGCCGTCATCATGACGCAACGGACCGCTCCCGAACTTGCACCGCCGATCTTCGGCCATGACAGGCAGGGGCGGGTGGCTCTCTTTGCCTGCACTCCGCACGAGGTGCTCACCACCCTGCTCTATGTCCTCCTCTCCTTCATGGTGTGCACCATCTTCCTGTGGGACGAGCTCTATCGCTGACGGTGGCTGAAGGCTCTTCCGGGATATTGACTTTGCGGGGCCCCGCACTATAACGCTCGTCTGCCATGGCGGCAGCGCGAAGACTGGCGGAAACGACGATGTATGCAGTCATCCAGACCGGAGGCAAACAGTACCGGGTGGAGCCCGAGGGCGTGCTCAGCGTCGAGCGCCTCGATGGCGACCCGGGCGATATCGTCGAGTTCACCAAAGTCCTGATGGTCGGCAGCGAGGATGCAATCGACACGAAGGCCGCCGGTGCCTGCGTGAAGGCCGAGATCCTGGAACACAAACGTCAGGCCAAGATTCTCGTCTTCAAGAAGAAACGCCGGAAGAAGTACCGCCGGCGCGCCGGCCACCGCCAGCAACAGACCGTCGTCCGGGTGAGGGAGATCCTCGACAGTTCCTCGGGGGACAACGCCTGATGAGGGAGGATTGATCCATGGCCCACAAGAAGGCAGGCGGCAGTTCACGCAACGGGCGTGATTCCCCGGGACAGCGGCTCGGCGTCAAGAAGTTTGGCGGCGAGAACGTGATTCCCGGCAATATCATCATTCGCCAGCGCGGCACCCGGTTCCATCCGGGTTCCAATGTCGGGATGGGCAAGGACCACACGCTCTTCGCCACGTCGACCGGTACCGTGCAGTTCCGCCGTGCGGGACGCACCCGGACCTACATCGACGTCGTTCCTCCGGCACTTGCCGCGGAGTAAGGCTTCGATGCCTGGCCGGAATTGCCGGCATGAAGTTTCTCGATGAAGCGAAAATCTGTCTGAAGAGCGGTGACGGCGGCAGGGGTGCCGTGAGTTTCCGCCGCGAGAAACATGTCGAGTTTGGTGGACCTGACGGCGGTGACGGCGGTCGAGGCGGCGATATCGTGCTTGCCTGTGTCGATGGCCTCAACACCCTGATTGACTTTCGCTACCGACAGCACTTCAGGGCCCGGACCGGCATGCCCGGTGGCGGCAGCCAGCGCACCGGCGCCAGTGCCAGCGACATCGTCATCAACCTGCCGCCTGGCACCGAAGTTCTTGCCGAGGACCGGAAGACTGTCCTCGCGGACCTGACGCGTCCTGGCGAACGGATGACCCTGCTCCCGGGCGGCATCGGCGGTCGCGGCAACGCCCGCTTCAAGTCGTCGACCAACCGCGCACCGCGGATTGCCGAGCCGGGACGCCCCGGAGAGGAGATGTGGGTGTGGCTGCGCCTCAAGCTCATCGCAGACGTCGGCATGGTCGGGCTTCCCAATGCCGGCAAGTCAACCCTGCTCTCGGTGGTAACACGGGCTCATCCGAAGATCGCCGACTACCCCTTCACCACTCTTCATCCCCATCTCGGCAAGGTCGAGCAGGACGATGAAGGCTTCGTCCTTGCCGATCTCCCCGGCCTCATTGAGGGGGCGCACCAGGGAACCGGGCTCGGCGACCGTTTCCTTGGTCACGCGGAACGTTGTGCGGCCTTGCTTCACCTCGTGGACGGAACAACCGGCGACCCGGCCGCAGACTTCCTCACGGTGCGCCACGAGATCGAGTCCTATGGCCATGACCTCGCGGCACGCACCGTGGTGCCGGTTCTCACCAAGATTGACGCCATCAGTGACCGCGACAGGCACGAGGCCCTGCGGCAGCTCACCGGTTCCGCCGGCTGCAATGCCCATGCCATTTCGGCGGTCACCGGCGAGGGCGTGCCGGAACTCCTTCGGCTGCTGGCGGGACTCGTCCGGCAGCGCAACAGCGGCTGAGGACTGAGTCCCATGCCCCGGCTGGACCAGGCCAGCAGGATCGTCATCAAGATCGGATCGTCACTGCTCGTGGACGAGCATGACGGACGAATCCGGCGGTCCTGGCTCCACTCCCTGGCCGACGACATCACCCTGATGCGCAAGGGCGGCTGCGAGGTGGTGATCGTCACCTCCGGCGCCATCGCCATTGGCCGGCGCCATCTCGATCTCCCCCCGGGACGTCTGCGCCTCGATGACAGTCAGGCGGCGGCTGCCGCAGGCCAGGCCCGGCTTGTCCATGCCTACCAGGAAGCTCTCGGCCGCCACGACACGGGCACCGCACAACTCCTCCTCACACTCGACGATACCGAGGATCGCCGACGCTACATCAATGCGCTGAACACTCTCAATCGTCTCCTGAAGTACGGCGTCATCCCGGTCATCAACGAAAACGACACCATCGCCACGCACGAAATCCGGTTCGGCGACAACGACAGGCTGTCGGCCCGCGTCGCCATGATGGCGAGTGCCGATACCCTCGTCCTGCTGTCGGATGTCGACGGTCTCTACGAGAGGGACCCGAAGGACGATCCCGATGCGCCCCTGGTGGAACAGGTTGACGCGGTCACCCCCCGCATCGAGGCCATGGCCGGCCGGGTCCGGACCGGCGACTCGTCAGGCGGCATGAAGACCAAACTCATCGCCGCCGGAATTGCCACGACGGCGGGCTGCCACATGGTGATCTCCAACGGCCACGTCCAGCATCCCCTGCGCGCCATTCTCGAAGGCAGGCCCTGCACGTGGTTCATTGCCAAGGACAACCCGGCCGGCGCCCGCAAGCGCTGGATTGCCGGCTCCCTCAAGCCCTCCGGCACCATCACGGTGGATGCCGGAGCTCACGCCGCCCTCAATCGCGGCCGCAGCCTGCTGCCGGCAGGCGTGACAGGGGTTGCCGGCGCCTTCCGCAAGGGTGATGCCGTCATTGTCGAAGGCCCGGACGGAGTCGAGATCGCCCGCGGACTCATCGCCTACTCCCGGGATGACGCCGAATCCATCGCCGGCCAGAAAAGCAGTGAAATCGAACGGCTCCTGGGCTATCGAGGTCGAGAAGAACTGATCCACAGGGACGATCTGGTGTTGTCATGACCCGTACCGCCCGACGCGATGACACCCATGCCATCGCGCACATGATGGAGGATCTTGGCGAGGCAGCGCGCCACGCTGCAGGAGTTCTGGCCCATGCGCCGGATGCCCAAAAGCGGCGTGCCCTCAATTGCGCAGCCACCTGCCTGCGGGACGAACGCGACGACATTCTTGCCGCCAACGTCACCGATCTCGACAAGGCCCGGGCGACGGACATGTCGGCGCCGATGCTCGAACGTCTTGCCCTCGATCATTCCAGGATCGAGTCCATGGCTGCCGCCCTCGACTCCATTGCCCTCCTGGACGATCCGGTCGGGCGCGAACTCGCCCGGTGGAGCCGTCCCAACGGCCTCGATATCGCACGGGTCGCTGTTCCACTTGGTGTCATCGGTATCATTTATGAATCGCGCCCCAACGTGACGGCGGACGCCGGGGCGCTCTGTCTCAAGTCGGGAAATGCCGCCATCCTGCGCGGCGGCTCTGAGAGTGTCGCCACATCCCGAGTCATTGCCAACTGCCTGCGAGTGGGCCTTGCGTCCGCCGGCCTTCCCGAAGATGCCATCCAGATGGTGCCGGTCACCGATCGAGCGGCTGTGGGCGAAATGCTCACCATGACCCGCTGGATCGACATCATCGTGCCACGAGGCGGCCCCTCGCTCGTGGAGCGGGTGCAGCGGGAGAGCCGCGTCCCCGTGCTCGCCCACCTCGTCGGGCTCTGCCATGTCTATGTGGATGCCGATGCCGATCCGGACATGGCATGCGACATCGCCATCAATGCCAAGATGCGGCGCACCAGCATCTGCGGTGCCGCGGAAACCCTGCTGCTCGACAGCTCTCTTGGCGACGCCACGAGAAAGACCATCGTCCAGGCCCTTCTGGACCGGGGATGCGAGGTGCGGGGTGACCGCTCCACCGAGCCCCTCGATCCCAGGGTGAAGCCGGCCTCCGCCAATGACTGGTCAACGGAGTACCTCGATGCGGTCATCTCGGTTGCCTCCGTCAATGGGGTCGAGGGTGCGCTCGACCATATCAGGCGGCACGGTTCGGAACACACCGATGCCATCGTCACGAACAACGAGACCGTCGCCGAGCACTTCCTTGCCCGTACGCCCAGCGCCATCGCCATGTGGAATGCATCGACGCAGTTTGCCGACGGTGGGGAGTTCGGCATGGGGGCCGAAATCGGCATTTCGACAAACAGGCTGCATGCACGGGGACCGGTGGGTGTCGAGCAGCTGACCACCATGAAGTACATCGTGCGCGGCAACGGACAGACCCGGCCCTGACCCACCCGATGCCCCATGCCGGCCGTGGCCGACGCATCGGCCTTCTCGGTGGTTCGTTCAATCCCGCTCACGAGGGGCATCTCTATGTCAGTCACGTCGCCTTCCGTCAGCTTGGCCTCGACGAGGTCTGGTGGTTGGTTGCGCCGCACAATCCTCTCAAGCCCGTCCATGGCATGCTGTCCTTTCCGGAACGGCTGCAGAGGGCCCGGAACTTCGCGAAAGGCACGAGAATCTCGGTGACCGGACTCGAGGCCGGTCTTGGAACACACTTCACGGTCGATACCATCGCCTGCCTCAGGCGCCGGGCTCCGCTCTGTCGATTCGCCTGGCTCATGGGAGCTGACAACCTGGCCGGGGTTCACCTGTGGAAACACTGGGAGCGGCTCTTTGCCATGATCCCCATTGCAGTGTTCGACCGGGCTCCCTATTCTCTGACAGGTCTGACGGGCAGGGCAGCCATACGCTACCGACGTTGCCGCATACAGGGACACCTGGCGAGATCCCTGGTTTTGAGGAAGCCACCGGTCTGGGCGCTTGTTGTCGGCCACAGACACGGCGCCTCGGCAACAGCCATCAGATCGGGCGACATGCGTTTCGCCTTCGCCGATCAAGCCAACCGTGACATGAGCAAGGGGGGATTCATCCATTCCTCATGAAACCGCTTCCAGGGATGAGGACCTGGACCTCGTCGCCGTGACGACGAAGGTACTGGAAGAGGGCAAGGCAGATGACGTCGTGGTCATCGACCTTGTCGGGAAGACCACGTTCGCCGATTCCATGATCGTGTGTGGCGGACAGACCCGAAGACAGGTAACGGCCCTGGCCGACAGGGTCACCACAGCCCTCAAGGGCCATGGACGACGTATCACAAGCATGGAAGGATACGATCCCGGCGACTGGATCCTGATCGATCTGGGCGACGTGATCGTCCATATCTTCCACAATGAGCTGCGCAGCCTCTACAACCTGGAACGGATGTGGGCGATGCCCGCCTCGCTTCCCGTGGAAGCCACTGCCTGAAGCCGCTGGTCGGCTCTGACGAGGGTCGAACCATGTCCGCATTCAATTCCCGACCACTGGTCCTCTGCATCCTTGACGGCTGGGGTCTTGCCGGAGCCGGGCCGGGCAATGCCATCAGCCAGGCTGCAACGCCCAACTGGGCGACGATCGCGGACTCCCATGCCATGACAACGCTCGAGACATCCGGTGAAGCCGTCGGACTGCCGTGCGGTCAGATGGGGAACTCCGAAGTCGGTCATGTCACCATGGGTGCGGGTCGCATTATCATGCAGAACCTGCCGCGCATTGACGCTGCCGTCCACGATGGATCCCTGGCCGGCAATCCGGTTCTTGGAAATCTGGCCGGGGCCCTCCGGCGCAGCGCAGGCGTGTGCCACCTCGCCGGGCTTCTCTCGCCTGGTGGTGTCCACAGTCATCAGGACCACATGGCGGCGCTTGCCAACAGGCTCCATGATCAGGGAATCGATGTCGTCGTTCACGCCTTCCTCGATGGCCGCGATACCCCGCCATCAAGCGCCACGTCCTTTCTCGAGCGTTTTGCCGCGGCCGCGCCCCACGCCCGGATCGCGACCCTGATGGGACGTTACTACGCCATGGACCGGGACCGGCGCTGGCAGCGGGTGAAGCGGGCCTGGGCGGCCATGGTCAAGGGTGACGGCGCACGGTTCGGCACGATCGCCGAGGCCATGGAGAATGCCCGGGCGGCGGCGCTGACCGACGAATTCGTCACGCCCGCGGTCATCGGTGCCTATGCGGGCATGCGTGATGGCGATGGCTTCATCATGGCGAATTTCCGTGCCGACAGGGCACGACAGATCACGGCTGCCCTCATCGACCCTGCCTTACCGGTTTCGACAGGGACAGGAGACCGCAACTTGCCGGATGCGTCGGCATGGTTCCCTATGCCGCCCATCTCGATCGACACCTTCCGGCAATGTTCCCTTCCCTGGAGGTGAAGCGAAGCTTCGGCAATCTGATTGCCGATGCCGGCATGCGCCAGCTGCGTATCGCCGAGACCGAAAAGTATGCCCACGTCACGTACTTCTTCAACGGCGGACGAGAACATGTCTTTCCGGCGGAGGAACGCATTCTCGTGCCGTCTCCTGACGTCGCCACATATGATCTCAAGCCCGAAATGGCGGCATTCGAAGTGACGCAACAGCTCGTGTCAGCTGTGCGCGACGACACCTTCGATGTCATCATCTGCAACCTCGCCAATCCCGACATGGTCGGTCATACCGGGATCCTTCCGGCGGCCGTCAAGGCTGTTGAAGCCGTCGATCAATGTGTTGGCGCCATGGCCAACGCTGTTGCCGACATGGGAGGCAGTCTTGTGGTCACCGCCGATCACGGCAACATCGAGACCATGCTGGATCCGGTGAACGGTGGCCCTCACACCGCCCACACGACCAATCCCGTACCTCTGGCCCTGGTCCATGGCCCGTCTGACCAGAGACTTCGCGAGGGGTCCCTGAAGGATCTTGCGCCCACCCTGCTCCACCTCCTCAACCTCGCGCAGCCGGACGAGATGTCCGGGACGTCGCTGCTCTCGATACGTCGATGAACCGTATCCGTCTGGTCCCCCTGCTCCTCTCGGCGGGTCTTCTTGTTCACTCATCCGTTGCGGGTGAAGACACTCCAGGCGACCTCGAGACCCTGATTTCCACGGGCAGCGATGTAACGGCCTCGGAATCCGCCCCTTCGACGACCGACCTCGCTTCCCTGCGCGACACGTTGCTGTCTGGAGAATACGAAAGGCGCCGCCTTGCCGGCGTTCTGGAATCCATTGAGGGCGATCTCGACGATATCGATCGCAGGATCGATATCGGGCTGAAAGGCCTCGAACCCCATCGCGAGGCCTGGGGCACCCGTGTCAGCGTACTCCACCGGGTGTCCGGCATCCCGCCTGGCGTGGTCATCGCGATGCCTGCTTCCTTGTCCTTCGTGCACCGTTCCTCGGTTGTCGCGCACGCGCTCGTGACCGGCATCGAAGGGCACATGAAGGACATGACTCGGCACCTGGAAGGGCTGAAGGCGCTCGATGCGATCCGCCAGGAGAGGAATTCGGCCCGACTCGACACGCTTGGGAGACTCCGCGCCATCGAAGCGGAACTCGACACCGCAAGCAAACGTGCCCGGGAGATCCTGGCGCCATTGACGGTCGGGCAGAAACCCGTGATCAGGGGCCCGGAGACGCTGACATCATTTCTCCATCGTCTCGCGGCAGGATCGATGGCACAGGCGTCCATGAACAACGTCCTGACGGCCGACATCCGTACGGCCCTGATGGTGACGGACATCGAATCCAGGAAAGGCACCCTGCCCTACCCCGCGCGCGGCACGCCTGACGGGAGCCGCCGGCTCCAGATCGCGACGGCGCCGGGCGAGCCGGTCATCACGCCCTTTGATGGCATCGTCCTCTATTCGGGGGCCTTTGCCGGACATGGTCCGCTTCTCGTCATTGATCACGGCGACAACCGCCAGACGGTTCTGCTCGGCTTTGACCACAGCGCCGTTGGAACAGGCGAGTGGCTGGTTGCCGGGCAACCCGTCGCCGTCATGGCAGCGGATGACACCGAAGAGCGAACCCTCTATGTAGAATTCCGCTACAAGGGGATTCCCGAGGACGCCCCGGACTGGCTGACTATGGCCTTCACCGAAGAGAGCAACCCATGAAACGAACGACTTCCCTGGCGATCGTCCTTGGTCTTTTCGTCCTACAGGGTCCCGGGCACGTAACGGCCGCCGGTGACGACACGTGGCGTGCCCTCGATCTCTTTGGCGACGTATTCGAGCGCCTTCGCTCGGATTACGTCGAGGAGGTCTCCGATTCCGATCTGATCGAAGCTGCCATCGAAGGCATGCTGGGCTCTCTTGACCCCCATTCGAGCTACTACTCGCCCGATGCCTACGCGGAAGCCCAGGTCCAGACCACCGGGGAGTTTGGCGGACTGGGGATCGAGGTCACCATGGAAAATGGCTTCGTCAAGGTCGTGGCGCCGATCGACGACACACCAGCGCAGCGCGCAGGCATCAAGGCCGGTGACTTCGTGACCCATCTCGACGATGAACCCCTGCTCGGTCTCACCCTCAACGAGGCTGTGGACAGGCTGCGCGGGCCACCCGACTCCGAGATCAGGCTCACCATTGCACGCGAGGGCGTCGACGAGCCGATCACCTTCACCATCGTCCGTGCCATCATCACCATCCAGTCGGTGCGATGGCGTCTCGAGAAGAAGGTCGGTTACGTGCGGATCACGTCCTTCACCCAGCAGACCCAGGGCGGCATCGACGACGCCATGGAAGCCATCGGGAATGCCGCGGCCGGCGATCTTCAGGGCATCGTTCTGGATCTGCGCAACAACCCCGGGGGTCTGCTCGATCAGGCCATCTCGGTCGCCGATTCCTTCCTGGAACAGGGAGAAATCGTCTCGACCCGAGGACGGCGGGAGGGCGATGCCCAGCGCTTTCATTCCGAGAGCGGCGACCTTGCGGACGGACTGCCGATGGTCGTGTTGATCAACGGCGGTTCCGCCTCGGGTTCCGAGATCGTCGCCGGCGCCCTGCAGGACCACCGCAGGGCCATCATCATGGGAACGCATTCCTTCGGAAAGGGATCGGTCCAGTCATTCATGCCCCTGGCCAGCGGTGGCGCCATGCGCCTGACGACCGCCCGCTACTACACGCCCTCCGGCATGTCGATCCAGGGAACCGGCATTTCGCCGGACATCATCGTCGAGGAAGCGGTCATTCAGTCCAGCGACGTGGAACGCTTTGGCGAGGCTGATCTCGTCAACAGCCTTGACGCCGGAAACACCCTCCCCGCCGAGGACGAGGATGAGGATGCCTCCTCCCGGCGCAGCGAGCAGGCGATGGAGGACTATCAGTTGAGCCGGGCGCTCGATCTCATCGAAGGCATCTCGCTGGCATCACGATGACGTCCCTGCACCCGCGCCTGCCATGGCGGCAAGGCGTGGGCATCGTTCTCCTCAACGACGCAGGCCTGGTCTTTGTCGGCGAGAGACTTGACCGTCCCGGTGTCTGGCAGATGCCACAGGGTGGAATCGACGAGGGCGAGGAACCCCTCAAGGCAGCCTTGCGTGAACTCGCCGAGGAAACCGGAATCCGTTCCGTCACCGTGCTTCGAGCGACTCCCGAACCACTCACCTACGACCTCCCCCCGGAACTCGTCAGCCGAACCTGGAATGGCCTGTATCGCGGCCAAAGACAGGTGTGGTTCGCCATGCGTTTCGAGGGAACGGACGACACCATCGACGTTCACGGCACCGACCATCCCGAATTCTGCGCCTGGCGATGGATGCATGCCGAGACCATTCAGGCTGGCATCGTCACCTTCAAGCGTCAGATGTATCGCGACATCTTCGCCGCCTTCGCCGATCTCCTCGACACGAGCGAGGCATGAGCCTCCCGGCGCGGTCGAACTTCAGTAGGCGGGAGCCTGTCGCAGAAGGCGCTGGCGGCGCCAGTCGAAGAGGCGGCAGACGACCCATGCAATCAACGATGCCAGGCGACTCTTTGGTCTGAGCCCCATGGCCTTGGTGGTCATGTTGACCGCCAGTCGGATGTGGTTTCGCCGGTAGTGCGGCAGAGCCCGGCTGCCATAGGCAGCGGCGCAGGCCTTCCGGTCGTAGGCTTCCGGAATGTCGTTGGCGATGTAATAGGCGAAGGCGAGTTCGTCGTCTTCCGACTCGGCAAGGCGGGTCACGGCAACACGGACCCGTGTCAGGAGATTGGGATTGTCGATCGCCCGGTACCGCTTCATGTGGTCGTAGAACAACTTGTAGTGACGGAACTCGTCGGCCGCGATCTTCCTGAAGATCTGCTTCAGGACGGGCTCCTGCGTCGCATCGGCAAGAGCGGTGTAGTAGGACGACGTCCCGACCTCGACGATGCAGCGGGCGACCAGTTCGCTGAAACGCGAGCCACGCACCGAGTGCTCAAGACTGAGATCGACCTGACTGTATTCGGACCGGAAACGTTCGCGGGCCGCCTCGAAATCCCAGGCAGGATCAACCATGGTGGCCCAACGCCCCAGGGCGATGCCATGGCGCACTTCTTCAGTGGCCCAGGTTTCCGCGGCAGCGACGAAGGCATCGTCGCCCGCAAAGATGTTCGCAAGATACCGGCCATAGAGATCGCCGTTGTGCTCGACCAGCGATGCAGCCTTGACGATACGAACCATGTCGGGATCGACACTGGGCCGATCGAAGGCTTGCCAGTCGATATCGTCAAGATCCCAATGGCTCATGGCTTGCCCTGCCGGTGCACCCCTCCTGACCTCGGAAGGTCCTTCAAGAGACATGACGTAGTATACATGAGACCGGGGAGCGCTCACAAGATCGCCATTCTGGTGGGGTTGGAGGAATGAGATCATGGGTGAACTTGTGGATTGGCACACTCATGCCTTTCTCATGGAGCACCGCACTGACGAGGACAGGGCCCTGCAATCCCTGCGCAACGTCCTCGGTGACGGCAAGGCGGATCCCGATCTCCTCTCTGAGGCCGTCGACGAGGCCGGGGTTGCCCGCTTCGTTGTCGTCGCCCTGCCCAAACATGCCGGCAACCACACGCCTTCCGCGTTCATTGCCGACGTGGTCCGCCGGCACCCGGGACGGGCGGTAGGTTTCTGTTCGGTCCATCCCGACGATGCCGATGCCGGAGACGACTTCGAGTCGGCGCTGGCACTGGGACTCAAGGGTCTGAAACTCTCGCCCACATACCAGGCGATGGACCCCAGGAGTTCCGCCTGCGGACGCCTCTACGAGATCGCCTGTCACCATGACGTCCCGGTGATGTTTCACTGCGGAGGCGCCTATACGGGCAGTCTCGAGTTCGCCGACCCATGCCTGCTCGACCGGGTCGCCATGGACTTCCCCCACCTGAAGATCATCGTTGCCCACTTCGGACAGCCGTACATGGAGCAGACGGCCATCCTCATGCGCAAGAACGACAACATCTTTGCCGATCTCTCGGCGCGCTATCACAGGCCCTGGCAACTTTACAACGGCCTCATGATCGCCCGGGAGTACGGGGTCACCGGCCGGTTGCTCTTCGGTTCCGACTTTCCCGTCCGCCGGCCGGCCGTCGCCGTCGCCGAATTCCGCGCCATCAACCGGTGGGGTGAAGGGCTGGTCATGCCGGAGATCCCCGAGGCGCTCATCGAGGAGATCCTCCACGAGCGGCCTCTCGACCTCCTGGGCATCGCCCCCTGATGAGCCGCGTCACCATCATCACCGGTTTCCTTGGCAGCGGAAAGACGACTCTCATCAACGTCCTTGTCAGGCATCCGGCCATGGCCGGAAGCGCTGTCATCGTCAACGAGTTTGGCGAGACCGGAGTCGACCACTTCCTCATCGAGCACCTCGACGAGGCGACCCTGCTGGTCGGGGCCGGCTGCCTGTGCTGCGAGGTACGCGAGGATGTGGTGGTCGCCATCATGCGCCTTCTCGACCGGCACGCACCGGAACACATCCTCATCGAGACCAGCGGCCTTGCCGATCCCGCACCCCTGGTCCACACGCTTCTACATGACGACAGGATCAATCGTCAGGTGACGGTGGCGGGAATCATTGCCGCCGTGGATGCCCAGGCCGGCGAACGGCCATTCGAAACACAGAGAGAGTGCCTGCGCCAGGCGGCGATCGCAGACACGATCATCCTCACCAAGACGGACCTCGCTCCCGGAACGGACCGCCTCGAGGCACGCCTGCGGGCCCTCAACGGCGAGGCGCGCATCCTCTCGTCTCCGGTCACGCCGGACAACATCCTGCGCCACGTTCCGGACTCGTCAACGTGGATCCACGCCAGCAGCTCCACGCATCATGACAGCACCATCACCAGCCTGTCGCTCACCACACACCGGGCACTCGAGGCCGCTTCACTCATGGACTGGATCGAGAGGCTCATTGCCCGCCAGGGCGACCGGCTCCTGCGCTTCAAGGGCATCGTCGACCTCCTCGGCAGCGACGTGCCGATCGTCATCAACGGCATCGGCCACGTCTTCCACCCCCTCTCCCGCCTTGCCGCATGGCCGCGAGGCACACGCGGTTCACGCATCGTCCTCATCGGACACCATCTCAACACAACTGCCGTCGAGGAGGATTTCTCGCGCCTCGCTCACAAACGGAAATCAGGCGCCACTTCATCGAATCTCGAATTGACGGGATTGTTCCAACGTCATTCGTATGCTTGGCGCTAGGAGGAAGGGCAAGCCATGAAACGTCGATATCAGCTCTCACGCTTTAGTCTCGTCGCTGTACTGTTTTCAGGTTTGCTGTTCGGTCACGAGGGTGCAGCACAAAGCCTGGACGATGTGATGGCGTCGTATGAACAAGGCGACTTCGCCACCGCCCTTCGCGAGTTTCGTGTTCTCGCCGAGCAGGGGAATGCCGAGGCTCAATTCTATCTCGGGCGCATGTACAGCCGCGGAGAAGGTGTCCCTGAAGACGTCGCCGAAGCCGTCAGGTGGTACCGTCTCGCAGCCGACCAGGACCTGCCCGATGGCCATTTCGCTCTCGGGTACATGTACCAGGTCGGCAGAGGTGTCCCTGAAGACGACGCCGAAGCTGTCAGGTGGTACCGTCTCGCAGTCGAGCAAGGGAATGCCAAGGCCCAATTCAATCTCGGGCGCATGTACGAAGAAGGAGAAGGCGTCCCTGAAGACTTCACCGAGGCCGTCCGGTTGTACCGTCTCGCAGCCGAGCAGGACCAACCCGCCGCCCAATACAGTCTTGGGATCATGTACTCACTCGGAAAAGGTGTCCCTGAAGACGACACTGAGGCCGTCAAGTGGTTCCGCCTCGTAGCCGAGCAGGGATATGCCAAGGGCCAGTTCAGTCTCGGGATCATGTACAGAGACGGACTTGGTGTTCCTGAAGACGACGCCGAAGCCGTCAGGTGGTATCGCCTCGCAGCCGAACAGGGGTATGCCAAGGCCCAAAACAATCTTGGGTTCATGTACGCAAACGGTGAAGGGGTGCCGAGGAGTCTCGTGGAGGCATATGCGTGGCTCGGGGTTGCTGTCGCCCAAGGCAAAGCACGATCTGAAGACGCCAAGGACCGTGTCGCCCGTGCCATGAATGAGACGCAACTTGCGGAAGCGGAGGCCCTCCTTCTCGAGTACTGGGAGCGATATGTCGTGCCTTTCAGGTAGATCAGATCACGATTGATGGATCGATACTGGCAAGCGTTCCAAGGTGAACCGGTTGCCTTCGCCGATTGGTACCAGCCTCTTCGCGTCCTCGATAACTTTGAGGTGATCCAA
>JAJEHK010000243.1 GCA_022823765.1 Alphaproteobacteria bacterium | reverse complement strand
GATAGGCGCGGGCGCCCACGACCGGCGTGTTGGGCGGAATGCCGTGATGATCGTGGATCTGCCACATCTTCTCCGCGGTCACCATGAGGCTATGCATGTCGTACTGTTGAACGACGTGACGGTTGCGCGCGCGCATCAGGTTGGTGAGGAACATCAGGACGGAACCGTGGCCCCCCTGGGCTGCCTGGGGCGTAAACCCGGACCACACACCATCGGCGCCCGCCAGAACGGCTTCCACCGTCGTCGCGTCCTCCATTCCGTTGCCGGAGTGGGGATGAACGAGAATCTTGCGCGGAGCCGGATTGTAGTGGCGCATCAGCCGGATGAGCTCATTTGATTCGAATATGAAGCGGGTACCGCGCACGTCCTCGAAGAGGATGCCGGTGATGGGCAGTGCACCAAGCATCTTGAACACCCTGAGAACGTGCTCCGGATCCTCGTCGAAGGCATCGAAAGCGTCGCCAATTCTGACATAGATGCGTCCCGTGCGTTCCGTTTCCGCTGGAAGCTGTTGACGGTAGTGACGGACATGGGCATCGAGGTCCCGCAGGACATCGTCCGGCCTGCGTCCCGTACTCAGGATGACAGACGGGGTGATTTCCACGAGCAGGATCACGTTGGGGATCCCGGATTCTCGGGTTCGACGTGCGGCCGGACCCATGGGAAGGGACTCGTGATCGGTCACCGGTTCGACGGCGATGGTTGCCAGGAATCCGTCGAGACTGATTCCGTTTTCCACGAGGTAGTCGAGAAACTGGTCCGTAACCGATGGGAAGTCGAAGAAGTTGGAGAGACCGAAATCGGTCAGACCGAAGTCGCGCGCCAGTTCAAACAGCTCGATCTTGTCCTTCAGCGTGTGACCATAGTGCGAGGACAACGTGGCCTCTCGCGCGGACATGTCCAGTATGCAGGGCACGAGGTCGCGCAATCGAGTGAGACTTTGGGCAATCGTCTGTCTCGAACGTGCAAGGAGCGCAGTATCTTCGGATGTCAGGGCAATCGTGTCAATGGGTCTCTGCATCGTCGTTCTCCCGGTTCTTGTCCAGGTGGACACTGTCCATGGCCGATGAACGTGTCATCCAGTATGTGTACACTGTGAATTCGTGTCGAATTCCCCCGCGCCTGACGGCGTTTCAGCCCGGGATCGTCGGCACGACCTTGCCCATCGTGCTGCTCAGCTGTGCGTAGAGACGTTCACGGAAGGCCTCGACATGGGTGGATGCCAGATGTTCCGCCTGCTCGACGTCGCGATTCTCGATCGCCTGGCAGATGGTTCGGTGTTCCTCGATCGTCCGCTCGATGTCCTTGTGGGGATCGTCGCGCGAAAAGCTGTCGAACCAGATCCAGCTCAGTCGCATTCCCTGGGCCGACAACTGTGCGATCATCGTTTCGAAGAATCCGTTCCGGGCCGCTATCGCAATCGCTTCGTGAAACGCCATGTTGGTCTTGCTCATGGCAATCGCGTCCTTTGAGGCCGCAGCCGTTTCGTAAGCATGCATGGCGTTCCGGATGTTCTGGAGATCGGTTGGCGTTCGGCGCGCTGCCGCCCAGTGCTGGACCGCCCGATGGGAGAGTTCCAAGGCCTCGAAGTACTGGGTGAGTTCCATGACGTCCAGGGGCGTGACGAGGGCGCCGCGGTTGGGCAGGATCGTGACCAGGCCGTCGGACGACAGCCAGACCAGCGCTTCGCGCACCGGAGTCCGGGACACCTGCAGTTCGTTGACGACGCGCGTTTCGTCGATCTTGGTGCCGGGCGCCAGCTCGAGGCGCAGGATCATGTCGCGAAGATGCTCGTAGACCAGGGCAGCACCCTGACCTCGAGGCTGTCGTTTCGTCGAACGCAAGGTAGTCCGGGCTGCATCCGCCCTGGTTGTCCGGGGTGTCCGTGACGTGCGCATGTCTGTGGGTTCCCGTTTCCGTCTGGATCGTTGACAGTCAGGCAGGTTGCTCCATCGCGTGTCGACGCTGGACACTGCGAGAATCACGATCTACAGTATTCTATCAGTATGCAAAACATATTCCATTTTCTGGATTAAGCGTCACCGTGATCCGGAACACCGTTCATTCCCGTGATGCCGGCGCTGGCCCGGCGCGTACCACAATCAGTTCTTCCGAGAGAATCGTGCATCTTCTCGGAAGGAAGCCCGTGCGAGCGCTGATGGCAAGGCGAAACGGGCCTGGTCTCCTGTTTCTCTGCCTGCATGTCGCGGCAATGCTGGCGACGGGCACTCTGGTCTGGGTCTCGCTGGACACGCTCTGGGTGGCGCCTGCTGTATTCCTTCACGGCGTCATGATCGTGCACCTGTTTGCCCCTTTTCACGAGTGCTGCCACAGGACGGCCTTTCGGTGTCGGTGGTTGAACGAGTCCGTTTATTGGTGTTGCGGACTGATCCTCGGGCTCATGCCGTTGGCCTTTCGGTTCCAGCATGCCGACCATCACACCTACACGCAGGACCGTGAACGCGACCCCCAGATCATTGCGATGGGTGAGCGCCTTTTCGGCTATCTCTTCTATGCCTCCGCACTGCCCTACTTCGCTGCAATCCTCAAGTCCCTCGTGCTCCACGCCTTGGGGCGGTTCAGTCCCGCGGAACGTCGCTACCTCCCGTCTCACATGCTGGGCACCGTGCGCCTGCAGGCGTGGTTCTTCTGGGGTGTCTACCTGTCCCTGGCGCTTGTCTCGATCTGGCTGGAGAGCTGGTTCGCCGTCATCTACTGGCTTCTGCCGCGTCTCGTGGCGGAGCCGGTCGAACGGATCATTCGGCTCTCCGAGCACACGGCCTGTGCGCACAGTCCCGACATGCTCGAAAACTCCCGCACGATCCTGACCTGGCCTCCGGTGCGATGGCTGTCATGGAACATGCCCTTCCATACCGCCCATCACGCCATCCCCCTGGTTCCGTTTCATGCCCTCCCGAAGCTCAACTCCCTGCTGGCCAACCATCTGTGCGAAGTTCGCCAGGGCTACGTTGCTGCGGTCGCGTTTCAGCTATCTCGCGCTCGCGCCCATGGCATGCGTCCGAAACAGGCGTGACGGACTGTCGCGCCGTGGATGACGAATGGCACGACGTTCTCGCCGCCGATGACCTCGACCCGGAGCTGCCGGAGCCAGTGAAGGCAGCGGGTCGCGCTATCGCGCTCTTCGTGGTCGATGACAGGATCTATGCCACGGATTGCTACTGCTCCCACATGCGTGCCAGGCTGACAGACGGGTATGTAGAAGGTGACACCGTCGAGTGCCCGCTCCATCAGTCTCGGTTTCACATTCCCACCGGCCGTGTGCTCAGTTCACCTGCCACCAGGGACATTCGTACCTTCGAGACAAGGGTTGATGCTGGTCGAATCCTGGTTCGTGTGCCGACCCGGCGATCCGCGTGATCGACCCCGCTTGGTCGCGGCCTCCCGTTGATTTGAACTCTGCGTTACCGCCGCTCACGTCCTGAGTGATGCCGAGGGACGCACGGTGGCTCTGTCTGCAGGTCCGCAGGTGCCGCGCCAGAGGCCGGTCTCGACAGTACCTCACGTTGACGCGCCTCATCCGGCGCAACGAATCGTCGTCTTCCCTGTCGGACGGTTCTGTTATGGTTGCCGACCGTCGGGGGACAAGGAGGTAGCCATGATACTCGATGACAAGCTGCGGTCGGGCGACCCGATCATTCTTGATGGCGCCACGGGCACGGAAATCGCCCGGCTGGGTGGCGCCATGAACAGTGCCGCCTGGTGCGGTGTCGCCAACAAGACCCACCCCGACATCGTGAGAGGGGTTCACGAGGCCTACATCGAGGCGGGATGTGATGTGGTGATCACCAACACCTTCGGCACCTGCCGTCATGTGCTGGCCGGAGCCGGACTGGCGGACGAGACCGTCGCCATCAACCGGCGGGCTGTCGAACTGGCGCGTGAAGCCGTCGAGTCCGTGGAACCATCGAGGCCTGTTGCCGTGGCCGGCTCCATGTCGACCATGCATGCCTGGAAGGAGGGCACCGTCAAGGCGGACCCTGCCTTTCTGCCGGACCGGGATACGGAAACCGGCAACTTCGTCGAGATGGCCGAGACACTCGCCGAGGCCGGCGTGGACCTTCTTGTCCTGGAAATGATGCTGGACATCGACAGCGCCGGGCGCTGTGCAGAGGCTGCCGTCGCAACGGGGTTGCCGGTCTGGGTGGGGATCAGCTGCGTCGATGATGAAGACGGCAATCTCGTGGGCTGGGACAGCACCCAGCCCAGAGAGAAGGCGAAACCGCCGGCTCTCGGAGAGATCATCGACTCACTCATGGAAAGGGGCGGTGACGTCTACGGGATCATGCATTCCACCGCGGATGTCACCGGTCCTGCACTCGAATGCCTTGCCAACCGCTGGCAGGGACCGGTCATGGCCTATCCGGAAACCCTGCGGACCTTCGACCAGCACACACATCGCACCACGGAATCCCTGACGCCGGACGAGTTTGCCCGGTCCTGTCTTGCTTGGGTCGACAACGGTGTCAGCATCATCGGCGGCTGCTGCGGCACCACCATCGACCACATCCGTGCTCTGGTCCGCCACATGGAGGCCAGGGCCGCGGGATAGACGTCCCCGGCTTGATGCACCGCTGCTGTCCGGTCCTGCAGCGGCCCGCCCACAACACCGGACCATTGAAGGGTGATAGACAGCCGTTCTGACGAGTTCCTGGCGCTGGCCCTCGCTCACGACACCAACCGGTTGATCCTTGAACGGCTTCCGGCGCTTGGCGTGAGCGAGACGTGGCTGGTTGCGGGCTGCCTCTTCGGCTCGGTCTGGAATGCTCTCTCGGGCCAGCCCTCAGGGGCTGGCATCCGGGACTACGACATCTTCTACTGGGATCCCGACACGTCCTGGGAAGCCGAGGATGCCGTGATTCGACGGGCCGACAACCTCTTTGCCGATCTCGGCATCGTCCACCAGGTGCGCAACCAGGCTCGCGTTCCCCTCTGGTTCGAGCAACGCTTCGGCAAACCCTGGCCGGCAACCCGCCGGAGTGCCGACAGCATCGGTCGGTTCGTCGTTTCCTGCACCTGCGTCGGGGTGCGCCCGCGGGATGACGGGGACGTCGGTCTCCGCGCCCCCAAGGGACTCCACGACCTCTTCTCGGGAATCCTGCGCCCGAACCCGGACAACCCCACTCCCCATCTCTTCCGCACAAAGTGCCAGAGCTACATGGAACGCTGGCCATGGCTGACCATGGCCGAAGACAACCTCTCCAGGTGAATTGCCCGTTCGGCCTGGAGAAACGTACTTCAGGGGTGGCTGGATCAGTCCTTCATCGATGCCGGACCGAGAGGATGATCGCGGTGAGGGTAGGGGTGGTGGTGTCCGCCGTGGTGATGATGGTGACCGGTGCCGATCCCCTCGACATGGTGATGGTGGCTTTCCTGGCGCAGGCCGACCTCGTCCTCGAACCCGAGTACCTGCTCGCGGTACTTGCAGGCCTGGCAGTTCATGTTGCCGGTTCCGTTCAGGATCTCGTCCACCCTGGAGATGAAGGTCTCGACCACCAGGGGATGATCGTTGAGATAACCGGCCTGGACGATGGAGGTGTCGGGATAGCAGGCCGCGGCGCTGGTCGCTGCATCATAGATCCGCCTGACAAGAATCCCGGTGAAGAGAAAGTAGGGGAAGACGATGATGCGCCGGAAACCCAGTCTGACGACATGATCAAGCGCCGTTGCGACCAGCGGAAACGTGACCCCCGAATAGGCCGTCTCCCCCCATCCCAGACCGAGGCCTTCGGTCAGAAGACGGGTGACCCTGGCGACGTTGGCATTGGCGTCGGGGTCCGATGAGCCACGCCCGACCACGACCAGCAGGGTGTCGCTGGCGGCGACATGGCCGTCGGTCGCATCCGCTTTCCGGATGGCCTCCTCCACCCTTTCGCCGGCTGCCTTGATCATCCTCATGTCGTCGCCGAGGTCGCGGCCGTAGCGCACCTGGATCCCGGTATCGCGGGACCACGTGTTGAGGACTCCGGGGATGTCGTTCTTGACATGGCCGGCGGCAAACAGCATTCCGGGAACAGCAAGGATGTCCCGCGCACCGCCATCGCGAAGGCGGTCGAGGCCCTCGCGGATGACCGGGGTTGCGAACTCGAGAAAGCCGTGGGCGACGGGCCAATCGAATCTGGAAGAGAGGGTGTGGGCAAGGTCCGTGAACTCGGCGATGGCCGCCTCGTCGCGGCTGCCGTGACCGCACAGCATGACGGCAGTGTCACTCATGTTCTTTACCCCTTGCCCGTTGGATTATCATTGGGGCGCGCCATCATCCGCCGCAAGTCTTCATGATCTTCGACAACGCAATGCCGGCAGTTCTTGTTGTGGCTGTCGCCCTCGACTGGTTGATCGGCGACCCGCGCTGGTTGTGGGGACGGCTGAAGCATCCGGTCGTGGTTCTCGGGTCCCTCATCGATGGTCTCGACAGACATGTCAATCATGGCAGTTCCGCCAGGCGACGTGTGGCGGGGTTCGCCGTGCTTGCCGTGATCGTGGTTCTCGCCGTGGCAGCGGGGGTCCTGCTCGCCTCCCTGGGCTGGGTCGTGGAGGCCATTGTCATGGCCGTCCTGCTGGCCCAGAGAGACCTCCATGACCATGTGCGGAATGTCGCCGCGGCCCTGCGTCGCGACGGGCTCGGGGAAGGGCGCCGCATGGTGGGGCGCATCGTCGGTCGCGACACCGGTCAACTGGACGGTCATGGCGTGTGCCGGGCTGCGATCGAGAGTTGTGCCGAGAACTTTGCCGACGGCGTCGTGGCCC
>JAJEHK010000342.1 GCA_022823765.1 Alphaproteobacteria bacterium | reverse complement strand
TCCGCTCAGGTCGTGGCATGCAATTGCGACAGCGGCCGGCTGTTCCTCAACCGCCAACGTCAAGGCCGTTTACGCGAGGGCGAGCATCGTAGGCCGCGACCACATAGTGTTCGATATCGGCGGGAACAGGTATCGCTTGGTCTTGCGCTTCGACTATGCGCACCGTATCAGATTCGTGCGCTTTGTCGGGACTCATGCCGAGTACGACCGGATTGACGTGTCGACAGTGTAGGAGGTCGCTCAATGAACATCAGGCCAATCAGGTGCGAGACCGATTACGATGCGGCGCTCGAGATGATCGACAGTCTCATGGACGCGGCCCCCGATACCCCGGAAGGGGATTGGCTGGACGTTCTCGTTACACTTGTCGAGTCCTACGAGGCGCGTCGTTGGCCGGTGGAAGCGCCCGACCCGGTCGCAATGATTGGGGATTATACAGATGAGTTGACAGAATTGAGTTGACGTCAGGTGGTGTTATCGTCATGATTTAGCGTGTTAAATCAGCATGTAACACAGCGGATCACCTCTATGCCGTCCTCTGTCACCTATCGACAGATCACTTGCCGCCTGCTGCCCGAGAAGCGCAGCACCTGGCGGCGGCTGGACGTCATGCTGGACACACAGCGCCATCTCTACAACGCGGCGCTGAAGACGCTGCCTGACTTCGACGACGAAGGATGAGGGCACCCTTGATCTGCCGTGAAATCATCAACCACCAGCGTTACCCGATTGACCTGGCGGACGATCCACGTCGCCAGACGGCAGTCGAGCAGGTGAGAGCCGAACTCGCCACCGACGGGTGCGCCGTGATACGTGACTTCTTCAGTGAAGCCGGACTCGCAGCTTTGGTTGACGAGGCCGAGGCGCGCAAGCCACAGGCCTACTATTCGCCAAGCAAGTACAACAACGTTTACCTCAACGACGGCAACCCTGACCTGCCGCCGGATCATCCGCTCAACGTGCGCATGCCGCGCAATAATGGCTTTGTCACGTCCGACCTGTTCGGCGAGGAGACGTCAGCCCGCCGGCTGTACTACTGGGAGCCCCTGAAACTGTTCCTTGCCGACTGCCTCGGCAAGGACGAGCTCTACATCTACGAGGATCCGGTTTCCAACATGATCGTGAACGTTGGGAAACCCGGACAGGAGTTCAACTGGCATTTTGACACGAACGAGTTCACCATCACGATGCTCTTGCAGCCAGCGAGTTCGGGCGGCATTTTCGAGTACATTCCGGGACTTCGCAGTGCGGACGATGAACACTACGCCGATGTAAGGCGGGTGCTTGGTGGTGACCGTGCGCGTGTACGACAGCTCGAACTCGATGCTGGCGACTTGCAGTTCTTCCTGGGGCGCTATTCGTTGCACAGGGTCACGCAAAACACCGGCGATAGCGATCGGCTGGTGTTGATCATGTCGTTTACCGATGCGCCGGGCATGATTGGCAGCAAGGAACGGGTTATGAATCTCTACGGCAAGATGACCGAGGAACACGAGCGCCGTCAGGTGTTCACCGACGGCCTGGCTGACTGATTCCTCGTGCGGCACAATTTATCGGTAAAGCCGTCACTGGTGCGCACTCCTCAAGACTGCCTTCGTTGGTCTCGGTCATGTCAGAGGCAAGTTTGCCGGTGCGATGTTGAGATACGGATATGGCCTCACGGTCCAGGATTTCGACAAACTGCCGTTTCTCGAACTGGAGGATCGTCGAGCCGACTGTACGCGGGAGATGGCTGAGACCCGCGATACGATCATCTGCATGTTCGGGAGGTGCCCAGGCAAGGGGCCGGTCTCTTCCACGGTCAAACTCTGGAGTTGTTTCACCGCTCTCTATGATTTCAGCAATCGCTGAAAACAAATGGTTCAGTGAAACATGGCAAGAGTCGTTCGACACGTCCGGCGACGTGCAGATCACCGGGAAAGCGGGCCTGTGTTCTCGGAGCCGGGCCGGGCCCATTCGGACTCGAAATCGTCGCTGGTGCCGTAGGTGCTCCACACCCTGAAGCCCATCAGGCCGCGCTCGTGGTCGGTGAGATCGGTGGCGACTTCCGGGCGCAGACCATAAGGGAAGTTGAGCAACTGGCGCAGGAAGGGCGCAGACCAGTAGGTGGTGATGCCGATGCGGGGGCCGGTTCCGGTGTTGAGGCTCGCGGCATGCCAGGTGCGGCCCTCCCAGACGACAAAACTCCCGGCCGGGACCTCGGCGTGGACCGATGCGTAGTGCCCTGCGGGGTCCGGATGGCAGCCCGAACGATGGCTTTCCGGAACCAGGCGGGTGGCGCCGTTTTCCAGGGTGAAGTCCGTGATGGCGAACATGACATTGCAGACCACCGGCGGATTGACAGGTCCGGTGGCCGGTCGAGGTTCGCCACAGCGCTGGCGGCTTCGCGTAATGTCCGAGGGACGCGGATAGTCTTCGCCGGGCTCAACCGGATGGGGCATGAACCACTGGTCGATGTGGAGCGGCATCTCCCGGTTGCCGGGCCACGTGATGTGGGCGGAAAACTCCGAGAGGATGGCCTCCCTTCCCAGAATGAAGCGGACGATGTCGAGACAAGGGCTGTTGTTGATGAGGTGGCGAAAGATGCGTCCCTTGTTGGGCAGGAAGACGACCCACTGGTTGATGTCGTCTTCGGGTTCGACCGCAGAGTTGGTGGTGTGGAGGTTGACCTGCCGCTCGGCTGCCGCCTGCTCCAGGACACGCTCGCGGATGGCCGCCGTCGTCTCGCTGTCGACGGCATCGAGATACATGCCGAAACCATGGCGCGTCACACTCTCCTTCAGCCCGGCGATGTCACGCTGGGGGACCGGTCCGTCCTCTTTCATCTCCTTGCCTCCAGGCGCTGTTTGAGGGCCTGCTTGTCAATCTTCCCGATGGGCAGGCGCGGCAGTTCATGATCGATCTCGAAGGTCTTGGGCACCTTGTAGTTGGCAAGGCGTTCGCGGCACCAGTGATCGAGTTCACCGGTCCCGGGCCGGGCGCCGGGACGGGGTTCGACAAAGGCATGGCCGACCTCGCCGAACACCTCGTGGGGAACGCCCATGACGGCCACCAGGCCGACGCCCGGATGCTCCTCGAGAACCACCTCGATTTCCCGGGGATAGATGTTGAATCCACCGGAGATGTACATCTCCTTCGTCCGCCCGACGATCTCCAGGTTGCCGTCCTCGCGCACCCGCACGACATCGCCGGTGCGAAACCAGCCGTCAGCCGTATAGGCCTGACGCGTCGCCTCTTCGTCTCCCCAGTAGCCGGCGAGAAGCCACGGCCCACTTGCCTGGATCTCTCCGCGGCCTCCCGGTGGCGTGACGTTTCCCTCGGCATCGGCGATGCGGATGTCGAAACCCGCGTGCGGCCTGCCGATGGTGCTGCTCAGGACTTCGAAGTCGTCATCGGGCCTGGTGAAGGTGACGTAGAGCCCGAGTTCAGTCATGCCGAAGCTGGTGCACAGGTGTCCCGGCAGCCCGTTCAGCTTCGCCACCAGGGGCGCTGCCATCGGCGCGCCTCCCCACGTGATGTACTTCAGGCTTGCGAGGTCGCGTCGCCCCAGATCCGCGTGATGGGCCATCATGTGAAACTGCACCGGCGATCCCAGGACGTGTTCGATCCGTTCCTCCTCGATCAGGCGCAGCAGATCGCCCGCCTCGAACCTGGACTGGAAGACGAGGGTTCCGCCCGTCCACAGGGCGAAGACGGCCGTCATGCCGATCCCGGCGATGTGGTTGACGGGCATCATGTGGAGTAGGCGCGGCCGCGTCATGGGCCAGTGCTCGTTCTCGACCGCAGCACCGACAAGGAGTGCCCGGTGGCGGACCATGGCCGCCTTGGGCCGGCCCGTGGTGCCGGACGTGAAGATGAGGACCGCCGTGTCGTCGATCGTCACGGCATCCCGGTGGCGTTCGAGGTCCCCGTCGCTGATGCCGGCGCCCGCTTCAAGGAAGGTCCCGGCCATGGTCGCATCGTCGAGTGGCTCGTCGATCAGCACCATGTCGACGAGCGTCGGAGTCTCGGCCCGCAATGCGCGGAGCTCCGTGGCGTAGTCCCTGCCGTGAATGTGGCGAAAGGCGACAAGCACCTTTGGCCCGGTCAACGCCGTGACGTGACGGAATTCCGGCAGACGGTAGCGCGGGTGGAATCCAGTCCAGATGGCTCCGATGTCGGTGACCGCGAGCATGACCGCCAGCCACTCCGTCGAGGCGGGCGCCAGCATGGCCACCCTGTCACCGTGTCCCAGCCCGGCGGCGAGAAAGGCCTTCGCCCAGCGCCCTACCGACCGGTCGAGATCCCGGTAGGTCATCCTGACGGTCCCGGCGACAGCCGCCTCGTGATCGCCCCGGTGGGCGGCATGAAAAGAGACACAGGCGCCGATGCGCCGAATATCCCATGGCAGGCACACCCCGGAAGAATCAGCCGGCGGCATCGGTCTCCTCGCGCCCGGCTTCCCCAAGACCGCCTCCCCCCGGGAGTTCGAGTATGAGCCGCTCTCCCGAAGGCACGATCTGTTTCCCCTTGCCCTTGAGATCCACTCCACCGGCAAGACGGATCGCTCCGGGCGCACCGCTGCCGCCGCCGTCACGTCCGCGGGCGGGATGATCGATACGGTCGAACAGCGCCAGGACCGCGAAGGGCGCGCCTTCGGCGTGCTCCACCTCGATGACCTGTCCGTCTCCGCCGCGGTACCTGCCCTCGCCGCCCGAGCCCTCGAGCAGTTCCTTGCGGGTGAAGATGAGGGGCGCGATGGATTCGGTGATCTCGACCGGCGTGTTCCTGACCCCCGAAGGGAAGGCCGTCGCCGCCAGGCCGTCCTTTCCGGGCCTGGCGCCGGTGCCGCCGGAATGGAAGACGGTGACGGAGAAAGGCGTGGCGTCACCGTAGTCGTGGCTTCCGGTGACCCCGTGACCGCCAATGAAGGAGGGGTTCCACAGACTCGAACTTCCCTCTGCCGGCACCTGCCCGGGCAAGGCCTGACCGAGACAGCCCAGAACCACATCGGGCAGCATCTGGCCGATGACGTGGCGCACGGTGACGGCCGCCGGCCGCGGTGCATTGAGGATGGAGTGTTCCGGTGCGGTGACCCGGACCGTTTCGAGCGAGCCCGTGTTGTTGGGAACGTCGCGGCCGACGACGGACCGCACCCCGAAGGTGGCGTAGGCCTGGGTATAGGTGATCGGCACGTTGATGCCGTAGGGCGACATGGGTGACGTTCCGGCAAAGTCGATGTCAATGCCATCCCGCGATACCGTCAGGGAGGCCCTGAGGTCGACCGGGTCGTCGTAACCGTCGACCGTCATCGCATGGGTCCAGGTTCCATGTGGAAGCGCGCCAATGATCTCCAGCATGGCGCTCTTCGACGTGGTGATGATGTGATCGGCGATTTCCTCGAGCCCGTTCATCGAGAACTCGTCCATCAGCTCCCGCAGGCGCCGGCAGCCTACGTCGTTGCTGGTGGCGAGCGAGTAGAGGTCGCCAACTACCTGGACAGGTTCCCTGACGTTGGCCCGGATGATCTCGAACACGCTCTCGTTGGCCTCGCCGCCATCGAAGAGGCGCATG
>JAJEHK010000143.1 GCA_022823765.1 Alphaproteobacteria bacterium | reverse complement strand
CCGTCGTCGCCCTTGGCCTCACCGGCCGCCTGGCTCCGGATGAAAGGGCCCTCGCAGCAGGCATGCTGCAGGCGCGGTGGCCGGCGCGATTGCAACGCCTGGAATCGGGCCGCCTGGTGGACCGGCTGGGCTGCGGGAAGGAACTTTGGCTCGACGGTGGTCACAATCCGGCGGCCGGTTGCGTCCTCGCAGACATGGCGCGCACATGGCGCGATCGTCCCCTCGACGTGGTCATCGGCATGATGAACACGAAGGATCCGGCGGGTTTCATCCGCCCGCTTGCTCCCTTCATCCGGCGCGCCATCGCCATCGCCATTCCGGGCGAGAAGAACACCCTTGACGCCGAGGCAACGCGCGCCGTTCTCGAGGCTGAAGGCGTGGCGGCAACGGTGGCCCCGGGGATCGAAGACGCCATCTCCTGCCTTTCCGATTCCCCTGCGGAGACGTCACGTGTCCTGGTGTGCGGTTCGCTCTATCTCGCGGGACGGGTTCTCGGCGCCAACGGCTGACCGGCGGGGTCACACGAGGGTGAGGAAACGATCGTGTTCCAGGGTTGTGACGTGGCTGTTGAAGGTGTGGAGTTCCGACCAGGCAAGGGCGCTGTAGATCTTCCACCACTCCGGCGTGAAGTATCCGGGCAGAACGTCCGCCTGATCGAAGGAACGAAGCGCATCGACCCAGAGCACCGGCAGGGCGGCCGGATCAGCGCTTGCGGGCGGACCCGGATCCAGTCTGTTCGAAAGGCCGTGGATGAGGCCGGCAAGGATCGCCGCCAGGACAAGGTAGGGGCTGGCATCGGCACCGGCGGCACGGTGTTCGATCCTGCGTCCCGAGGCAGCGCCACCGGGAATGCGCAGAGACATGTCGCGATTGTTGTAGCCCCAGCTTGCCGCCAGTGACACCCAGCCCCCGGGGGCCAGGCGCCTGTAGGAGTTGGCGCCGGGCGCCCATATCGGCATCGCCTCGGCCATCGTGGCCGCGAGACCGGCAACGGCGTGGCGCATGATATCGCTTCCCTCGTCGCTGCCGTCGTCGAAGACATTGCGGCCCTCGTCGTCGATGAGCGAGACATGGACGTGCGTGCCGCTGGCGGAGAGACCCTCGAGCGGCCGCGCCATGAATGTCGCGGTCATGCCGTGCGACCTCGCGACCGCCTTGATGGCGCGCTTCATCAGGAAGGCGTGATCGCAGGCGGTCAGGGGATCGTCGCCGTAATGAAGATTGATCTCGAACTGTGCCGGCGCGTACTCCATGGTGATGACGTCCGCCGGAATGTTCTGCCTGCGGCATGTCGTCACCATGTCGCCCAGAACCGGACCATAGGCATCGACATCATCCATCAGGTAGACCTGGGTCTCGGACGGCCGACGGCTGCTGCCGGGCGGCGGCGCCGGTTGCAGCGTGCCATCACCGTCGCGTTCGACCAGGTAGAACTCCAGTTCGAAGGCGACCCTTGCCCGATACCCCAGTGCGCCGAGAGACGTGGCCATGCGCTGGACGATGTGACGCGGATCGAGCCACCAGGGCCGGTCGGCGGCATCGCTCATCGACAGCATGACCTGGGCATGATCCGCGCCCAGCCACGGCACCGGGGCCAGGGTTTCGGCAACGGCATGGCAGGGATAGTCGGGATCGCCGTCGGCGAAACCCACGCCGGTGCTTTCGACATTGTTGCCCTGCATGTCCATCGCGTAGGTGGACCCGGGAAGCACGATTCCCGTCGTCAGGACCTTCTCCAGGGCCGAGGCGTCCAGGCGCTTGCCACGGGGAATCCCCCACATGTCGGGAATCAGGACATCAATCCACCGGACGTCCGGAAAATCCGGGTGTGAGGTCATGGCCCGGTCCTGCCTGCAGCCGACACCGTCTTACATGGAACTGTCGACCCACTCGAAGAGTCGGCTCTTCGGCAGCGCGCCCACCTTGACCGCGGACACTTCCCCGGCCTTGAACATCATGATCGTGGGAATGCCGCGCACGCCGTAGCGTGACGGTGTGGACGGGTTCTCGTCGATGTTGACCTTCACCACCTGGACCTTGTCCTGGTAGCGCTGGGCAAGGTCCTCGAGCGCCGGCGCGATCTGCTTGCACGGACCGCACCATTCGGCCCAGAAATCGACCACGACGGGTCCAGGCGCCTGGAGGACGTCTTCCTCGAACGAAGCATCGGTGACGTGACGAATGGTCATGGGTGTTCCCTTCCGAGACGTGCGCCGGGTTGTGTTTTGTGTTGACGCACCAGCCACCAATCTAGAAGCGCGACGGTGCCCGTCAAGCGGACCGGTCAAACCCCCTGTTCATGGTTTCTGTCCGGCACGGCAAGCCAGTCTTCGGCCGCGGCAAGGTTGTCGACGGTGTCGACGGTCATCCAGCCGCCGCCCCACACGACGCCGCGGAGCCGCCCCTGCCGGGCTGCCCGGTCCCACAGGAGAGTGAAGGAGAAGGCACCCTCGGGCGTCGCTTCAAGGAGCCGGGGATGAACGATCTGCAGGCTGGCGTAGACAAAGGGAGCGGAGTCGCGCTCACCCCGGGCGAGAAGGCGGTCTCCGTCCGTCATGGCGAAGTCTCCCGCATAGCGGTACCCCCGTGCTCGTTCCCTTTCCACCAGCAGCAACAGGGCATCCGTGCTGTCGCCGTCCCATGCTCCGGCCAGGGTCTCCAGGACCGGATGGCCGGGCGTTTCGCTGAGGAAGACATCGCCGTTGGCGACAAGAAAGGGTTTGTCACCGAGGAGTTCAAGGGCGTTCGCGACCCCGCCACCGGTACCGAGAACGCGTTCCTCGCGCACCACCACCACCGGCGGATCACTCCGGCCGGCCACGGCTGCCTCGACTTTTTCGGCAAGATGCCAGGCGTTGATCACCACACGATCGAACCCGGCCAACCTGTCCAGCATGCGGTCAAGCGCGGAGCGTCCGGCGACGGGAATGACCGGTTTGGGCATGTGGTCGGTCAGGGGCCGCATGCGCTCCCCACGCCCGGCGGCAAGGATCATGGCGCGTTTCAGCGCCGTCACGCCACGCCTCGCCGCGCTTGCGGCGGGATCCAGCGGTCCAGCCATGCCGCCAGTGGTGCCAGGTGGCGACAGCCGAGGCTGTCGTTGATCAGCGCCCAGGTCCTCGGCATGAACCTCTGGTAGGCCGTCTTGCCGTCGCGGCCCAGCAGGCGGCTGAAAATGCCGGCGATCTTCAGATTGCGCTGGGCCGTCATGATCGTCGCGGATGTGGCGAAGACCCCTGGATCGACATGCGGCATCAGGCTGAGGTAGTGGGCCCTGCACATCTCCACGGTCTCAGGGGAGATCTTCCTCCTGACATCCTCGAGCAGCGAGACGATGTCGTAGGTCAGCGGGCCGGCAACCGCGTCCTGGAAATCGAGCTGGCCCACCCGCGCCACACCGTCGCGCGCCGGCAGCCACAGGAGGTTGTCGGCGTGGTAGTCCCTGAGCACCATGCATGCGGGCACGTTGCGTGCCAGCGGCAGGAGGTCGCGCCACAGGGCGAGAAAGTCATCGCGACCGGCGCGGCTGATCTCGAGACCGGCGAGCGGCATGAACCAGTCGGTCACGAGCGAGACCTCGAAGAGAAAGAGGTCGTCGCTGTAGGGGGGAAGATCTTCCGGAACCGGTTCCCTGTGGAGCTCAACCAGCGCCTCCACGGCTGCACGATAGAGAAGTCCTTCGTCGGCTCCCTCATCGAGAATGCGGTTGTAGAGATCATCGCCAAGATCCTCGAGGAGAAGAAAGCCCCTCGTGACATCCCCGGCCAGGATGGCCGGGGCGGAAAGGCCGACAGCGATGAGGTGCCGGGCGATGCGCACAAAGGGCCTGACATCCTCATGATCCGGCGACGCATCCATGAGCACGGCCCGGCCCTTCGGCCCTTCGAGGCGCTCGTAGCGGCGGAACGAGGCGTCGCCTGGAATCGGCCGCCGCCGCGCATCGTCCCAGCCGCAACGCTGCAGGAACTCCCTGATCTCGTTTTCGCGCGTGGCGCTCATGGACAATCCCCAGCCGGGTTGTTCCCTCCCGCCGCCTTCGGGTAAGCCTTATGAGACCCGTGGACAGGATACCGGCCATGCAGACATCGCACGAGACCGACATCGTCATTGTCGGAGCCGGGCCCGTGGGTCTCTTCCAGGTTTTCGAGGCGGGCATGCTCGACATGCAGTGCCATGTGGTCGACACCCTCGACGCCATCGGTGGCCAGTGCACGGCGCTCTATCCGGAAAAGCCGATCTACGACATCCCGGCCCTCAGCGTGGTCGAGGCCCGTGACCTGATCGACCGTCTCGAACGCCAGGCGTCTCCCTTCGCGCCGGTCTACCACCTTGACCAGCAGGTTGTCCGTCTCGCCGGCGAGGCCGGCAACTTTACCGTCACCACCTCCACCGGCACGGCCATTGCCTGCAAGGCCGTCGTCATTGCCGCAGGGTGTGGCGCTTTCGGACCCAACCGGCCACCGATTGCCGGAATCGAGGCCTTCGAGGAAAAGGGATCCGTTGCCTATCTCGTGACGCGCAAGGAAGACCACCGGGGCAAGAACATCGTGATCGCCGGCGGCGGCGATTCCGCCCTCGACTGGGTGCTGGCCCTCAACGGCATCGCCGCGCGCATCCAGGTGGTGCACCGCCGCAATCGTTTCCGGGCGGCGCCCGAGACCGTGCGCCGCTTCGAGGCGCTGGTCGAGTCCGGCGAGGTCGAACGGGTAGTGCCCTGGCAGCTTCGCGGACTCGAGGGCAGCGAGGGTCACCTCGAGAAAGTCGTCGTGGCCGACCTCGATGGCCGCACGAAGAGTCTCGAAGCCGATCTTCTGCTGGCCTTCTACGGCCTCAGGATGGAACTGGGACCCATCGCCGGCTGGGGGCTCAACCTGGAGAGGAACCTCGTCAGTGTCGATCCGGCGACATGCGCCACATCGACTCCAGGCATCCATGCCATCGGTGACATCGTCACCTATCCTGGCAAGCTGAAGCTGATCCTCTCCGGATTCAGCGAAGCCGCCATGGCTGCCCATGACATCCATTCCCTGGTGTGGCCCGACAAGCCGCTTCGCTTCGAGTATTCGACGACGAAAGGCGTACCCGGTTCCTGAGCCGCACCATCAGTAACGGTAGTCGTCGGACTTGAAGGGACCGGCCTGATCGACTCCGATGTAGTCCGCCTGGGACGATGTGAGGGTCGTCAGATGCGCTCCCACCTTGTCGAGATGGAGCCGTGCCACCTGCTCGTCAAGATGCCTGGGAAGGACATGGACACCGACGGCATAGGTTCCCTTCTCTCGCTCGGTCCACAGTTCGATCTGGGCGAGGACCTGATTGGTGAAGCTGGCGCTCATGACGAAGCTCGGGTGGCCGGTGGCGCAGCCCAGATTGACCAGCCTCCCCTCGGCCAGCAGGATGATCTTCTTGTCGTCGGGAAAGGCGATCTCGTCGACCTGGGGCTTGATGTTGGTCCACCGGAGATTGCGCAGCGACTGAACATCGATCTCGTTGTCGAAGTGTCCGATGTTGCAGACGATCGCCCGGTCCTTCATCGCCCGCATGTGGTCCATGGTGATGACGTGGACGTTGCCTGTCGCCGTCACGAATATGTCCGCCTCCGGCGCGGCAGCGTCCATGGACACGACCTGGAAGCCGTCCATGGCAGCCTGGAGGGCGCAAATGGGATCGACCTCGGTCACCACGACGCGGGCCCCGGCTCCCTGGAGCGACTGGGCCGAGCCCTTGCCGACACCACCGTAGCCGGCCACCACGGCGACCTTGCCCGCCAGCATGACATCGGTGGCGCGACGAATGCCGTCCACCAGGCTTTCGCGAGCCCCGTAGACATTGTCGAACTTCGATTTGGTCACCGAGCTGTTGACATCGAAAGCCGGTATCGCGAGTTCGCCCGCCGACGCCATCTGGTGGAGGCGGGCAACGCCTGTGGTCGTCTCCTCGCTGACACCGTGGATGTCTTCGAGCATGCCGGCGTACTTGCCATGCATCACGACCGTCAGGTCACCGCCATCGTCAAGCAGCATGTTGGGCGTCCAGCCGCCGGGTCCCTCTACCGTACGGTCGATGCACCACCAGTACTCCTCTTCCGATTCTCCCTTCCAGGCGAAGACGGGCACCCCGGCCTCCGCCATCGCCGCGGCGGCGTGGTCCTGCGTCGAAAAGACATTGCACGATGACCAGCGGACCTCGGCGCCCAGGTGGCGCAACGTCTCGATCAGCACCGCGGTCTGGATGGTCATGTGGAGACACCCGGTGACGCGGGCGCCGTCCAGCGGCCTGGTGTCGCCGTAGGACCTGCGCAGAGCCATCAGACCCGGCATTTCACCTTCGGCGATGTTGATTTCCTTGCGTCCCCAGGCAGCCTGACCAATGTCGGCTACCCGGTAATCCCTGTCCTCATTCATGACCATGCCATCTCTTCCACGCGAGCGGGCGCATCGCTTACCAGAGACCCGCGGAGTCGTCCACCGCCTCAGGCGAGCGCGTTGAAGTCGTCGAGCAGGCTTGCCACCATGCCGGCGTCGTTCTGTTCCATGATCGCCTGGGTCCGCCGTACCGCCTCGGAGATATCGAGGCTGCGGATGCGCTGCTTCACCCGCGGCACCCCGGACGAGGCCATGGAAAGTTCGCGGATTCCCAGGCCGACGAGAATCGCAGTCATTCTCTCGTCCCCCGCCATTTCGCCGCATACATTGACGCCGATACCGGCGCGTTCGGCAGCAGCGGTGGTGAACTGGATAAGCCGCAGCACCGCCGGATGAAGCGGATTGTAAAGGTGGGCCACCTGGTCGTCGCCACGGTCTATGGCGAGCGTGTACATGGTGAGGTCATTGGTGCCGATCGAGAAGAAGTCGCTGACCCCGGCCAGGGAATCAGCCGCCAGCGCGGCGCCGGGAATCTCGATCATGACGCCGACCGGAGGCAACGGGTCGGCAATGGCCACACCCGCCCGGATGAGCCGTTCGGCCACCCTGTCCCTTACCTTGCGGACCTGGCGGACTTCCGAGGTCGTCGAGATCATCGGCAGGAGGATGCGCACCCTGCCATGGGCGCCGGCGCGCAGGATGGCGGCGAGCTGGTTCTCCAGGAGATCGCCGAACTTGAGCGACAGGCGGATGGCCCGCAGTCCCATGGCGGGATTGGCGCCGGCGCCGACCGGTTCGCCGAGGGAATAGGGCAGCTTGTCGTTGCCGGCGTCCAGGGTCCGGATGGTCACGGTGCGGCCGGCCATGCGTTCGACCACATTGGCGAGGTGAACGTACTGTTCGTCCTCGTCGGGAATGGTGTCGCGGTTGAGAAAGAGGTATTCGGTGCGGAAGAGACCTATGCCCTCGGCTCCGTGGTCGAGGGCGGGATCAATCTCACTGGCGAGTTCCACGTTGGCCAGAAGACCGATGCGGACCTGATCGCGCGAAACCGCCGGAACATCGCGCAGGCGGCGGAGCTTGCGGGCCTGCAGGCGAAGTTCACCGCGGCGTTTCTCGTAAGTCTGCTCGGCGTTGGCATCGGGATTGATCACCACGGTGCCGGTGCCGCCGTCGACAATCACGCGATCGCCGCTCGTCACGTTTGCGAGCAGTTCTCCGGTGGCGACCACGGCGGGCAGACCAAGGGACCGGGCAAGGATGCCGGTGTGGTCCTGGGCGCCACCCGATGCCGTGACGAACCCCGCGACACGGCGCGGGTCGAGGAGCGCGGTGTCGGCAGGCGTCAGTTCGTCGGCCACCACAACAGTGCCCGGGGCAAGGTCGGTGAGGGCGCGGTAGGGAGTGGCCATCAGATTGTGCAACAGGCGCTTGCCGACATCGCGCACATCCTTGCTGCGTTCGGCGAGATAACTGTCATTCATGTCCTCGAAGGCCCTGACGATGTCGCCGACCTCCTGGGAGACCGCGGCCTCCGCATTGAGGCGCTGGTCGCGGACCCTCTCCTCGACGCCCCGGACCAGCCGCGATCCCTCCAGCATCCTACTGTGCGCAAACAGCAGGTACTCGAGTTCCTCGGCAGCGCTTCCGTGCAGCGTCCCAGCCTTCTGCGAGAGGATGGCGAGTTGCTCGCGGCCACGGGCCACCGCATCGTGGAACCGGTCGATTTCCGCCGCCACCTGACCCTTTTCGATCTCATGGACCGGCACTTCGAGGGCTCCGCTCTCGGCGACATAGGCCGGCCCGATGGCGATGCCCGGCGCAATTCCCAGGCCGGCCAGTTGGAGACCGCCCTGCCTATTCATCAAACCGGTTCCCGACGAGTGTCCCGAGGGCATCGAGAGCGGCCCCGGCATCATCGCCATGGGCCTCCACTTCGATGGTCGTGCCGATGGCGGCGGCCAGCATCATGAGACCCATGATGGATCTCCCGGACACTCTCATGCCGTCCTTTTCCACCTCGACGGTGGCGCTGAAGGCGTCGAGTGCCGCGACAAAGCGCGCCGCCGCCCGGGCATGCAATCCCCGTTCGTTGATGATGGTGAAACGGCGACGCTTCACCGCAGGAGAGACATCGGCTGTCACGATTCGGTCTTGAGGAGGCTGCTGGCCACGTTGATGTAACGCCGCGCCGCTTCCTGTGCGGCGGCAACGGCCTCTTCGACTGTGGCGTGCTGGCGGACCGACGCCAGTCGGACCAGCATGGGCAGGTTGACGCCGGCGATGACCTCCACCTTACCGGGGTTCATGACCGAGATTGCGAGATTGGACGGTGTACCGCCGAACATGTCCGTGAGGATGATGACGCCCGAACCGGTATCGACGCCGGCAACCGCCTCCACGATATCGGCACGGCGCTGCTTCATGTCGTCGTCGGGCCCGATCGAGATCGCCGTCATGTTCTCCTGGTCACCAACGATATGCCTGATGGCGGCGACAAACTCGTCAGCCAGCCGGCCGTGGGTCACGAGAACCACACCGATCATGCGGCACCTGCCGGATTGCAGCGTGTCACGTCTTCAATTCCCCCAACTGCAGGGCATGTCACCTATTACACTTCAGCGGTATGTTCCAGCGAAGCGCAGGATCCGACCGCCGTGCTCGGCCTCCACGGTCCAGGTTGCGTCGTCCGATGACCAGTGTGCACGCCTGATCTGGTGGCCGAAGCGGATGTGCCGACGGATGCCGTGGTCTTCGGCGGTCTCGTCGACATTCTCAAGGATTGACGGCCGCCCGCGATCGCCCTGGCCTGCTTCGACGGCTTGAAGACGAACCCCAGCGTATGCATGTCGCTGTCGGACCGGTTGCCGCCCACCATGTCGCGGTTCTCCAGGATCACGTACCGCTTCGACGGGCACATCTCTTGCAGAT
>JAJEHK010000174.1 GCA_022823765.1 Alphaproteobacteria bacterium | reverse complement strand
CGGCCGGCCTGCTCGGCTGGGGTGATGGCTCCGTGCGTCTGCCCCTGACCTCTCCGGCAGAGGAGACCAGGGTCAGGGTCAGGGATGCCATGAGGCAGGCGGGGGTCCTCGCCTGACACATGGAATGGCGGGCAAGAACATCCCGGCGGGGACGACAGTCGCCCGCAACCGCAAGGCATTCCGCGACTATGCCATCGAGGACCGGATCGAGGCCGGCATCGTTCTGACAGGCAGCGAGACGCAGTCGCTGCGCGCCGGGCGCGCCAACATCAACGGGGCCTTCGCCAGGGAGCGGGACCGGGAAATCTGGCTCGAGGACTGCCATATCTCGCCCTGGCAACAAGCGGGCCGCGACAATCATGAACCTGAACGGCCGCGCAAGCTGCTCCTTCACCGTCGCGAGATCGAGAGGCTGGTCGGCGCCGTCAGTCGCCGCGGCTACACGCTTGTTCCGCTCAGCATCTACTTCAACCCCAGGGGCGTCGCCAAGGTTGAACTTGGGTTGGGCAAGGGCAAGCAGGCCCATGACAAGCGGGCGGCCATTCGGGAGAGGGAGTGGAAGCGCCAGAAGGAACGTCTGATGCGCGATCGCGGATGATGCTGCCGTGAACTGGTTGCTTGCGGCAATTGGCGGAATTCTCCTCATCTGGGCGCTGGCCTGGATCGGCGTCAACGCGCGTGCCTCAACCGTGCTGCGCTGGATCAAGTGGATCCTCACGGCGGCGATTGTCACCGGAATTGGCGTACTGGCGGCCACGGGACAGTTCCGCGCCGCACTGATGGTCGGTCTCATGCTGTTTCCGCTGCTCTTTCCCTGGAGGAGACCACGCGGTTTCCATGCCGGACCGCGTCCTTCAGCGTCCACCATGAGTGTTGCCGAAGCCGCCGAGATTCTCGGTGTTGCCGCGGACGCCGACGAGAAGACGATCACGGAAGCCTACCGCCGGATGATGGCGGAACATCATCCCGACAAGGGTGGTTCTGCCTGGTTCGCCCGGCGGATCAACGAGGCGAGGGACGTCCTGATGGCAGGCCGCTGACGATGACGCGGGCCCACGGTTTGCTGTAAGTGGACTCCCTGTAGAAACCTGACGGGACACTGGAACGATGCGTATCACCATGGTGGGTGCCGGCTATGTCGGACTGGTGTCCGGCGCCTGCTTTTCCGAGTTCGGCATCGATGTTGTCTGTGTTGATCGGGATGAAGGAAGGGTTACCCGCCTGCAGTCGGGTGAAGTTCCCATCTATGAACCCGGTCTGCCGCGTCTGGTGAACCGCAATGCCGAAGCCGGGCGCCTGACGTTCACCAGGGAACTGGCGCCGTCAGTGAGAGAATCTGATGCCGTCTTCATCGCCGTTGGTACACCGGGTCACCGCGGCGACGGCAAAGCCGATCTCAGCTTCGTGTTCAACGCTGCCGAGGAGGTGGCGCGGGTCATCGAGCGCTACACTGTGATTGTCACCAAGTCGACTGTCCCCGTCGGTACCGGCCGCCGGGTCGAGGAGGTGATGAGACGGATACGGCCCCGGGCGGAATTCGATGTCGTCTCGAATCCGGAATTTCTGCGGGAAGGCTCGGCTGTGAGAGATTTCCTGCGTCCCGATCGCATCATCGTAGGCAGCGAGAGCGAACGGGCGGCGCGTCTGATGGACGAGATCTACAGCCCCCTCTTCTTTGAACGCACGTCGATCCTGCATACGTCGCGGGAGACGGCGGAACTCATCAAATACGCGGCCAACAGCTTTCTCGCGACCAAGATCGCCTTCATCAACGAGATGGCCGACTACTGCGAGAGCGTTGGCGCCAATGTTCTTGATGTGGCCCTTGGCATCGGTCTCGATGGCCGGATCGGCGACCGCTTTCTCCACCCCGGACCGGGTTACGGCGGCAGCTGCTTCCCCAAGGACACACGGGCGCTTGTGGGCGGGGCAAGGGAGAGCGGTGAGCCGCTCACCATCATCGAGGCGGTGATTGCCGCCAATGCCGGTCGCAAGCGTTCGATGGCCCAGCGCATCGTGTCCCTGCTTGGCGGCACAACTGGAAGGACGGTGGCGCTCCTCGGTCTGAGTTTCAAGCCGGACACGGACGACATCCGTGAATCGCCAAGTCTCGTCATTGCATCGGAGCTTCTCGATCGCGGTGTGGGAGTAAGAGCCTTCGATCCGGTCGCCATGGAGGCCGCCAGCAAGTCCCTGGAAGGGCTGGTGACCTGTGCCGGTCCCTACGAGGCGGCAGCCGGGGCGGATGCCCTTGTCATCGTCACGGAGTGGAACGAGTTCCGGTCACTCGACCTGGCGCGGCTCAAGTCGGTCCTGAACCGGCCCCTCATGATCGACTTGCGAAACATGTACAGTGCCGCCGACATCGTTGATGCCGGCTTCGCATACCACGGCATCGGCCTCGGTCATCTGGACCCGCCACCCTGACCGAATGGCGGCTGCCCCGGTGACTGGAAAAGGAACGGCAGATACTAGAGGTGGTCGAGAATCTGCATGGATCCGCGCCAGATCATGTCGCCGGTGACCCACATCAGCACTGCGAGACCGATGTAGGCGATCCAGTGGTGGCGATGAAGCAGCCTGGCAATGAAGTTCGCCGCCACGGCCATCAGGATGATGGATAGGACGAGACCGAACACCAGGAGGACATGGTGCCCCTGCGCGGCGCCTCCGACAGCGAGCACATTGTCCAGGGACATGGACACATCGGCGATGACGATCAGCACGAGGGCCTGGCGGATGGTTGTCGCCTTGCGGTCTTCGCCGGCGGACTGCGAGCTCGCAGGAGACTCCGGGTCGCGGGTGAGCTGGCCGCTGCGGATATCGCGCCACATGCGCCAGCACACCCAGGCGAGCAGCAAGCCGCCAACGAAGAGAAGCCCGACGATGCTCAGGAGTTCAACCACGATCAGGGCAAAGCAGATGCGCAAGATGGTGGCCGCGGCGATGCCAATGATGATGGCCCTGCGCCGAAGGATGGGAGGGAGGCCGGCCACGGCCATGCCGATCACGATGGCATTGTCGCCGGACATGACGATGTCGATGACAATGATGGACAGAAGGGCGGAGAGCTGGACAGGGTCCGTCGGATCAAAGAAGTCTGTCACGTCGCTCTCGCCGGGTGGATGGTTCCGGGCGGCAACATGTGGCAAGAGGAAGGGGTTCACAAGGGAGAACCCGCAATGGCCGCACCCTGCGATGCAGTCGGAAGGAGCCGTGAATCGGTGGACGTGCTGAACCTGACGCCCGCCCGCCATCTTGCCGCCACCTTCGACAGGGATGCCGCCGATCTCGCGAGCGGCGCTCGGCTCCCCTGCGGCTGGACCCTGCTCTACTTTCTTGATTCTCCACCAACATCCCGCATTGGTCGCGATGGGCGCACGACCCCGGGTGAGTTCATTCCTGACACCGGGCTCCCCCGCAGGATGTGGGCCGGTGGTTCGTTCACGTTCGAGCGCGACCTGGTGCTTGGCCGACCGGCAAGCCAGACAGTCACCATCACCGGCGTCGAGAGGAAGATGGGGCGCTCCGGAGACCTCTGTTTTGTCACCACTGAACACCGCATTGCCCAGGACGACCGGGATGCCGTCATCGAGGTTCGCAACCTCGTTTTTCGAGACGTACCCGGAGCCTCCGGGGGGGCGCGGCGGGTGACGCCGCCACGGGACGCAGTTTGGCAACGCAGCATTGTTGCCGATCCGGTGCTGTTGTTCCGTTTTTCCGCACTCACGTTCAATGCCCACCGGATTCACTACGACGTTGAGTACTGCCGAAACGAGGAAGCCTATCCCGATCTCGTCGTCCACGGGCCGATGCAGGCGCTCCTGTTGCTCGACCTCGCGGAAAGGACATGCCCGGAACGCCGCATCAGGCACTTTCGTTACCGCGGGGTGGCGCCGCTCTTCGCTCCGCACCCCTTCCTTGTCTGTGGGAAGCCGGAAACCGGCAGTGATCTCAGAATGTGGATCGAGGATTCAACAGGCGGTCTGGCGACATCGGCGGAACTGGAATTCGCATGATGCCGGCAGACGACCTGCATCGGCTGACAGCGCTTGACCTCGTCCGGCACTACAGGGCTCGCGAGTTGTCACCCGTCGACGTTGCCGATGCCGTGTTGGCCCGCCTCGACGATATCGATGGCAATCTCAATGCCTTCTGCCATCGTGATGACGAGGCCTTCCGGGCCGCCGCAGCCGGGTCGGAAGAACGCTGGGTTAAGGGTGCACCGCTCGGTCCTCTCGATGGTGTGCCGACAAGCGTCAAGGAGGTTCTGAGAATCAGGGACTGGCCGACGCGCATGGGTTCCAAGGCGGTGGATGCCAGACAGCCCTGGACCGAGGATGCCCCGGCAGTCGCTCGACTGCGCGAATCCGGCGCGCTTTTCATCGGCATGACGACAACGCCGGAGATGGGCTGGAAGGGTGTTACCGACAGTCCGCTTCACGGTCAGACGCGCAATCCTTGGAACCTGCGCATGACACCGGGTGGTTCGAGCGGCGGCGCCGCAGCGGCCGTGGCCTGCGGTGTCGGCCCCCTGGCGCTCGGCACGGACGGTGGGGGTTCTGTGCGCATTCCGGCCTCGTTCTGCGGCATTGTCGGCCTCAAACCGACTTTCGGCAGGGTGGCGGCCTGGCCGCCGGGCCTCTATGGCACGCTTTCCCACGTCGGACCGATGGCCCGGACGGTGAGTGATGCGGCCCTGCTTCTCGACGTGATCGGCAAACCCGATGCACGCGACCCCTGGTCGCTTGCCGACGATGGCGTCGACTATCTCGGGGAGACACAGCGCTCCGCGACCGGTCTGAGGGTTGCTTACAGCCGCGACCTCGGACACATCAGGGTGACGCCTGAGGTCGCGGAGGTGGTGGATCAGGCGGTGCTCGGTTTGGGCGATCTTGGCATGGAAGTCGAGGCGATCGAATTTGACGTGCCGAAGGCGGAGGAGGCCTTCCGCACCCTGTGGTATGCCGCCGCTGCTGCGGCCATCCGCGCCCAGAGCCGGCACCGGAGAAGGTTCCTTGACTACGGTCTCACAAAGATTGCGGCCGAGGGCGAAACGATCAGGGCGGTTGACCTTGTCGAGGCAGAACGGGCACGCATGCGCTATTCGACAGATGTCGGCGCTCTCCTAGAGCGCTTCGACCTTCTGGTGACGCCCACCTTGCCCATTGCCGCCTTTGAGGTGGGCCGCGAGGTGCCGGCAGACTGGCCCCATGAACGCTGGTACACATGGACGCCGTTCACCTGGCCGTTCAATCTCACCGGACAGCCGGCCCTGTCGGTGCCGTGCGGCTTTACCGAGAACGGACTGCCTGTGGGCCTCCAGATCGTGGCGCGGCGCCAGGCCGATGCCCTCGTTCTGAAGGCGGGCGCTGCCTACCAGGAGCGGTTCCCGACTCTCTCGTCATGGCCCACGGCGGGACGCGCAGCCGGTTGACATCCACTGCGATCAGGTATGGCCGGGCCTGTGGATGAATTGCAGAATCCGGCGTGCACACCCTCCGCAAAGGCCACAACATGCGGGGGGTTTGGTCGGAACGGCTCAGGAAATCCTCACGGTATGGTTGGAATTGTTCCCTGATCTGATTCTATCCCGGCATCTGTGGAGGAATTACTGGACTGGCACGCTTCATCGTCTGTATTGAGCCAGAGCCCAACATCAGGGGATCGTTGATGGCCGGTCGTGTTCCCGTTCGCCGCCCCCGGTGCTTCCTGGCAGGCCTTGTGCTTTGCCTCTTCGCGAGTGCGACAGGCGCCGAAGCCGCCAAGGAAACGACATACTTCGTAATTGATGCCACCAACGGCAACGTGCTCGCTCAGCGCAAGCCGGACAAGGAGATGTACCCGGCCTCGCTCACCAAGATGATGACGCTCTATCTCATGTTCGAGGCACTTGAGAAGGGCACCATTACGCCCGAGACCCGGTTCACCTTTTCACGCAAGGCGAGCAATCAGGTGCCGTCGAAACTCGGTATTCCCAGAGGTGGTTCGATATCCGCCGAAGACGCGATCATGGCTCTCGTCATCAAGTCGGCCAACGATGTTGCCGTGGCGGTCGCCGAGGGACTTGGCGGCACCGAGGAGGGGTTCACCTCCATGATGACCAAGAAGGCCCGTGAGCTGGGCATGCGGCGCACGGTCTTCACCAACGCGTCGGGCCTGCACCGCCGGAGCATGATATCGACTGCCCGTGACATGGCGGTGCTGTCCCTGCGCCTGCAGTTCGATTTTCCGGAGTACTACCCACTCTTCTCCACTCGGTCGTTCACCTATGGTGACAGGACCTACAGGAGTCACAACAAGCTTCTGGACAGGGTTGACGGCGTTGATGGCCTCAAGACCGGATACACGAAAGCGGCTGGATGGAACCTGGCGGCGTCCGCCATCGTTGGCGGCAGGCGCATCGTCGGCGTCGTGATCGGCGGCAAGGACCGGATCTCGCGGGACAGGCTCATGACGGACCTGATCCGGAAAGGCTTCGTGACGGCGGCCTCCGTCGACAGGACGGTGCCCGTGCCATCGCCGCATCCACGGCGCGACGTGGCAGCGCAGTTCAGCGCCGCTCTCAACAGTGGCCTCAATGATGACGCGCTTGTCGCCAGCCTGGAAGAGTCGCTCGGCCTGGATTCGCGAAGCGTCGCCTTCGATGAGGGCAGCGCCGGCGACGATCGCAAGTGGGCCATCCAGGTGGGCGCCTTTTCGCAGCGCGACAATGCAGCGCGAGCCAGCGCCGACACCGGCCGGATCCTTGCGCCCTTGCTGGCTGGCGACAGCGAGACAGTCATGGCAACCGTCGAGATGGACGGGACCACGCTTTACCGGGTGCGCATTCTCAATCTCGGTGAGGACCAGGCGCGGGAGAGTTGCCGCATTCTCAACCGCAACGATCGTCCCTGCTCGGTGATCTACACGGGCGACTCCTGAACCATCCGGCGCGGCACCGTCGCGAATTGATGGCGCCGAATTCCTGACAATCCGGTTTCCGGCAAGGACCGGCACGCTGTCTGGCGCTGAAGCCTCTCGACCGCAGCAGTCATCCGGCTTCAGAAATCCCAGGACGTGGCCTGGTCCGACAACTGTCTCAAGCCGCGCCAATCATGCGGTTGATGGCGCGTGAGAGCGTGTCTGGAGTGAACTCATGAGCGTCCCCCTTGAGCATCACCATGTTCTCAGGCTCGAAGCAAAGTGAGGCGATCGCCCTGACATCCTTCTCACCGATTTCGTCAAGGTTCAGATCGAAGCCGACATCCGCGAGGAAATGCCTGTAGAGAGACGACGCCTGCCGGGCTGTTGCTCCCTCCGGTCCGCCAAGAGCCGCTGCCACCTCCGAATAGGCGTCAGCCGCGGCCTTGGCCGAGTGCTCCATGGTGACGGCAAGGGCAAGGCCAACGGCGCGTCCGTGGTGAATTCCGGCATGGTGTCCCAGGGCATGACCAATGGCATGGGCGACGGCGACACCGGTGACGTCGAAGGCGATACCGGCCAGCGTGGCGGCAATCTGCACGTGGCCGCGGGCTTGCGCGTCGGCCGGATTGCGCACCGCTTCCGGGAGCCACTCGCGAAGTGTCCTGATGGCGCCAAGCGCCATGGCCGAGGATACCGGATTGCGCCGCCGGCACGTTGCCGATTCAATCGCATGGACCATGGCGTCGACTCCCGTGGCGGCAGTCAGTGCCGCCGGCAGCGATACAGTGAGGAGCGGGTCGAGGAGGGCGAGGTCGAATTGCAGGCTCTCTCCCCAGGCCCACAGCTTGCGCTCTCCCGTACTGAAGACCGAGGTCCGGGTCACCTCGGACCCCGTGCCTGCGGTGGTGGGCACGGCGATCTTGGGAAGTCCGCCGGCGGGCACGGGCGTTTCGCCAAGGGCAAAGGTCACCGCACGGCGGCCATCAGCCGCAAGGCAGGCGGCGAGCTTGGCGGCATCGAGCGTCGAACCGCCTCCCATGGCAACGATGCAGGCGGCTCGGCGCGACCGGGCCTCTTCGGAGATGGCATCCACCGTTTC
>JAJEHK010000163.1 GCA_022823765.1 Alphaproteobacteria bacterium | reverse complement strand
GCCGAAGTCGGGGGCTTCGCCCGCAGCGGCGGCAGCCAGAACCTTGGTGGTGTAGTCATCCCAGTTGATGACTTCCATCCGGATCGAGACACCCTTGTCCTTGTGTGCCTCGTTGAAGTTCTGGATCATCTGGGCCCAGACCTCCCCGTCCGAAGCCGCAAGCGGGCTCCAGTGGACGAGTTCAGTCGCGGCCGAGGCGCTGCGGACAAACGGCATGGGAAACGCACTTGCCAGCGCCAGAGAGCCACCGGTCTTGATGAGCTTTCGACGCGTTACTCCTGATCTCTTCATTGTGTCCTCCTGGTCTTGTCGGTACCCGCAGGCGGGTACCCGAATCCACCGTGCGGTCGTTCCTGCCGCACCCTTGTTCATTAGCATAGTTCGAAGCTCCCATACATTGAAGGAAGGAACATTTGCCTGACAGGACCCCGACATCGCTGGCGCAGGTGTCACACGGGGGTGCTAGGATCGAAGCGCAAGAGAGGGGGAAGGATTCATGAAGATCGTCGGTCATGTCGAAAGCCTGTGGCGCTATCCCGTCAAGAGCATGGCGGGCGAAGAATTGGAACGGGCCTGGCTGGGGTTTGCCGGCGTCTACGGTGACCGGGTGGCCGTCTTCAGCAGCGATCAGGCGAGTCCCGGATTTCCCTGGCTGACGGCGCGCGAACAGCGCCGCATGCTGCTCTTTCGTCCCCGGTTCCGCGATCCCGTGGCTGCGTCCGTGCCCCCCAACCTTGCCGAGGCGCTGGCTGAAGCGCCCGGCCTCTCTCCCCACTATCCTGGTCTCGACGCCCTCATGATCGATGTCGAACTGCCCGACGGCGAGGTTCTGGCAATCGACGATCCGGCATTGCTGCAGCGCCTTGGAGAACGTCTCGGCCGTGAACACGGCATCCGGCTGTTGCGCTCGGAGCGTGCCTTCACGGACTGCCGGCCGCTCTCCCTCCTCTCGACAGCCACGGTTGACGTCCTCTCGGAGGAGCTGGCAAGGCCCGTCGACAAGAGGCGTTTCCGGGCGAATGTCTATCTCGAACTCGATGGGGAGGGCTCCCCTGCCGAGGACACATGGATCGGCCGGCGCCTCAGGATCGGCGAGAAGGCCGAGATCTCCATCCTCGAGAAGGACCCGCGCTGCGCCATGATCACCCTTGACCCCGATTCGGCAGAGCGTGACCCCTCAATTCTCAACCACGTCCTGAAACAACATGCCGGCACCACGGGCATCTACGCGGCCGTTCTCGTCGAGGGCACGCTGGAAACCGGCGATTCCGTCACGCTCCTCGACTGACCGGACTTTCGACAAGAGCAGCGAACGGTTCGAGGGGCGCGCCCGCCACGTTTGGGGCGGCTCGCTGGTCTCTTCGCTTTCCCCGCCTGCTTTTCATCTCGTGGATGACGTCTGTCAGAGACCGAGGCCAATCCCGCAACATTCACGACTCTCGTCGGAGGCGCTGAAAGTCTGATCCGCTCTCAGCTGGCCCGGCGCTGCAAGATCCAGTCGGCTGCCGCCGCCATGTCGTCGACGACGGCCGTCGGCCGTGGATCGACGACGGTTTCGGCGCCATGGCGGTACTTTCCCGTCCTCACCAGGATGCCGTGACCGAGACCTGCGGCGAGCGCGCCGGCGACATCCATCTCGGCGTCGTCGCCGACCATCGCCGCCTGGGCCGCAGGACAGCCCGCACTCCGTGTCGCAGCCGAGAAGAACGCCTCCGAGGGCTTGCCCAGGACGACCGCCTGGCGCCGCGTCGCGTATTCCAGGGCAGCGACGAATGCTCCGGCGTCGAGGCTCAGTTCGCCATCCTCGTCCTCGAAGGTCCGGTTGGTGGCGAGCGCGAGGAAGTCGGCGCCGCCGGCAAGCGCGCGGAACGCCCTATTCATCGTGTCGTAGGTGAAGGCGCGACCCGCGTCGCCAACGACGACCGCAGCTCCCTTGCCCCCGCCGAGGCCTAGAAAATCGTCCTCCAGGTCGGGGTGGATCAGCAGGTGGAGTGACAGGCCTCGACCTTCGATCCAGGCGCGAGCAGCCGCCGCAGGCGTAAAGAGTTCGTCCGCGGCGACATCGAGCCCGAGGGACCGGAGGCGTTCGAGCAGCACTCGCTTCGAAGACCTCGTCGTGTTCGTCAGGAACCGCACCGGCAGTCCGGCCGCCCTGAGGCGCGCCACGGCATCCACCGCCCCCGGCAAGGCATGGTCGCCTTCATAGATCACGCCGGACAGATCAAGCAGGACGCCGTTGATCATGGATCGAGGATGCCAAGGCTTGCAAAGACAGTCAATTTGACAGGACGCGAGCCCGGACTTCGCGAGACCGGTCTGAAGGCGTGAACCGCCGCTGGCGAGGCGCTTTTGTCTGGCCGCATGAGGCTCCTTGTGCAATAAGGAATCAACTCTCGGCGCGGGGACGTTCATGCACGAGCGTCCGTGCCGCGAACGGACACAATCATGCAAGGGAGAGCACATCGATGACGAAGGACACTGAGACGGTCAAGACGATGAAGGCGGCTCGTGAGTTCAGCCGGCGCACTCTTCTGGCGGGCGCGGCTGCGAGTGGCGGCGTGGCTGCCGTTGTAGTCGGATCGAGCCAACTGGGCGCGCCCTGGATTGGCACCGCCAAGGCGCAGACCACGACCTGGCGCATTCAGACATCGTGGCCGGGCGGCATCGGGCTGGAAACCTTCAAGGGTGCGCCAGGCTAACTGGTGGAATGTTGCCGGGTGAAAGTCCCGGCAGAAAGAGAGCATCCATGTTCCCTGGCAAGGTTATTTGTGGGTGTCCAGGATGATGTTTCCTGTGCTTGTCCACATGCGG
>JAJEHK010000200.1 GCA_022823765.1 Alphaproteobacteria bacterium | reverse complement strand
AGTTTCCGAGTATCCCGGACCGATCTGCTGCAAGGCCAGGCTCATCGCTGTCCCTGCGCCCCCACGCGTGCTTGCCTTGGTTCACGTGCCGGACCGGAAGTGCGGCCGCACCGGATCATGAAGTCCTATCCTGCTGGTGCGCCGTCGGCGATCAACAGCGTCAGCGCGATTGGCGTCTGGGGCATGAGCCGATGATCCGCCGCCCTCCTGCCGGGGGCGGAGGAGAAACGGCAGCGATCCGACACGCTTGTCGGTGGTCCATGACGACGAAACGGATCGGCTTCCGTCTTCGCCGCTGGCGATGACGTTTCACCGTTGCATCAGGATGTTTCAAGGGGTGGTGTCAAACACCTCCGCCATCCACCGCTGGGTCAGCCAGACTGACTCGCGGTCGAAACGGACATCAACCCGGACTTCGAGGTCGCCGCTTTCGCAATCGGCGACCTCGCCTTCGGGGCCGTTTCCTGCGCTTCCTCGTTCGTCCTGTCGCGCAGCCCGGCCCCGCTGTCCGTCCCGCTTCAGTTCAATGTGTCTTTCAGCGCCTTGCTCGCCCTGAACGACACGGTGGTCGACGGGCCGATCGCAAGCGGCTCGCCGGTGCGCGGGTTCCTGCCCTGGCGGGCGGGCCGGCTCTTGCTCGAAAATTTCCCGAAACCCGCAATGGCGACGTCCTCTCCACGCGCCAACGCCCCGGCAATGGCCGTGAATGCGGCGGCAACCGCGTCTTCGGCCGCCTGCTTCGTCATACCGGCCTCGCCGGCCACACACTCAACGATATCCGACTTCTTCATAACTCACTCCCTCATCTCGCAGACAATGAATCCTCCGCCTATCCCTAGTCGGACCAGCCGGAAGGGTCAATCTTGCCAACAACGATTTCCGGCCAGTCTGGGGACACCCGTGTGATGGAGCGGTTCAAGGCGTCTGTTCGACAACGGAGCACTGTCGCGCCCGTCGTCGATGGTTTCGCCGACCAGGCGCTGCAAGATGGAACATTCCGCCTCTCAATTGCGCGACAATGCGGATCCTGTGAAAGCGGCGGTGATGGGGTGCGGCCGGTTTGTCTGTCAAGGACCTGCACTGCGAAGCCGTCGGCAGCAACGGTCCCGCCTCCAGACCGGGGTCCTTGCATCCAGGCACTTCGGCGTTATGGTGCCGCGCACCCTGCGGGTGCCCCCTTCCAGCCTCGCGTCCTCATGATGAACCTGCGCAATATTGCGATCATCGCCCATGTCGATCACGGAAAGACGACGCTGGTGGACGTGCTGTTCCGCCAGTCCGGCACGTTCCGTGACAACCAGAGGGTCGCCGACAGGGCACTCGATTCGAACGATCTCGAGCGCGAGCGCGGCATCACCATTCTCGCCAAGTGCACCTCGGTGGTCTGGGAAGGGACAACGATCAACATAGTCGACACACCCGGACACGCCGACTTCGGAGGCGAGGTTGAACGTGTCCTCGGCATGGTGGATGGCGTTCTCGTGCTGGTGGACGCCACGGAAGGCCCGATGCCCCAGACCAGATTCGTGCTCTCCAAGGCGCTGGCGCTGGGGCTGAGGCCGATGTGTGTCGTCAACAAGGTCGACCGGCCGGATCAGCGGGCGCGTGAGGTCGAAGAGGAAATGTTCGATCTCTTCGCGTCCCTCGATGCCAGCGATGAACAGCTCGACTTCCCGACCCTCTTCGCCTCGGCCAGGGAAGGCTGGGCATCGTTGACACCACAGCGTGACGCGAACGACATGAAGGCGCTGTTCCAGGCTGTTCTCGACCACGTTCCACCTCCCACCATCGACAGCTCGGCGGACTTTCGCATGCTGGCCACGATCCTCGAGGCCGACCCCTGGCTCGGCAGGATCGTGACCGGGCGCATCGCCTCGGGGTGCGTGCGCCCCAACATGACGGTCCACGCCCTCTCCCGCGGCGGCGGCCTGATCGAAACCACCAGAATCACCAAGGTTCTTGCCCGCCGCGGACTGGAGAGCGTGGCGCTGGAGGAGGCCCATGCCGGAGACATTGTCTCTCTTGCCGGTCTGGGTGTGGCGACGGTGGCCGACACGGTAGCCAGCCCCGGCGTAAACGAACCACTACCGGCAACGCCGATCGATCCCTCGACGATTGCCATCACCTTCTCGATCAACGATGCGCCCCTGGCGGGCCTCGAGGGCGACAAGGTGACATCGCGCGTGCTTCGCGACCGCCTGTACAGGGAAGCGGAGGGCAATGTCGCCATCGAGGTCTCCCCGGTGCCGGACGACGACGCGCTCGAGGTATCGGGGCGAGGCGAACTCCAGCTGGCGGTCCTGATCGAACAGATGCGCCGGGAAGGCTTCGAGATGTCGATCAGCCGACCGCGCGTGCTGCTGCGCGACAATCCGGAAGACGGCACGCTCGAGGAACCGATCGAGGATGTCGTGGTGGATGTCGACTCCGGGCATGCCGGCGCCGTGGTGGAAACCCTCTCCCGTCGCAGGGGCGAACTCAGGGACATGAAAGTGCTTTCCGGAGGCAAGCAACGCCTCGTCTTCCGGTGTCCGTCGCGCGGCCTTGTCGGCTACCATGGAGAGTTCCTCGGCCGCACCCGGGGGACCGGTGTCATGCACCGTGTCTTTCACGCATACGGGCCGCACCGCGGGCCGCTGCCGACACGGCGCGAGGGTGTCCTCGTGTCACTGGAGCGAGGAAGGGCATCGGGCTATGCCCTCTTCGGTCTCGAGGACCGTGGCCGCCTGATGATCGGCCCGGGCGAAGAGGTCTATCCCGGCATGATCATCGGCGAACACAGCCGCGGCACCGATCTCGACGTCAACCCTCTCAAGTCCAAACAGCTCACCAACTTCCGGGCGGCCGGCAAGGATGACGCCCTCGATCTCTCGCCGCCGATGCGCCTCACCCTCGAACAGGCCATCGCCTGGATCGACGATGACGAACTTGTCGAAGTCACGCCCGCATCAATTCGCCTGCGCAAGCGCCACCTCGATGTCCACGAACGCCGCCGCCACGCCCGCGCAAGAGGGTGAGACCGAATTTCGAGAGAAGATCGAGCGCAACTCATCAACATCAATTGGCACGCAATGCTCTGCAGTTGACCGGGACCGGAATGTCACCACTCTTGCCGTTACTCGCTTACGAGGGCGCGCAGCCGTTCGTAGACCCGCGTATCCCGGAGAGCATCGTTCTTGCGTGCCGCGTCCCACACGCTTCGGCCCTGGCTGGTCTGGGCTTTCGGATCGGCACCGGCATCGAGCAGAGCTGCCAACACCCCAGGCGTCTCACTCATCTTCGCAGCGGTGATGAGCGGCGTCATGTCCAGCCAGCCACGCGCCTCGATATCGGCTCCGGCCTCCACAAGGACCGTGACCACTCGAGGCAGTCGACTGAGCGCCGCCGCCGCGTGCAGCGGCGTGAATCCCGGACCGGCCCGCGCATCGAGATCGGCGCCAGCATCGATCAGCGCCTTGACCATGGTGGGCATCCCCATCGTTGCTGCCCCGTGCAGGGCTGTAGCGCCACGATCGGTGAGCGCCCCGAGGTCGGCCCCGGCCTCCAGGAGAAGCTCGGCGATTCGGGCCGTCGAGCTGTGCGCTGCGGCGTGATGCAAGGGTGTCAATCCCTTGTCGTCGCGCGACTCTACATCTGCTCCTCCTCGCAGCAGCAGTGTCACCAGATAGGACGAGCCGCCGAACGCCGCCGCCAGCGACAGGGGAGTCAGGCCTTCATCATCACGAGCCTCGATATCCGCGTCGGCCTCCAGCAGGACCCTGACAATACGATGCCTGCCATCCGATGCAGCGGCGTCCGGCCCCGTCCATCGCGCCCGTCCACACCGATGCCCGCATCAAGCAGCAACGCCACCGCAGCCGCCTTCCACACACCATGCAGGGCCACTCGGCCCTCGTTGTCCCGCGCACCGACGTCGGCTCCGGCTTCAATCAGGGCTTCGAGCACGGCAGTTGACCGGTTCGCCCGGGCGCTCAGGTGCAGGGCCGTTTGCCCGTCCGGCGCGCGCGCCTCGAGATCCGCACCCGCATTCAGCAAAGCCATGATGACCGCCGCATCCGAGCTGTCCAGGGCCGCACGGTGCAAGGGCGTCCAACCATCCACGATCGGTGCATTCGCGTCGGCACCGCCTTCGGCAAGGCAGCGCGCGACATCAGCCGCCTCGGCCGTCCGGAAAAACGCCCGGTCGTGCCAGTCCTCACAGGGCGATACCACTTCAAAACTGCACAGGCGGTCATAGATGTCCTCTCCGCCCTGGTCGAACGTGGCCGGATCCGCTTTATCGCAGGGGGTTCTGCCGAACGTGTCCTGCGCCGCAAGATTTGCCCCGGCATTGATCAGTGCAGCAATCACGGCCGGGTTGTCGCTCAGGAGCGCAGCCAGGTGGAGTGGTGTCCAGCTGTCTTCATCCCGCGCCTCCAGATCGGCCCCGGCCTCTGCCAGTGCGACAATTGCGACTGGGTCACCAGCGCCCGCAGCAAAGTGCAGCGGTGTCTGTTCATGAAGGTCGCGTGCCTCCATGTCAGCCCCGGCCTCGATGAGCACAGCAACGTTGCTGGGATCTTCATTGCCCGCAGCAAAATGCAGTGGAGTTCGGCCGTCTTCATCCCGCGCCTCCAGATCGGCCGCGGCCTCTACCAGTGCGACAGTCGCGACTGGGTCGCCTGCGCCCGCAGCAAAGTGCAGCGGTGTCTGTTCATGAAGGTTGCGTGCCTCCATGTCGGCCCCGGCCTGGATCAGGACGGTAAGAACGGCGGGATTGCCGTTGAATGCCGCGGCCTGGTGGAGCGGTGTTGTTTCATACGAATCGCGCGCTTCGATGTCGGCCCCGGCTTCGACGAGCACTGCAATGATGCCGGGATCTTCATTGCCCGCAGCAAAGTGCAGTGGCGTCCAACCAATCCCGTCACGCGCATCAAGATCGGCTCCGGCGTCCAGCAGCGCAGCGATGGCAGCGGGGAAATCGGCGAATCTTGCCGCCCAGTGCAGGGGAGCCCCATCGAACCTTTTATCCCTGTCATCGACGCCGTGCGACGCAATGCAGGCAAACAGACGTTCCATGGTCACCGTTCCCCAGAACCTTGACGACTCGTGCCCGCCACCGACGTAACCGTCGCAGTCGTCCGCCATGGACGAAGCGGCAGGAACAAGCATGACGGCCGCCAGGGCAATAGTGATGGCGAGGCGCCCAGACCGGCACCCTTGAGGATTCAGGCGCGACGAGGCGGGCATACGCACGCTGCCCCTCCCTTTGGTCGGATTCGGAGTCTGATCCATATGAATACACTGGAAGCCGTATCGAGGCGAATGACCAAAACTCGGTCATCAGGGCGCTGGGTACTGTGGCGATGCGCCGCGATCCACGAAGTCACTGGAGATACCAGACCACTCCGAATGCAAAGGTCCGTTCCGTCCTCGATCGTGACCAACGTCGTGGCACAGGAAAGAGATGCTCTCCGGGATACGGAGGTCTACGAACCAATGCGCACCCTGGCGAGTGAGCGGCGGGAAGCGTGGTGACACTCCTGCAATCGAATCGGGCGACGCCCTGCGCTTGATGCGTGGGCGCCCGGCTGTCCGCAATGCTCCCATCGCTGCAGATCACATCTGCGTGTCGTTCAGCGTCTTCGTCTGACCCCTCGGACACGGAGCAAATCAACATGTCGCGGCATTGATCGGCACAGGGGCGAACTCATTGCGCCGGATCCCATGACACCGGACTTGGGCACAAAGGCGGCGTCCAGTCGTCGCGATGCGCCACGAGCAGGTCACCGAGGCCCGTGCGGGCGTTCAGGTGGCTGGCAGATCGTGGCTGTTCAGCCGACTGGAACACCGTACTTGTTTTCTTCTTCCTGAGGGCGCCGAGCCCACCAAATGATGAGCAAAATTATCCCGACGCCGGTGAGAACCAGAAGCTGCCACCAACCACTTCGTCCAACATCGTGTAATCTCCTGCATGCAACTGCGAACTGCGGCAGCAGGAGAACGAGAGTCACCACGAGCGGCAGCACGGCAAGAACAGGGGAAATCGAAGCGAGAGCGTAACCGACTATCTGCGTACCCCAGGACAGGAGAACACAAAACAGATAGAACCACCAGAATTCGCTTCGCGAGGCGCGTCCGGAGAACGTGGCATACTTCCTCATGCAGGATGTGATGGCCTGTCCCATGTTCATTCCCGATGCCTCCCTCACAGATTCACCATACGCCATGCCTTGTGGCGCGATGGTCTGGATGAGATCCATGGCGCAAATGGCTGTGACATGATTGCTGTCCGTGACTGCGGTTTCAAGGAGCCTTGTTTTGGCGCGACGCGCACGGATTGTCGCGACCTGTCGTCAATTCGCTTGAGTTGGGTGTGAGAAAGACGCGCCGAAGGGCGTAGGGAATCGCACCTTCCCCGCGCATCCGCGAAGCGCTGAAAGCCCGCCAGTCACAACGGCTTGCAGCCCGCGCGGCGCTTGAGCGCGGCACGTCCTGCCCTTCCGAACTCCGATCCCGACCCCGTTACCCGGCGTGTCCTGGGCGCTCCCCGCGAGGGGACGCCCGCG
>JAJEHK010000292.1 GCA_022823765.1 Alphaproteobacteria bacterium | reverse complement strand
CCTCGTCGACATGGTCACATACCCGGCCGAGGGTGGCCTCGTCGTAGGCCACGGGAAGAAGATCGTTGAAACAGTATGAACCATGCCGCGACCAGGCAAGGTGCTCCGACACCATGGCCGGTGTGAACTGCTTCACGAGGCGGGCGAGGCGTTCGAGATGCTCGCTGTCAAGCCGTTCCTCGGAGCCTATGGAAAGGCCTACCCCATGGCAGGAGAGTGCAAACCGTTCGGCAATACGCCGCAACGCGGCCATCCTCGGGCCGCCATCGACCATGTAGTTCTCCGCGTGAATCTCCAGCCACGTCACCGGCCCGGGCGCCGCCAGAACGTCCTCCAGGTGTTGCAGCTTGAAGCCGACACCGATGTCCGGCGGAAGGGTCGCCATCGTCACGGAAATCCGCGAATCGACCCCGGCCAGGTGGCCGGGGTCGTCTCCGAGTTAACTCTTATCCGGGCAGGTCGCGATCGATTGCTTCGAGGGACCCGTTGCGGTCGCCGGGAAGTTCCATGGTCAGGCAGGTTCCTTCGGGAACCAGCGACCAGGCATTGCCCTGGTAGTCGACCGTGGAGGTGCCTGCACAGGTCGTGCCTTCACCTGCCGCACAGTCGTTCTCGCCGGCCAGGGCCACGCCGTAACACTTCTCCTCCGCTGCCTGCACGGTTCCGGCGGTGTGCGCCGAAAGCGCTGCGGCAACGGCGCCCGCCACGGCAAGGCCTATGATCTTGCTTTGTGCCATGTCTCAATCCTCAAGGTCTGGAACATGGCAAGAATAGGCAATCGGCAGGCGCCTGTCAGCCGGGCCGTTGCCCGCCTACTCTGCGGCCTGTTCGACCGGAACGGCCTCCCTGGCCTGGAAAATGCAGAAGATCTTGCGGACGGTTCCGACGCTGTCCCACTGGTAAATGGCGCCCTTGGGAACCATGAACGTGTCGCCCGCAGAATAGGTCTCGGCATGGCCGGAACCGTCGGTGATCGTCACCTCCCCTTCCAGGATGTGCATGAGCTCGTTTCTCGGAAACGGAGCCGGCTTCGTGTGCATCTCACTGGTCTGCCAGACGCCGCAGATCATCTGGCGGGTGGCATCCTCGAACAGAATTCGGATTCCCTGTTCCGGCACGCCACCGACGTAGCGCGACGTGTCCTGTTCTTCGACCGGCTCGAGGGCCGTGCCGGGATCAATGCGTCGCGCCACCAGTCCGGCAGCGTCGAGTTCCTCGCCCGAATTGTCCTCGAAGATGACCCAGTACTTGAGGACATCCCCGGTCTGCTTCCAGGAGAGCGGCGTCCCCTTGGGGATGACAAAGCCCTCCCCGACATTGAATGTCTCTTCGTCCCCGTTCGCATATTCGAGGGTGATAGCGCCATCGAGGACCATCATGAACTCGTTGACGTCGTATGGCCCCGGCTTCGCCACCATGGGCGTGCAATGCCAGACTCCGGAGGTCAACTGGCCCGTGTCGTCGCTGTGGTAGACATGACCGGACTGCACGGGGTCTCCGGAAATCAGAGACTCCTTGGGAATCGGATCCCACGGCTGGAGCCCGGAACCTACAGGACCCTGGTTGCTGTAACGGATGGATCTCAGATCGCTCATGGTCAGTGTCCTCCTTCAAGTGTTGTGACGGTCACGGGACGAAATGACAGCAGTCCGTCCCTTTCAATCTGTGCCGGGAGGCCTTTCTCCCAGGCAATGTACCGGCGCTTAGCGCCATCGGGATCATCGTGAATTTCGAACGGCGCCGCACCCTGGTCATCCATGGCGCACAACGCTCTCTCGTGACCGGATGCCACCGGCAGTCCGGCGGCGATCCAGGCCTGGAGACCGCCTTCCATGACACAGGCCTCGATGCCGAGACCGGCAAGATCCATAACGGCAAGGGCTGCAAGGTGACCTCCCTCGTCATCGAGTACGGCGAGGCCGCGATCCGCCGCCGGAGCACACCCTGCCAGCCTGGATCGCAGGGCCCAGAAAGCCCCCGCCGGATGGCATGACATGTACTGCAGCGATGACGAAAGGTCGAGAATGGTCCATCCGCCCGCCGCCGCTTCGCCGGGAAGGACCATCGGTGCATCCGGCGGAGTCGCCTGGACCGGCAACACATGGTCGGTGTCCAGTACATGGACGTCGCGAAAGCCCATCTGTTTCAGCCAGTGACCGGCAAACCTCGAGCGGGTGCCGCAGTCATCACCAAGTACGATGCGGGCGTCGCGTACCGCAATCCAGGAGTCGGTCTCCTGTACCAGCTGCGTTCCTTCGATGGCGGTCATGCCGGCAAGGACGTCCCGCGCGTGTTCCTCGGGCGAGCGGACGTCGAACCGATAGAGGGTTCTCGAATCGTCCTTGAGCCAGTCATCGAGTGTCGCGTCATCAATCTCGCCCAGTCCGGTCGCCGATGCCATGCTCCGGCATGCCTCGATCCCCCAGGCGCGAGATGACTCCGACACGCCACCTGGACGCCGGTTGGCGCCGTACTCCAGGGAATGACCGGCCCACTCCCAGCCTATGGTGCCGTTTTCAAGGGCGTGGACCGGATTGGCAAGTCCCGTGTTCCTCAGAGTCTGGGCTCCGATGATCGAGCGGGTCCTTCCCGCACAGTTGACGACGACCGTGGTCGATGGCGAGGGCGCGAGATCCGCGATGTGACGAACCAGTTCGCTGTTGGAACAGCTGAGCGCACCCGGGATGGCGAAGTCGCCGTACTCGCTGAAGGGACGACCATCGAGAACGATGATGTCATCGCCGGCGGCGATCCGGCGATGGACCTCGGCGGCATTCAGCGCCGGGGTGGCGCACGCGCTTTCGACGCATTCGCCGAACGCCTTGGATGGAACGTTGGTGCCTTCGAAGACCTCGCCACCGGCCGCCCGCCAGGCCTCGATCCCGCCCTCGTGGACCGCGATGTCGCCGTAACCCATGGTCTGCAGCACGCCCGCGGCGCGTTGCGCCAGGCCGTCACCGCCATCCGTCAGCGCAATCGAGGTGGCCTTGCGCGGGAGAAGGGGGGTGACGCCCAGTTCGAGACGCGACAGTGGAAGATTGCAGGCGGTGAGAACATGGCCACGGGAGAACGGACCGGACTCGCGCACATCGACCAGCGCGAATTCGCCACCGGCGATGATCCGTTCGCGAAGCTCGCGGCTGTCGATGGATGCCGCCACGGTCGTTTCAGTCGAAACTGCGATAGGAGCCCGATTCCTGATCGAACATGAGCCGGCCCTTGAGATGGGCAAATCCCAGTCCGTAGAGATGAAGGTGCATGTTGTGCACCCCTTCCTCCATGTGAATCGAGTGGAAATCGTTTGGCATGAGACAGACGCCGGTGCCGTTGCGGACCTCGACCTCCCGGGCGAGCCTGAGCGGCGCCTCGCCTGTCGGACCGCCGTCTCCCTCCCAGATCCTGTTGAGTTCCACACCCTGGATGCCGACCACGACGGCCCATGTCGTGTGGTTGTGGGGAGGTGTCCAGACATGCTTGTTGGCGACTTCGATGTAGAGTTCGTGGCGCCCGTCATCGTCACGCGAGAGGACGTCAAAAACCTCGCCGCTACCATCCTCCGGAATGGGAAAGTCCTCTTCCGGAAAGAGTTCACGACGCTGCGCCAGGGCGATCATGTGATCACGGATCGCCGCCAGCGACTGGCGCGTGTCGCCGTCCTCGGCGCGCACCTTCTCGAGTGTTTCGGCGATCGCCTGATCGCGTTCTTCCTTTCGGGACATGGAACCTTCCGCTTCTCAAGTGATGGAGACAGTATTCCCCTGCCGCCTCCCGCTTGGCAACGCACCCAAGCTCCTGAAACCCCGCTCCACAAGGCCCGGCCTGTCGAAGCCCGTGGCCGTGCGGCTGGCTCCAACAACCAAGTAGCGCTTGAAGATACCATAAGCTGGTACACCCTGTTCACAGGAGGTGCGTCGTGGCAAAAAAACACATCCATGTCGCTGGGTGAACATTTTGCCGACTTCATCGACACGCAAGTTCAGTCAGGTCGCTATGGCTCGGCCAGCGAAGTTGTGCGCGCCGGACTTCGCATGCTCGAGGAACGCGAGACGAAAGTGAAGGCTCTGCAGGAGGCCTTGATCACGGGTGAGCGATCGGGACAACAGCAGGCATTCGATTTTGAAGAGTTCAAAGAACGCAAGAGAGCGGAGTTCCGTCGAGTAGAAAGTTGAGACAAGTCACCTTTTCGCCGGCCGCTATCTCGGGCATCGTTGGTATCTGGGACCACGCTGCCGAAACATGGGATGTCGATCAGGCTGACCGGTACACCAACGACATCCGCGATGTCTGTGAGGACCTGGCACAAGGCAAGAAGCAAGGTCGCGCGGTCAGCGTCCGCGATGGCTATCTGAAGTATGCCATCGGGCGGCATTTCGTTTTCTTTGTACGAGCGGACGACGGGATCGCCGTCGTCCGTGTGCTCCATCAACAGATGGTAGTAGACAGGCATCTGTGAAGGCCGAAGAGTCCGGCCTTGCGTGATTCGGAATACTCCCACGCCGGATTTCCTGGGTAGAAGATCATGACCCGTGTCAGGGCCAGACGTGGTGCTCCTGGCGCAGGCTGGCATCGGCCGCAAGATCGGCGGTGAGGTCGTGGACGAGGTCGGCCCAGTGTGCTGCATCGTCGGGATTTGAGACGAGATCCTGGCGCACCTCGAACTGGAGATGGGCAAGGCCCCGGCGCATCGCGTGCTCGGGCACCGTGTAGTCCTCTCCGATGTCGAGACCGTAGGGCTCGTTGTCCCCGACGACGAATTCGCCCCGGGCGCGCAGGCGTTCCAGGAGCGGGACTGCCAGGCGCCCGTCCCGGCTCCAGCACACGGTGAACGCCTCTCTGCGTGGCTCCTTGCCACGCATGCGAGGTGTCATCGTGTGGACCGAGATGAAGGCAGGGGGCACGGTACGGTCTGCGAGGGCCGTCTCGATGGCGTCGTGATAGGGATGCCAGACCGCCGCGAGGCGCCGCTGTCGGTCCTCCTCGCCAAGGCCACGGTTGCCGCCGATCGGGATGGTGTCGCTTGTTTCGACGATCGCGGCCGGCTCACCGGGGTAGCGGTTGCAGTCGGCCACCAGGCGCGAATACCCGGCCAGCAGCAGCGGCGCATCGAAACGCCGGGCCAGTCTTCGAGCGATCCACGCGGCGCCGATGTCCCAGGCGATGTGTTGTCCGAGCTGATCCGGGTCCAGGCCGAGGTTCTCCAGGGCGTGGGGGATGGTGTTGGAGGCGTGATCACAGACGATGAGACAGGGAGCCCGCCCTTCCCGGTTGAACCAGGAGAAGGGAGCCGGATCCGACGCCTGGAGCATGCTCACCAGCCGGCGAACGCGGCGATCTCGTCGTTGCCGACACGCCCGGCTGCGACGTCCCCTATGGCCTCATCGAGCACGGCGAGAGCCTCGTCGGCCTCGTCGGCGGTGAGGGTCAGCGGCGGGGTCAGTTCCGGGACGTTGGACGCCATGCCGACATAGGTGATGAAGACACCGAGCTGATAGCAGCGCAGGGCCACCTTCGCTGCGTCGATGGTCGCCGGCTCCTTCGTCCGGCGGTTCGTTACCAGTTCGATGCCGATGGCAAGGCCCCTCCCCCGGACATCGCCGATCAGTTCGTGGCGCCCCTGCATGGCAACGAGCCCCTCCATGAGCTGGCGTCCGCGGGCGGCCGCGTTGTCGATGAGGGCGTCTTCGCGAATGTGCCGGAGAACGGCGCGTCCGACGCTTGTCGAGACGGAGTTTCCGGTGGTGGTGATGAGGGCGAAGGCCTCACTCACGTCCATCACGCTCCGCGGCGCGACGATGGCCGAGACGGGTATGCCACTCCCAAGGCCCTTGCCGAAGGTCACGATGTCGGGCCGGAACCCTTCCGCCTGGTAGCAGTGCCAGCGCCCCGGTCGGCCGAGGCCCACCTTGACCTCGTCGCTGACCACGAGAATGCCCTCGGCCCGGCACCGCTCGGCGAGGGCGGAAAGGAAGCCCGGAGGCGGCACCAGCATGCCACCGTCGGATTGCAGCGGCTCGATGAAGAGCGCGGCGACATCGTTAGCAGGGATGGCGGTGGAAAACAGGAAATCGACATGATCGAGCACGTGGCGCGCTGCATCGCCACCACCCAGGGGCCGGTAGGGATTGGGAAAGGGGATCTGCACCAGGCCGGCGCGCGGGAGCGCATGCTGCTGTGACGGGTGGCCTGACACGGACATGGAACCGGAGATGCCGCCATGATAGGCGCCATGGAAACTCATGATCCGGCGCCGACCCGTCGCCGCTGCCACCGCCCGCATGACCGTATCGTTGGCGTCCGATCCGCTGTGACCGAACCAGACCTTGTGATCATCGGCCTCCGGCACGAGGGCGAGGAGATCCTCGGCCAGGGCCACGGCCGATTCGGATGCGCCGAACATGGCCGACGCACCGGCGCACTCCTCGAGGCCGCGGCGGGTTGCCTCGACAACGCCTGGATGCCCGTA
>JAJEHK010000131.1 GCA_022823765.1 Alphaproteobacteria bacterium | reverse complement strand
GGCAGGTCCTGAACGTCGCATGGCAGGGCCCAGGACTGGCTGAACTGCTCGAAGTGGAGCGTCACGCTGCCGGCGGCAACGAGAGCGGCCGCGCCTGGCGCCTGCCGGGAGAACTGGGCGAACAGCCGCGGTTCGAACTCCCGCGATGACTGGAAGTAGGTTGCCGACAGGTGTTTCAGCCCCTTCTCGAAGCGCTCCCGGGGATCATGGGTGCTCGAGACGGCCTGGCGAAAGAGAGCGGCCGAGGCGGCCGGCTCCCGCTCGAGGAGAACCGTGCGGATGTGGCCCGGCACGCTTCCGTCGGCGAGGACGACACGGGGGGTCATGGCGCTTGAGGGACGCCCGTTCTCCCTGCGCATGGCGTGCTGGCGGATGAGACACTGCCACGCCATGAACGCGTCGCGCAGGACACTTTCCCCGGCCATGGTTCCTCAGGAACCGTCGAACCCGCCACCGAAAAGATCGTAGAGGATGGCGGCGATTTCCCCCTCGAGGGGGAAGGACAGCATGCCGAGCACCGAGTACCCGAGGATCCAGGGCAGGGCATAGAAGCGGAACAGGAAGAAGAACCAGGCCACGAAGAGCGGCACGACGGGGTCGATGAGAAATCCCGGCGTCACCGGTCTGAAGACCCGCAGAACCGGGTTGGTCAGCATCACGAACGCCCGCATGAAGAAGAAGTCGGACGTCACGGGAAGGAAGATGTTCATGGCCGAACGGCCGATCAGCGTCCACATGATGGCGCCGAGGATGTAATCGAGGCCCACCACCCACCAGGGAAGGGCAGCCGCAAGGCTGGTCATCGGATCAGGGCTCCCGGGCTCTCATGAACAGACAAGGGGGGCGGACAACCTGTTCGCCCCCCTTTGAAACAAGGATCATACCAACGATGCGTCACTACGTTTCCGTCAGGATCGTCTTGCCTGTCGGAATGCGGGTTTCATCCACCATGGCCTGCATCTCGGCATCTGGTGCTTCGGTGACCAGTGAGACCACGATCATCGCCACCAGCGAGACCGGCATGCCGATTATGCTGAACCGGAGGTGGTCGATCGACCACAACTGGTCGCCGCCGTTGTAGACGTGGATGAGGTAGATCGTCCCTGCCGCAAAGCCGGCAATCATGCCTGCGATCGCCCCTGGTCTGTTGGCTCGTTTCCACCAGATTCCCAGAACCAGCGGGAAGAACAGGCCCGAGCCTGCGAAGCAGAAGGCCCATGCCACAGCCCCCAGAATGCCCGTCAACTGCAACGATGCGATCAGGGCTGCAAGGGCACCGATACCGACCAGAAGGACACGGGCGACAACCAGACGACGCCTCGTATCAGCCTTGGGATCGATGATCTTGTAGTAGAGATCGTGGCTCAGCGCGTTGGCGATCGCCAGCAGCAGACCGTCGGCGGTCGACATCGCTGCCGCCATGCCTCCGGCTGCCACAAGCCCCGAGATCACGTATGGCAGACCGGCAATCTCCGGTGTTGCCAGCACGACGATGTCGGGCCTCATGAAGAACTCGTTGAGCTGAACGATGCCATCGCCGTTCTGGTCGACGACCGACAGCATGCCGACCTCGGTCCAGTTCCTGATCCACTCAAGATTGCTGACGTCGTCAATCGCCTTGCCGACCACCGCTGTCGCCAGGTTCGGATCGAGAAGCTGGAGCTTGGTCAGTGTCGCCAGTGCGGGCGCCGTGAAGTAGAGCAGGAAGATGAAGAACAGGGACCAGCCCACCGACTTGCGCGCCTGACGCACCGACGGCGTCGTGAAGTAGCGCATGAGAATGTGCGGCAGGGAGGCCGTGCCCGCCATCATGGCAAGGGCGAGAGTCACGAACTTCCATGAATCGAGTCCGCCCTGCGGATCGAAGTGGGCCGTTGTCAGAACCTTCAGCCCGGCCACGGCTTCAGCCGCCGCGACAAGTCCGTATTCCGCCTCGAGTTCGGCAATGCGCAATGCCGCATCGCCATAGGTGAAGTGCGGAATGATGCCGAAGCCCTGTGCATTCGACATCCAGATCACGGGCACCAGGTAGGCGATGATGAGGACTATGTACTGCGCCACCTGTGTCCAGGTCACGCCGCGCATGCCACCCAGCATCGAACACAGCAGGATGCCCAGGAGTCCGAACCACACACCAACCTCGAACGGAATGGCGAGGGCCCGGGCGGCAATGGTGCCGGTCGCGTTGATCTGTGCCGTCACGTAGGTGAACGACGCGACCACAAGCACCAGCACGGCGCAGAACCGCGCCAGGTTGCCTCCGTAACGTGTGCCGATGAAGTCAGGCACCGTATAGCAACCGAATTTCCTGAGATAAGGCGCCATCAGGGCGTTGACGAGCACATAGCCGCCCGTCCATCCGATGACAAACCCGAGATAGGGGTAGCCACCGAAGTAGATTCCTCCCGCCAGGGCGACGAACGACGCACCCGACATCCAGTCCGCCGCGGTTGCCATGCCGTTGTAGAAGGACGGAACCTCGCGTCCGGCAACGTAGTAGGCATCGACCTGCATGGTTCTCGAGAGCCAGCCGATCGTGGCGTAGATCGCGATGGTAAAGAGGAGGAAGAGGATGCCGATCAACTGGGCGCTTGCGCCAAGCTGCTCGACAATCGCCATCAGGGCAAAAAAGCCCAGGAATCCCAAGGTGTAGATCCCGTAGACCTTGCCCAGCTTGTCGACGAAGCGGGTTCCTTGTGTTTGATCGCTCATGACACCCTCCTCATTCGTCGCTCAGGCCGCATTCGTCATCAATGCGGTCCTGCAGGAAGTTGTGACCAACGATCAACAGAACGAACACGATGAGCGATCCCTGAACGATCATGTAGTAACCGAGCGGGAACCCCAGGAACGAACCGCCGTCGAGATCCTTGGCAAAGAATGGAAAGACGTATCCGAACAGGAACCAGATCGCCAACACCCAATAGGTAAGGCGTGACGTCTTGGCCCAGTGTAGTCTTCTGTTATCCTGCGACATTCGCCGCCTCCTTCAACTGTTGGTGCCGCAGACCAGACCCCCGGGGCGCGCATCGATAGCAAGGAAGGGCATCTGAAGCGGCTATCGGGATTATGGATGAGTATCTCACGATTTCAACAGGGAATGGTGCGGCTGTTGACAACCGGGGCCTCGCCGGTGCCGTTTCTGCCCCGAATTCTGAAGCTACGTTTCGACCGATCGAAACTGGGCACGGTCGAGAACCTGATCGAGTTCGTCCACACGAGATCCTCCTACATCGCGCAGACCTCGCTCCATGGATATCTCAAGACCCGCATGGGCACGAGTTTCAGGGCATGGTTCGAGGACGATGCCTTCTCTGCCTCGATCCGCATCGCGTCGGTCAGGGTCTTCCTTTCCTGTCTTTCCGATCTCACGGTCTTTTCCGTCGCCACGGCTGGGCGGCAGACCGTCGTCGACGACGCCACCCTCGAAGCCCTGGCGGTTCACGCCTTCCGCAAGGCGGCCATGGCGGGCTTGGTCGGTCAGCCGGAACGCGACGACCTCGAGGCGACGTTCGATGCCTTCGACCGGCGAGCGCATTTCGAGGACTGGCAGACCGCAGCCGAGGGACGCAAGGCCTTCTCCGGCAGCGAGATCGACCTCGTCCGCTACGCACCCGTCATCGATGAGTACAGGGAACTCGATCGCGAAATCGTCACCAACTCGATCCGCTTTCGCTGGCGGGATGTTCGCGAGCAGATCCGCCGGCGCATGGATGGCGACGGACTCCTCGAGGACTGGAAAGCCCGCACCGCGAACAGAGAAACCGGGTGATGAAGCCGGAAACGCGCTACTGGCAGGGCATGATCGTATGCCTTGTATCCTCTGCGGCTGCGGCGCTGTGGCTGGCGCTCCTTGCCTTGTGGGCATCGTGGCCGGAACACCTCGCCTTGAGGGCGCTCGCCATCGGAACGGGAACCACCATCGCCACAGGCGCCCTGTGGTTCGCCATGACCCTTGTCCGCGGACACAGGAAGGACATTCAGCGGCTGCGTGGCAGCCTGTTGCTCGCAGGCAGCGAGGGGCATCGCTTCCTCGACCACGCCGACCGCATGGTCACCAACAGCGAACTGAAGTCTCTCGCCGGCACCGTCGACAGTGTTCTCGCTTCCCGGGAAGACCAGCGCCAGCTGACCGAACAACGCCTGACAGGGATCCTTGCGGCGCTCCCAACCGGCGTGGTGGTCGTCACCCACACCGGACTGGTGAGCCTGGTCAACAACGCCGCCCGGCGCACCTTTCCCTCCGACGCACTCAGCCCGGGAACCAGCGTGTTCGCCGCCATCACGCGCGAGAGCGTCCCGCAGGCGGACAACCCCGACCCCGTCGCCAGCGTCCGGTCCGTGGACGGTCGCGACATCCCCGCACGAATTGCCTCCCTTGGCGACCGGGGAGGCTGGGTGATGATCCTCGATGCGCCGCCCGGCGACGGGGGCGCCCATGAACTCGATCACGATCTGGCGCTTCACGACAGTCTTCCATCGTCCCCCCCACCTGAAGAAGCCACGCTTCTATCCGAACTCCCGGGCATCGTCGTCGATTGCGAAACCACCGGACTTGAGCCTCAGCGGGACCGGATTGTTTCAGTTGGCGCCGTTCGCACCCATGGAACCCGCGTCTATGCCCATGCCAATCTCGACATTCTGATCGACCCGGAAATGGCCATTCCACGGACCTCGACGGTCATTCACGGCATCGACAACGCCATGGTCCAGGGCGCCCCCGGGATCAGGACCGGTCTGGCGAGTCTCGAAACCATCTCCGGCAACTGCGTCGTCATCGGCCACAACATCGGTTTCGATCTCGCCATCCTGGCTGCCGAAAGCCGGCGTTGCGGGGAACCCTGGTCCACCCCCTTCTCCCTGGATACCGGCCACCTCGTCGCCGTGCTCGAACCTGACCTGCGGACGCTGGATCTTGATGCCGTCTGCCGGCACTTCGGTGTTGCTGTCGGTGGCCGGCACACGGCACTCGGCGACGCGCTCTCCGCTGCCGAACTCTTCACGCGCATCGTCCCGCTTCTCGAGGACCAGGGTGTCATGACACTGGGTGACGCCCTTGCTTTCACCGGCCGGGCGCGGCGCACCCGTTCCCGGCAACGTTCGCTGGGATGGCACGTTTCATGAACCGTCATCAGGTCGACACCTGGCCATGGCGCTTTCGCGTCCGCGACATCATGACGGGCGATCCCGTGTTCGTGGATTCAGGATGCCTGCTTGCCGACACGGCATCGACAATGATTGAACGGCGTATCTCGTCGGTCCTGGTGGACCGCGATGGCGAGGCCGGCGGTCCGGGCATCATCACCGAACGCGACGTCGTGCGGGCAGTGGCCAATCACGGTCCAGCCGCTCTCCAGCTGGCATCCGGCAACCTGATGTCAGCACCACTTGTCTGCGTCCAGGCCGATGAAGCCGCCCACGTGGCTCTTGGTCGCATGACGAGACTGTCCCTGCGCCACCTCGCCGTCACGGATTCCTCCGGCGCCGTGTGCGGAATCATGACGTCGAAGCTGCTGCTCCGTCACCAGGCGGGCGAGGCCCTTGTCATCAACGATGCACTCGAAGCCGCCACCAGTGCGCACGATCTTGCAGACGTTCATGCACTGCTCGCGCCGATGGCCGGTGCCCTGCTCGACGAAGGAATGAGCGCCTCGCGCATTGCCTCGATGATCTCGAGCTTCTACCGCAAGCTCACCGCCCGTGCCGCCCGGCTCGCCGCAGCCGATGAGGCGGAAGATGGCTGGGCCTTTTTCATTCTGGGATCCGCGGGGCGCGGCGAATCCCTTCTCGCAGGCGATCAGGACAACGCGATCGTCAGCACCGGCAAGGTGGACGATGCCGTTCTGCTGCGCATCGCATCCAGAGCCTGCGATCTGCTGGATGCCGCAGGCCTGCCCTACTGCAAGGGCGGAGTCATGGCCTCCAATCCGGAGTGGCGACGCTCCATCGACGGCTGGCAGAAGGTCATCGCCGGCTGGGCGTCACGCGCCGACGGGACAAGCCTGCTCAATGTCGACATCTTCTTTGACCTGGTTCACGTGCATGGCGATCGCATGCTGACGGACCGGCTGCGCGGTCTGGCACTGGAAACGGCCCGCACACCGGTGCTGCCGCGAATGATGGCGGAGCAGTTGCAGACCTGGGTGTCGCCACGCGGATTTCTGGGTGGCCTGAAGACGAAGGACGGGCGCCTCGATCTCAAGATCGGTGGCCTGTTTCCACTGGTTGCCGGTGCCCGCGCCATGGCCCTGCGTCACGGCATAGAAGCCACCGGCACCGCCATGCGCCTGGCGGCCCTGGTCGAGCTCGACAAAGTCGCCAGGGCCGACCTGCTGGCATTCACCGAGGCCCACGAGGTGTTTCTGGACCTCATGATCAGACAGCAGATCAGGGATCTCGAGGCCGGCGTTGCCCCTGGCCCAAGCATCGACGTGGCGCAACTTGCGCCCCGTCAGAAGCGAAGGTTGCGACGCTGCCTTGGTGATGTCTCGCGCCTGCCGGGCCTCGTCCTCGACGTCACGGCACGCGGCTGATCCGTCCGGAACGTCATCACGGCGGTGGCCACAGCGGGGCGAGACGCATGACGGTGAAGGGACCGATGGTCAATCGTCCGTGCTGCATAGAAAGGTCGACATCGATGCGCCGTTGGCCGTCGACCGGCGGTCCGGCCATGAAATCAAGTGCCGCAGCAATGAGGTCCGCCTGGTCCTGACGCACCTCGCCTGCCTGCGCCAGAGCCATGATGATCTCTCGATAACCGACGACTTCGAGACGAAGGGCGCCAATGGGCCGATTGTCTCTGTCGAGCGCAAGGCGTCCCTGGCCCCGGGCTGCAACCGGCGGCCACTCAAGAACAAGCTCACCCAGGTCCACGTAACCGCCGGCGCGCCTCCAGGCATCCACGCGTTCCCTCGCGGTGCCGCGGCGCGGCACGGCGCCCACCACACGCATCCGCGCCAAGCCTCTCTCCACCCGCTCAGCGGATCCGTCCCCGATCATGAGGTCCGTCAACTCCAGGAAAACATCCCGGCTCTCCCCTTCAACGCCGGGGGTCGAGAGGAGGTCCACCGTGCCGGCCGCGGCAAGAGCCCTTCCCTTGCCGGAGGTCACGGTCACGTCCTTGAGATCGATATCAACGGCGCCCACCTCGCCGGACGCAAACGCGATTGCGGCGCGTCCATGAGTCAAGGCGATGTCAACGACATCACGGCGCGAGGGTGTTTCGACGGCAAGTTCCTGCCTCATGGGCAGCGCCAGCGACACGCCTGACGGGTTCACCGGATTCGTGACAATGACGAGTTCCGGCGCCTGCCATATGGCCTTCTCACCGCCACGCCCCCAGACAATGGTCGGCTGTTGCGCTGTCATGCGCATGGAAAAGGGGAAGCCGCCCGCTTCAAGCCGTTTCCAGGAGGCATACCAGTCCTTCTCCGGAGATGGCGCCGCCGCCTCTTCCAGGACTCCTTCGAGTCTCAGCGCGAGGCCGTGCCAGGCAACCGTGTATGCGGCCAGCAGAGCGACAATTGCCGCTGCGACCCACCGGGTCCGGCGTCCGACCACAGATCATTGCCTCCGGACGAGGAGAATCATTGTGCCGCTTCCAGCGCCGCGCCTCCGGAACGGCGTGCCTTCCGGGCCTGGCGCCAGCCGCCGACGTTTTCGCGCACCATCAGGGCGCACGGCGTAACAATCAGCGTCAGGACCGTGGCGAATGCCAGACCGAACACGATGGCGCTAGCCAGCTGGACCCACCACTGGGTCGAGGGCGCTCCCACGCTGACCTCCCGGGTGACGAAATCGATGTTGACCTGAAGCACCATGGGCATGAGTCCAAGAATGGTCGTGACCATGGTCAGGAGTACCGGCCTGAGGCGCTGCGCCCCGGTTCGCAGGATGGCTTCAACGGGATCACCGATCGTGCGGCGCAGCCTGTCAAAGGTGTCGATGAGAACGATGTTGTTGTTGACCACAATGCCGGCGAGAGCAATGACGCCGATGCTCGACATGATCATGCCGTAGGGCTTGCCGGTTACCAGAAGGCCGATCATGACCCCGACTGTCGACATGATCACCGCAGTCAGGATGAGGAAGGCCGAATAGAAACTGTTGAACTGCGTGACGAGAATGATGGCCATCATGAAGATCGCGACGATGAAGGCCTTGAGCAGGAACTCGGATGCCTCTTCCTGACGTTCATTGTCACCGCGGAATTCAACCTCGACGCCGGGTCCGAGTTCGACCGTTTCCAGCCATGCCTGCAAATCACGCACCAGGGAATCGGCCAGGACCCCTTCCCTGATATCGGCCTCGATGGTCATGACACGTTCGCCGTCCACCCGCTGAATCCTGCCGACCCTTGGCCTGGCCGAGCGCTCCACAAAATTCCTGATCGGCACGTGTCCCAGAGGGGTCTCGACGCGAAGCTGGTCAAGTCCGTCAAGGGTGCGCATGTCTTCCGGGAACCGGGCCAGGACATCGATCTCTTCATTCGAATCATCGAGACGCACCGTGGTGATGCGCAACCCCCTGGTCACGAGCTGGATGATCGAGCCGACCGAGCCGACGTCCGCCCCGAACTTCGCCGCCTGGGTGCGATCGACAACGACCTCCCATTGAATTCCCGGGATCGGGCGGCTGTCCTCGATATCCCTCAGTCCATCCACCTCGCCGAGATGATCGCGCAGGGTGGCAACCGCTCTTTCCAGCAGCAGCGGATCGCTCGACGACACCTGAATCTTGATCGGTTTCGCAGATCGCGGGCCCCGCCTCTGCCCGCGCGATTCGACATGGATGCCGGCAAGGCCCGCGAGTCTCTCGAGGACCTCCTCGAAAATGGCGGACGCGGAACGTCTCAACGACCAGTCGATGAGTTCCACGTTGACCGTTCCGATGACGTCTTCCGCTCCCCGGTTGTCCTCTCTGCCGCCCGATGCCACGAAGATCGTCTCGAACTCGTTCATGTCGAGCAACCGGTCCTCGACCTCGCGAACCAGACTGTCCTTTTCCGCCGTGGAGAGGTTGCCCCTGGCATGAATCTGGAATGCCGCCCTTTCGGGTTCGATATCGGGAAAGAACTCGACACCGTTGCCGTAGCGGGCGTAGGCGACTTGCACTCCGGCCAGCAACAGGACCGAAACCAGGAGAACCTTGACCGGGTGGCGCAGCAGGACGCGCAGAGTCCCGAGATAGAGACCGGTAAAGCCACGCACGCCATCGAGGCTGCCGCCAGAATCCTCCGACAGGGCCCGTGCCTGGTCGCTGTCATGCCCGGTACTCTTGCCAAACAACGACCCCAGGGTGGGCACGAAGATGAGCGCCATGGCAAGCGACGCGGAGAGAACGGCAATCAGGGTGATCGGCAGGTACTTCATGAACTCGCCGACCATTCCCGTCCAGAACATGAGGGGAAAGAAAGCCACGAGTGTTGTCAGGGTGGAAGCGGTGATCGGCCAGGCCATGCGGGAGGCGGCGGCAAAGTAGGCCTCGCGGCGATCGAGGCCTTCGGACATCTTCCTGTCGGCATACTCAGTCACCACAATGGCACCATCGACGAGCATGCCGACCGCGAGTATGAGGCTGAACAACACGACGATGTTGAGGGTCAGGCCGGCAATCGCAAGAACCAGGATTCCGGTCAGGAACGACCCCGGTATGGCAACACCGACAAGGGCGGCCGATCGCCAGCCCAGACACCACACTATCACGACCATCACGAGAAGCACGGCTGTCAGCACGTTGTTCTGCAAATCGGCCAGCATGAGCCGGATGCCCTTTGACTCGTCCCTCGAGAAGGCGACCTTGACGCTCGGCGGCCAGCCGGCGCTTGTTGCCGCCACGACAGCCCTCACCTTTTCGATGGTCTCGATGATGTTCTCGCCGGTTCTCTTGGACACTTCAATGGTCAGTGCCGGCTCACCCTTCACCCGTGCATGGACCCGGGCATCCTTGAACGTCCGCCTGACCTCTGCCAGTTCGCCGACATTGGCGGTCGCATCGCCCTCGATCTTGAGGGGCAGACCCAGGAAGTCATCCACGTCGTCGATAAGCCCGGGGACCTTGATTGCGAACTGTCCGGCGCCGGTATCCATCAAACCGACGGCCACCGGCCGGTTGGACCGGCTGATGTCCCGCGCGATCTCCACGACATTGAGCCGGTAGCTCTCCAGGACGACCGGATCGACGATGACCTCGATGACCTCCTCGCGGTCTCCCTTGATGACGGCCTCGAGAACCTCACTGACACCCTCGATGTTGTCCTTGAGCGTGCGGGCCAGACGCAACATGGTCCGTTCCGGCACGTTGCCCGACAGGTTCACGACGAGTACGGGAAACAGCGACAGGTTGATCTCGTGCACAGTGGGATCATCCGTGTCGTCAGGCAGGTCGGTCTTGGCGATGTCTACCCTGGCCCGGACATCTTCCAGGGCGGTATCGGGATCAAATCCCGCTTCGAATTCAAGAGTGACATTGGCGCCGCCCTCATACGCCGTCGACCTGACTTCACTGACATGCTCGATGCCGCGCAGCTCCTGTTCCATGGGCTTGATCAGAAGGCTGACCGCGTCATCGGGCGAGATTCCCTCGTGGTGCATCGACACGTAGATGATGGGGATGTTGATGTCAGGATCGGACTCTTTCGGAATTGCGACGTAGACCGACACACCGACGACCAGGAGCAGCACGAGGGTGAGCAGGACCGTACGGGGATGGTCGAGCGCTGCGTTGATAAGGGCGTTCACAACGTCCCCGAAAAGCTGTCGACGTGGACCGGAATGACGGCTTCACCATCGGTGATGAATTCGTGACCGACGGTGATGAGCGTCACCCGTTCGGGAAGTCCGGAGACGTGATATCCGTCGGATTCGGCAGAAATGATCGTCACCGGCAGAAATCGAACCGTCGATTCCTCGCTGATGATCTTGACGCCCAGAGTGCCCGAGTCATCGAGAGACAGGATCGAAGGCGACAGGAAGTGGCTGGGAACGGTCGCCAGCGGAAGCTTCACAATCGTTGTCATGCCGGCCCGGATGGTGTGCTGCGGGTT